>JACRHE010000144.1 GCA_016217695.1 Nitrospirota bacterium | reverse complement strand
TAATGCATTCAGCTGACCAGTACTAATTGACCGTGTGTCTTGACCCTTATTCTATCTTCCCTCCTGTTGTCAAAGACAGGATCACCCCTCAAAAAAGGGTTGAAAAATTCTGTTCTTTGATGTTATTATTAATTCCCTTGGAATTAAGGTTTCCGGTGGTATTGCCGGAGGGGTTACACCCGTTCCCATCCCGAACACGGAAGTTAAGCCCTCCATGGCCGATGATACTTGGATTGAAAGGTCCTGGGAAAGTAGGTAGCCGCCGGATTAATTATAGAAGGCCCCGATCAAATCGGGGCCTTTTTTTTTCGTGGCACCTCTTCCATAATTCAGAAAGTGCATTATCATATTAATTATGAGAGGACTTTTGACGAGTTTGATGCTTGGCTGTCTCATGATTATGCACACTGCAAATTCTTTTGCCGCATGCAAGCCCACCGAGCCAGATATGCTCGGTCCTTTTTACAAACCCGATGCGCCTGTGAGATCGGCTGTGGGCAATGGGTATGTGCTTTCCGGAGTGGTGAAGTCGGCAAAGGACTGTTCCCCGATCAGCGGGGTAAAGATCGAATTTTGGCTGGCAGGACCCGATGGAGAATATAGTGACGCCTACCGGGCAACAGTCATCCCGGATAGGTCGGGAGCTTATCGCTTCGATAGTCACTTTCCGCCTCCCTACTACGGAAGGCCGCCTCATATCCATATACGTGTCACCGCCCCTGGATACAGAACTCTGGTGACCCAGCACTATCCTGAAAAGAGCAGGGCGCAGGGGGGGGGTGATCTTATCCTTGTTCCAGGAAAATGAAACTGCGGAAGCGACAAATCATTTCGTACATGAGTAAAGTTTGCATGAAATCTGAGAGATTCTCGGTCTGCTGTCCCTAATCCGTCAGTGTGTTCTCTATGTTCGCTCTTGTCAGATCAGCGCTTCCCATGACTGCCCCTCTGAGATCGGCATTCCTGAGATTGGCCCCTATCAAGGACGCATCCAGCAGTTTTGCGCCCCTCAGGTCCGCAGCCGAGAGGTCCGATATGTTCAGATCCGAACCATGGAGCATTGCATCTCTGAGGTCGGCGCCCGAGAGATCAGCTCCTGTCAGGCTGGCTCCCCTGAAACTGACATGTGAGAGCCTCGCCCCTGAGAGGCAGGCTGTCCCAGCGTCAGTCATCTGAAGATTGGCCCCTGTTAGATCTGCACCACGATAGATTGCAGCAGTAAGCTTGGAGTTGGTAAAGTCTGCTTCTTTCAGCGCGGCTCCGGAAAAATCAGTGTTCGTAAAAGTTGAAAAAGTCAGGTTGCAGCCCTCAAGACGGGCATTTCTAAAATTTGCACGGGTGAAATTTGAGCTGCTCATGTTGCAGCCGGTCATGTCGACCTGATCAAAGACCGATCCGCTTGCATTCATCCCACTGAGGTTTGCTCCTTTCAGATTGGAGCCGCGGAAATCCACAGCGATGAGGTCAAGGCCGCTTAGATCGATCCCTGAAAGGTCATATCCGCTTACCTTGCCGCTTTCGACAGACATTTTTAATACCTGATGCCTTGTGAGCCGTTCCATATGTCTTTTGTCAGCATCCTGACTTCATCAAGTATATCAAAAATCAGGCTGAGTCATGAATGTTGTCCTCGGATTGGCAAATCACAACTATGTTGACAGTCCCGTCTTTAAGCAAAAATCATCCTCTGGATCTCCAAAGGCAGTTCAATTCCTGGATGTCGGAGAGTTGCTTTCTCTGAAATTCATGATAAACTTTTTTCATCGTCAATGATACTTTCATGAATGAATCTGCAGGAGGTGTTTATGATTTCTCTCGTGATAAACGGCAAGCGTCATATGGTAGATGTAAGTCCTGATACCCCCCTGTTATGGGTGATCCGGGATCATATAGGACTCACCGGAACAAAATTCGGCTGCGGCATGGCTCAATGCGGAGCCTGCACCGTACTTATCAACGGCAAGGCTGAACGCTCGTGTCAGACGCCCGTAAGGGATGCACAGGGGAAAAAAATAACAACTATTGAAGGTGTTTCAGAAACCCATCCTGTCAAGAAGGCCTGGATTTCCGAGGAGGTGCCTCAGTGCGGTTATTGCCAGTCAGGACAGATAATGCAGACAGTGGCACTTCTCAAGAGCAATCCCAGACCGACAGAAGGAGATATAGATGAACTCATGTCTGGGTGCATCTGCAGGTGCGGGACCTATCAGCGCATACGTCGTGCCATACGGACGGCTGCGGGAGTGGCTGCGAAGGGGGGCAAAAAATGAGCAGGATAATCAACATAAGCCGCCGTGATCTTCTCAAGACAGGCGCAGTGCTGGGCGGCGGTCTGATACTTGGGTTTTCTCTCCCTGTTCCAAAATCAGCCCTTGCAGGTCCCGGAAAAGCAAAGTCGTTTGCACCAAACGCCTTTATCCGTATCGGCGACGACGATATAGTGACCATAATCGTGAATAAGTCGGAGATGGGGCAGGGTGTTTACACATCCCTGCCTATGCTTATTGCCGAAGAATTAGAATGCGATTGGACGAAGATACGTGTTGAATCAGCGCCTGTTGCGCCTGAATATAACCACACAGAGTGGGGACCTGTTCAGGGGACAGGCGGCAGTTCCAGTATCCGTTCGACCTGGAATCAGTTCCGGAAGGCAGGCGCTGCAGCACGTCTGATGCTGATTGAGGCTGCTGCTGATAGCTGGAAGGTAGATGAAGGATCATGCCGCGCTGACAAGGGATATGTGATTCACGACAGATCCGGGAAGAGGCTTTCCTTTGGGGCATTGGCAGAAAAGGCGTCAATACTCGATCCTCCCAAGGAGGTTGTGCTGAAAAAGCCTGCTGACTTCAAGATCATAGGCAAGGCGACGAAACGCCTTGATACGCCGGAAAAGGTCAGCGGCAGGGCCGTCTTCGGCATAGACGCAAAGGTTAAGGGGATGCTTACCGCAGTGGTAGCGCGACCTCCTGTCTTCGGCGGGAAGGTGAAAACATTCGACCCTGAGAAGACCAGAAAGATAGCGGGAG
Organism: Nitrospirota bacterium; assembly: GCA_016217695.1. GTDB lineage: Bacteria > Nitrospirota > Thermodesulfovibrionia > Thermodesulfovibrionales > UBA6898. The sequence goes on along the minus strand of JACRHE010000144.1, from coordinate 26,514 downwards.
TAAAAGAGGTTGTGCAGGTACCGTCAGGGATTGCGGTTGTGGCAACCGGCTTCTGGCCTGCACTTAATGGCCGTGAGGCCCTTGAAGTCGAGTGGGAGGAAGGTGAAAATGCAGGGCTATCCACCGAGAGGCTGAGGTCCCGGTATGCAAACCTTTCGATGACCCCCGGGGTGGTCGCAAAGAAAGAGGGTGATGCCAGTGGTGCCATTGCAAAGTCGGTCAGGCAGATAAGCGCGGAGTATGAAGTTCCCTATCTGGCTCATGCCACAATGGAGCCGCTGAACTGCCTTGTTGATCTTCGTGAAGACCGGTGCGAGATATGGACAGGTACCCAGTTTCAGACCATTGACAGAAATGCAGCGGCAGCGGCAGCAGGTCTCAAGCAGGAGCAGGTGAAGATTCATACCACGCTGCTTGGCGGTGGTTTCGGCAGGCGGGCCAATCCGAGGTCTGATTTTGTGGTCGAGGCTGTGCATGTTGCAAAGGCAGTGAAACAGCCGGTTAAGGTAGTCTGGACAAGAGAGGATGATATCAGGGGTGGATATTACCGACCGATGTGGTATGACAGAATCTCCGCTGGGCTCGACAGTCATGGGATGCCGGTTGCATGGCAGCATACGATAGTGGGACAGTCCATAATCAAGGGCACGATCTTTGAAAAGGGATTTATAAAAAACGGAGTGGACGGCACCTCAGTTGAAGGCGCCTCCAATATGCCCTATGACGTTCCGAACATCTCAGTTGATCTGCACAGCCCTGACATAGGCGTTCCGGTCCTATGGTGGCGCTCGGTCGGGCATTCCCATACCGCGTTTGTTGTAGAGAGTTTTATCGATGAACTGGCCCATGCTGCAGCAAAAGACCCCTACGAATTCAGGATGTCTCTTCTCCATAAGCACCCGAGGCACAAGGCGGTACTCGAACTGGCAGCGCAGAAGGCAGGCTGGGGCAGTCCTCTTCCGAATGGCCATGGACGTGGTATAGCAGTGCATGAATCCTTCGGCAGCTTTGTGGCCCAGGTCGCAGAGGTGTCAGTGAGCAATAAAGGAGAGGTGAGAGTGCACAAGGTGGTATGTGTAATTGACTGCGGCAGAACTGTAAATCCGGATACGGTTTATGCCCAGATGGAATCAGGAGTTGTCTTCGGTCTTTCGGCAGCGCTCTTTGGGGCTATTACATTTAAGGACGGCAGGGTTCTCCAGTCAAACTTCCACGACTATCCGATGGTCAGGATGAAGCAGATGCCTAAGGTCGAGGTGTATATAATACCGAGTGAGGAAACTCCTCAGGGAGTGGGCGAGCCTGGTGTTCCTCCGATCGCGCCTGCTGTCTGCAATGCCATATTTGCGGTTACAGGGAAACGCATACGCAGTCTTCCCGTGGGAGTCGGAGGACTGCAGGCATGAAAGTCTCAATATCGCCGTCAGAAGATAAATGCGTGAGTGCCGTATTTTCACTCATTGAGGGAGTAATGCATGGAAATTTATGAAGAACTGTTGAGGCTAAAAAAAGACGGCAGGTCATCAGCGGTCGCAACGATTGTGCAGTCCGTTGGGTCTTCTCCCCAAAAACAGGGGGCCAAGATGCTCATCAGAGACGATGGAAGCACCCTCGGGACCCTCGGCGGCGGATGCATAGATGCGGAAATTATACAGACAGCGCTGATGGCTATGAAGGACGGGCTGCCGATGACCGTACCGTTTGAGCTTACCGAAAGACACGGGGGCCTCGTTTGCGGAGGAAAAGTCCTTGTCTATATCGAACCGGTCACGCTGCAACCTGACCTGGTAATCCTCGGGGCAGGACATGTAGGCAAGGCATTGTCAACAGTAGCTAAATTCTCAGGTTATAGGGTAATAGTGGCGGATGACCGGGAAGAGTTTGCAAACAGGGAGAGCCTGCCTGATGTGGATGAGATCATTGTTCATGACTTCGAGGACGTATTTCCTAGAATCTCTGTTAATCGAAAGTCCTATATAGTTATCGCGACCAGGGGTCACAATCACGACCTCGAAGCACTCAAGGCTGCGTTAAGAACAGATGCGGAATACATCGGCCTTCTCGGAAGCAAAAGGAAAAAGGCCCTTCTCTTCAGGACCCTTCATGACGCTGGATTTTCAGATGATGATATCGGAAGGGTCGTCATCCCTGTCGGGCTGTCTATAGGTTCTGTAACGCCTGAAGAGATAGCAATCAGCATCATGGCACAGGTTATTCAAAAACGGAGGTCGAATGCAGGATCAGGTATCTGCCCTTCTGCTTGCAGCGGGTTCGGGCAGAAGGATGGGGCGGACAAAACAGCTTCTGCCAATCGGTGAGAAGCCGGCCATCTTATATTGCGTTGAAGCTATTTTTGAGGCAGGTGTCAGGGATGTTGTAGTTGTCACAGGCAGGGATGATGCAGCCATACGGAGTGCATTGAGGGGTCATGCCCTGAGGCTTGTCAGGAATGACGATCCCGAGAGCGACATGTCCGAATCGATAAGGATAGGATTGCGGCAGGTCGATGCTTCCTCAACCGGAGTTCTTGTCTGTCTGGCGGACCATCCGCTGATACAGTCTGAAACCATTGAAAGACTTCTGCAGCTCCATGCGGCGAGTCCTGATAAAATAATCATTCCTGTCTATCGGGGTAAAAGGGGGCATCCTTCGCTTTTCCCTTTTGGCATGATAAAGGAAATATACTCAGCAATCACATTGCGCGAGCTTATCAGCAGCAACCCCGATCAGACTCTTTTTGCTGATGTGGCTGATGAGGGCGTGATCCTTGATATGGATACGGAGGAGGATTACAGGATCATAGTGGAGAAGTTTCTTGAAGCCGCAAGGGCGTCGCAAATTAATGCTATGGGTGATGAACGATTGACTGCCGATTTTTAAATATGACATAATTCCCTGATTTTTTGGGAAGCTCTTTATATATTTTGAGGAGGGGTAATGAAAAGATCCGTGATGAAAATTGCAATACTGGTATTAGTGATTTTGGCTGCCTGCTGTTCTCTCTGCTTTTCCGCAGGCGAGGCTCAGGTCCGGCCGATGCTTTCAAATGACGATTGCGTCAAGTGTCATGACGGCCCCCCTGCGGATATAGCATCTGCCGGAATGAAACATAAGCTGATCACCTGTCAGGACTGTCACGCGGGGCATCCCCCAAAGGTGAAAAAACCCATTCCCGTCTGCAGTCAGTGCCACCAGGGGAATAAGCATTTTGAATTAAAGGGGTGTCTGACATGCCATAAGAATCCGCATACGCCTCTGAACATATTATTTCCTGATAACACAACTGAGCCATGTCTTACTTGTCATGACAAACAGATTGTCCAGCTCAGGGAAAACAGGAGCAAACACACTTCTCTTTCCTGCACAACATGCCACGGGAGTGTCCACCGCAAAAAACCCGAATGTCTGAAGTGTCACAAGCCGCATGCGTCAGACATGGCCGCATCGGATTGCGGTAAATGTCATAAGGCTCACATGCCAAAGGTGATTGCGTATGATGATGTGCCGTCAAAGCTTTGCGCCGCCTGCCACAAAAAGGCCTTTGATCTGCTGAACGCAAGCTCTGCAAAGCACAAGACTTTTAATTGTTCGTTCTGTCATCAGGCAAGACATAAGATGATTCCGAAATGCCAGAGCTGTCATGGCGCCAAACATCCCGCCGGGATCATGGCCAAGTTCCCGAATTGTTATGACTGCCACAAGGTAGCCCATGATCTCAATAACTGGCCTGTGGCTCCCAAAAAGGAGCAGGTGAAAAAGATCAGGCGCTAAGACAGGCTTTTATGCAGCGAAAAGAGGGCCTGACATTGTCAGGCCCTTCTTATGGGGTAAGACCGCCAAAGACTGCGACAACATTAAGAAAAATTAATCCCCCTTTTAGATTTTACGTGCTATCATTTCTATAGTAAAAATTGAAGAGCCGGTAAAACCAGAGAAAACGGAGGCTTGAGCATGGGACGAGGGAAAGTGTTTTCGCTGTTCGTAGCCGTTGTATGCACTTTCTGTTTTAACAGTGCCGGATCTGCCGCAGATTTAAAGATACTGCCCTCCGAAGTTGGCGGCAGGATTATGCATGCCGGTGTAAAGCACCTTGTGACCGGAACTCCGGGCCAGCATGTTGCCGCTTCTGCAGCCGGGCGGAACAGGCTGCTGGACCAGCGCACGGATATGTTCAGAGTGCTGGCTGTGCTTGAGACTAAGATTGTAGATCCTGACCTTCTCGAAAAGGTGAGAGACAAGCTCTCGACTATGAGTGAGGACAGGATGCGTGTCGCTGTCTCATTATCCGAGCGTGTGGTCGAAAAAGCCCCTGAGGCTGAGACAGATGTTGCCTTTTTGCTACTTACTACCCTGATAATCTTTTCCTGATACCCCTGATATTCAATTCTATTCCTGAAATTAACGAGGTGAGCATGTTTAGCAAGAGACGTCTTAAGGATTTTATAAAAGGGCCTGCACATATCCTTTACCATGTCATGCTCATACTGATGAGTGCGGCCTTTGCCCTATCTTTACCCTATACCGTTGAATTCGTGGCGAAGAAGTTTCTGATTTACTGGACCTGGATAGGGAATGAGAAGATTTTCCTCGTTTCTGTTGAGATCGCACTCGCCGTCATTCTCATACTGTTTTTTAACTACATAGGCCGCAGTTGGAACGACCGGAGATATTCCCGCATGGCAAGAGAGGCCGGTCTTGTATTCGTATCTCCGTCAAAGGGTTTCTTTGCGCGAAGAAGATCTAAAAGACTTAAGGAGAGAGAGGGCATTGCCAGGGATGTCATGGTCATCGGCTCGACCGGCTACAGGACCTTTGCAGATTCAGGGGGAGACCTTCATGGCGTGATAAAAAACTGCCGGGAGGCGAAGATTATGCTGCTCAATCCGTTCAGTGATGGGGCCAGCATAAGGGCCAGGAGCATCCTGGACCCGGAGATGACCCCACAGCATTTCAGGGAACAGATCAGGAAAAGCATCGACTTTCTCAAAGAGCTCAGGGCAGTGCAGAAGAATGTCAGACTCAAGCTTTATGGGGAGGTGCCTTTTTTGAAGGTGGCGATATCAGGGGACTATGTCTGGCTGAAGCATTATCATGCCGGATTTGACGTCCAGGCGATGCCGGAATTTGTCTTTAAACACAACCAGAGCCCCGGAAGCCTCTATGTCCCATTCTACCAGTACTTTCTCAGGTGGTGGAATAACCCGGGCATTCCCGAGTACGATCTTGATACGGACGAGCTGGTTTATCGTGACCCCGCAGGGAACGAGGAAAAAAGGGAGCCTTTTCAGAAAGGCGACGTTGCGGCAGCAGTATAGATAAGAGGATTCAGGCAGCAGGCCTTTTCATTTAAGGTAGTGCTGGACCGGGCGGATGACCTGAAGCTTTATGAGAACTACCATAAGTCCCGTATAAAAGAGTGAAATGGCAATGTCCCTGATAATATTCTTTCCTGTATATCGAATTTTATTTTGTTCGTCTTTTGATAGGGTTTTGTTTATTCCCTTGTGAAGAAGAATGAACCCAAGAACGTTTGTCGCCAGATAGGAGCCGGCAAAGACCGACAAAAAGGCATCGGGATAAAACAGACTGACAAGCCAAGCACAGACATAGGCGATAGGAATGTTCACATAGAGATCATTCCACCATGACAGGGGGGAAAGCACGAAGCCTATGCATGCGACCACGCTTCCTCTCAGCCTATCGTAGTATCTGTTTAAGGAGTTCACCTTTATTTTACCGCACGAGTGATTTCATTCGCCAGAAGGGCGGCTGGGCTGTCAGCCCTGTCTTAGTATACAATCAGTTTCCCCGCGATGTCTTGTGGCAACGCCTGGTTTTGTCTGCGGCAGGCTGTTCATGGTATCCTATATTGTTTTTTTGGAGGAAACAGATTCGATGAAAAGGTCGCACTATTTCATATGGCTTGGAATTGCAGCTGCGGCAGGTACAGCGATCGGCATGCTGGCCGACCGGAGACATCCTGCAAAGGCCGGACTCCTAGGTGTAACCGCCGGCATCGTTGCCGGCTCTGTTTCTGCAGGCGCTTATGAATATGTCACATCAGGAGACAAGATTCCCTTTTACTCCAAATCATCTCCTCTTTATGACGAGATCGATACCGTTTGACGTTTTTATTAGCTGCTGAACAGATCCCCTTCTGCCATAACGCTCTTTCGCCGTTCTTCATTCCCGAATAACTTTGAGAAATCATCCAGTCTCGAAATGTGGTCTTTCAAAACGGATAAAATTAAGGACGCCCTTTTTTCTGAAGGGACATAATTGCTGATCAGGGACTGAACCTTTGAGTTTATCTCTGAGGATTCGAGCCGGAAAGCCAGCTCATATGCATCGTCCAATGTTTCTATCCGCAATAAACTGTATACCGATGAAAAATAATCGACTTCTTCCTTTGATATGTTCATCACAGACACATCAACCGTCTCCTCGCGCCGTTCTTCTGAAAGTGAGTCGAGGATGTTCTGCAGTATGCCGGCATGTTCAGCCTCATCGTGCATCATTGTTTTCCAGAAGTCGGAGACAGCGGGATGATTCGAGAACTTTTTTGACAGGCCCTGGTAAAAAACACCGGCCTTTTTTTCGATCGAAATTGCGCGTCTAAAGAGTTCAGCAATCGTATCGAAGTTTTCCATTACTCACCTTTTCATGAATTTACGGCTTCCTGATATCTTTCCTTCTCCTGTCCGGTCCCCCGCGATCTGCCGATCTGTTCTTCCGTCCCTCGGTGAGTTGAGGTTTGGTGGGCTTTTCGCTGTTGCCTTTCCATTGTTGCTTTTTTCTGCGGGGCGGGGGCTCTTTTTGATAGCGCCTTTCAGATACCTTTTTGTAATCAGTGATGATCAGCTCGTCTGTCACGGGCACGGCAGGGATCTTCTGCCTTATGTAATCCTCAATATCAGGGAGCGAGTGCACGTATTCTTCACAGGCGAGGCTGACCGCCTTGCCGCCTGCTCCTGCCCTTGCGGTTCTTCCGATCCGGTGTACATAATCCTCTGCATCCTGAGGGAGGTCATAGATGATTACAGGGGTTACGCCCTCGATATGAAGGCCGCGGCTTGCTACGTCTGTCGCAACAAGGATCGGCAAGGAGCCTTCTTTAAACCTGGAAAGCACCTTCATGCGCTTATGCTGGGGCAGATCCCCGGTGATCGCGGCGGTTGCAAACCCATTTGCGTTCAGGAGACGTTCAAGCCTTTCCGCTGTCGACTTCATATTGCAGAAGATGAGGTACCGGCCATCGGGCTCATGTCTGAGAATGCCGAGGAGCAGGTTGAATTTTTCGTCCTTGCCCACATGGTACAGTATCTGCTCCACCTGTTCTACCGTCATCTGCTCCGGAGTTATCGCAAACCGTTCGGGATTGTTCATGTGCTCATAACAAAGTTCGAGGACGCGATGGGAGAGGGTTGCAGAAAAGAGCATGGACTGACGTCTGTCATAGGGTGCCATCCTTCTGAGGAGAAAACGGAGATCGCTTATGAAACCCATGTCGAACATGCGGTCTGCCTCGTCGATGACGAGAAACTCGGTCTTCTTCAGGCTATAGACTCTCTGCTTCAGGTAGTCTATGAGGCGGCCCGGTGTGCCTATAAGCATGTCTGCGCCTTTTGATATCGCATCGCGCTGTTTCTCATAATCCATGCCGCCGAAGACCGGAACGATCCTTAAACCGGCAGGTCCTCCCAGAACATTCGCCTCAGTATGAATCTGAACCACGAGTTCGCGTGTAGGCGCTATGACGAGCGCCCGGGGTGAAGGCCCTGGTGCTGATGGCGGCAGGCTGAGCATGCGTGAAAAAACGGCAATCAGAAACGCGGCTGTCTTCCCCGTTCCTGTCTGCGCCTGAGCAGTGATGTCTTTGCCCTGCAGAGCTGCCGGTAATGTCATTGCCTGCACAGGCGTGCATTCGGCAAAGCCGGCTGCCCTAATCCCTTCAAGGATAGGAGCAGGGATATCCAGTTCTTCAAAAAGCATGGTGCATATACTCTACCTAATGTGACATGGGAAATGCACAGAAACTTTTCCTTTTGCCGACTTTCAGAGTCCTTCATAAGAGGTTCTAAACTGCATAATAAGGTAGACCTCTCTAACAGTCAGACAATCTTATTGCCTTTATAATGGACGCTGTTGAAGAAATCGCATTTCCTGCAATCTCTCAGCTTGACGGCATTAATCCCAACGACATACTCTTTATCTACGCAGAATGTGCCCACAACCTCCGCACATCGCTTGCCATTATCCGGCCAGGCAGGACATCCTCCTTTGTGATTCCGGCCGCAGCCCGTAAATTCCCAGCAATTCATAAATGCACCTCCCGGTATTTAAATCTAAAAGAAATTCTTTTTAATTGCAAGATGCCGCTGGAAAAAAGCAGCCCGGCGGTTTGCACAGGGCTGCTTTTGTGTGGTCGGATTGTGTTACAGGTTGAGTTGGAAGGGGATCCTTCCGTCGAGCATCAGCTCTCCGAGATAAGAACTGGATCTGACCTCGGCATTTTCGATAAGGTCTTCCTTTGTCAGGCCAAAACCCGGCATAAAGGCGTGACAGACAAAAAATTTGACTCCAAAATCACTGATCATCTCCAGCATTTCTCCGACATTAACCTGTTTGCCCTCCATCTCCATGGAAATGGTTTCAGCTGTGCCCTTCTTGGCAAGCTGGACCCCTTCTCCGATGAGGAAGAAATCCAGCTCGATGCTGTCATCGAAGGCCTTCATGTTTGTTGCGATCTTCATCAGCCCGATAACCTCCATCGGGCTCTGGGTAGCATGAGAAAGGACAAAGATATATTTTTTCTTCTCCATTCAGAAACCTCCTTCTTAGTTGCATTGTTGCACTATTTAGAATATTATAGATAAGATTTGCTGGGTTGTCAACAGGAGCCTGGCGGATACCTTCCGTGATATAATCCCTGATGTCAGCCGAGGCGGATTCAAGATTGTCAGGAACCTCTGCGCAATAAAGAATGACAAAGTATCAACTCATAATCGCAATCAGCTATATCTTCGTCCAGGGTTTCACGTACTGGCTCAAATTTATCAATCTCAGATATATGAAACAGCACGGGATGAAGGTGCCGCAGGGATTTGAGGAATATATTGACGAAGCAACGCTAAAAAAAACGCATGCCTATTCCGTTGAGCAGGGCTCACTTTCATTTGTGGAATCACTGCTCGGCAGCGCCATGCTCCTGATCTTTCTTTTCGGGGGTATTCTGAATCTGTACAACTCGTGGGTAACATCTCTTCAGCTGCCATTCATCCTGAAAGGTACGGTTTTTTTTCTTCTCCTGGGTTATATAAATACGATTCTTTCGGTACCCTTCAGCCTCTACAGCACGTTCAGGATTGAGAATAAATACGGATTTAACGCCATGACGCCGAGATTATGGATAGAGGATCTTGCGAAGTCGCTGCTTGTATCAACAGTGCTTTCAGGCTTGATACTTCTCGGGAGCCTCTGGATCATACAGGCCAGTCCTGATTACTGGTGGGTTGTTGTCTGGACTTTTTTCCTGATCTTCAGCCTCTTCGTCATGTATATATCGCCTTATGTTATTGAGCCGCTTTTCAATAAATTCACATCCCTTGAAGGTCACGAACTTGAGAGCAGGATAAAAGATATGATGAAAGGAGCCGGCATAAAAGTAAGCAGGGTATTTACGATAGATGCCTCAAAAAGGAGCCGGCATACTAACGCCTATTTTACGGGCATCGGCAGGGTCAAGAGGATCGTCCTTTTCGATACCCTTATCAGCACGATGGATCAGGACGAGATACTGGCGGTCCTTGCGCATGAGGCCGGACACTGGAAAAAGAGGCATGTCCTCAAGATGATTGTGGTATTTGAGTTGCTTTCGTTTATTGCAGCCTATATATCATTCAGGTTTCTCAATTCAGAATTTCTGGCCTATATTTTTGAAATCAGCGGAGAAACTTTTTTTGCAAAGCTGGCAGTTCTGTTCTTTCTTTTCGGAATCGTCTCGTTTCCTTTTACTCCGCTCTTCAGCTATTTTTCTAGAAGGCATGAAGTGGAGGCAGACAGATTTGCTATCGCACTGACAGCAAAGCCCGGGAGTCTTGCAACATCATTGATGAAATTATCGAGGGATAATCTTTCGAATCTGTATCCGCACCCGCTGTATGCAGACTTTTATTATTCTCATCCCCCTGTTGTCGAGAGGGTACGAAAGATAAGAGAAAAATATGCTCAGGGAGAAAGACGGTTACAGCCTGACAGGAACTGATTTTGATTTAAGATATTCTTTTGCCTCCCGGATGCTCAATTCGCGAAAGTGAAAAATGGATGCAGCCAGGACAGCGTCAGCCTTGCCGTGAACCAGACCTTCATAAAGATGTTCCAAGGTCCCGGCCCCTCCTGAGGCTATGACCGGAATCGAGACGTTTTCCGAGACAGTCCGCGTCAGCTCGATGTCATAGCCGTCCTTTGTCCCGTCCTTGTCCATGCTCGTTAGCATGAATTCTCCTGCTCCGAGTTCTTCCATCTTCTTAGCCCAGGCAACGGCATTAATGAGTTTCATCTTTCTACCGCCATGTGTAGAGATAGCCCATCCACTACTGCCGTTCCCACGTGGCGCCTGAGGGCCGGACAGGGCAGGCGGATTGAGCATAACATCTTTCATAGATGCATCTCCGAACCAGTCTTCCCCAGTAGCATCCGACATGTTTTGAGTTATCCGTTTTGCATCTATCGCGACCACAATGCACTGACTTCCAAATTTTTCAGCGGCACGGCTTATGAAGAAAGGGTCTTTCACAGCGGTTGTATTGATCGAGACCTTGTCGCATCCGGCATTCAGCAGGGCCCTGATGTCGTCCAGGGTTTTTATGCCCCCTCCGACTGTCAGAGGCATAAAGACATCTTCGGCTGTTTTTTCTACAACGTCGAGGATGATTTTTCTTTTCTCATGAGAAGCTGTAATATCGAGGAAAATGAGCTCGTCGGCTCCCTGTTCATCATAGAATTTCGCATTCTCCACCGGATCGCCTGCATCCCTCAGATTCACGAAACTGACACCTTTCACTACGCGGCCGTCTTTTACGTCGAGGCAGGGGATTATCCTTTTGGCGAGCACAGTGTGATCCTTAAAGCCGCGATGCTGACGCAGGGTATAGTGTATTCAACCGGATGACACGAGAGGTAACAGGGTTCATCGGTTCTGCTGCTCATGATCGGCAGCCAGCCTTATCGCCTCTTTTAAATCCAGCGAACCGGTATATATGGCCTTGCCGGTAATAGCTCCCCAGAGGTTCTTTATGTTCAAGAGATTTTTTATATCTTCGATCGTAGCGATACCTCCGGATGCGATTACCGGGATATTGGCAGTTTTGACCATCTCCTTCAGAGCCGGTATATTGGGTCCTGTGAGCATGCCGTCTCTGGAGATGTCGGTATAGATAATCCCGGCGACTCCGACAGTCTCAATCCTCTTGGCAAGCTCTCCTGCATCGATAGCGCTTACCTCTTCCCAGCCCCGCACCGCGACTTTACCGTATTTGGCATCGATGCCGACAAATATCTTTCCAGGGAATTTATTGCAGGCCTCGACCACAAATCCTGAATCCTCTATAACTGAAGTCCCTATGATGATGCGATTTATGCCGGCCGAGACAAGCCTGTCTATGGTCATGATGTCCCTGATGCCGCCACCGACCTGCATGGCCAGTTTTACATATTTACGCATCTGCAGGATGATTTCTATGTTTTGAGGCCTGCCGGTAAATGCGCCGTCAAGGTCAACGACGTGCAGCACCTTGGCGCCGGATGCCTCCCATTTTCGGGCAGTTGCCAGTGGGTCCCGTGAATAAACGGTTACATCCTCTTTTTTCCCCTGTTTCAGCCGGACGCACTGGCCGTTTTTTAAATCTATTGCAGGAATGATAAACATGTATTAATATAGCAGAAAAAGCCTTAAATCTCCAGGAGGTACCGCTGAATAATCCTGATATAAAAGTTGTAGGGTGCAGCTTTTTAAGGCACTTTGTCTCTTTTGGATATTTCGGGATACCTGCGGCCTCACGTCTCGGAGGCGTCCTGAGACGAAGAGCCTGCCCATGAAAACCCTTCGGTTCAGGATCCCATTTTTTTACCTCTTTTTTCTGTTTGTATGCTGTACTCCTGATGTTTTGGGATTCGGGATGCCTGAAAAATTGATCTATGAACTTACCTGGACAGGCATCAAAGCCGGCACTGCAATGCTCGAAATAACTGATAATAAGGAGACTACAAAGATCGTTTCCACTGCCAGGTCAGCGGACTGGGTCTCTGTTTTTTATACGGTTGATGACAGGATAGAATCAGTGCTTGGCAAGCCGCAGGTCAAAGCATCTTTTGGATTTCCTCGGAGTTACCGCGTAAAGATCAGAGAGGGAAGGCACAGGCGTGACAAGGAAGTCATATTTGACGGGAGTCTTCGCAAGGCCTTTTTCACCGACAATATCTCCGGAGAGAAGAAGGAGGTTGATATCCCGGATTCCATATTTGATCCTCTTTCAAGTTTATATTACATGAGGACGCTTGCAGTAGAGGTCGGCAAACCCGTATTTATAGATATATTTGACAGCAAGAGACTCTGGAATGTTGAAGTTCAGATTCTCAGGAAAGAGAAGATTTCAACGAAATTGGGCAGTTTCGATACGATTGTGGTCAAGCCGCTGATGAGATCAGAAGGCATTTTCAATAGAAGGGGCGATATGTATATTTGGCTGACAGATGACCAGAAACGCATTCCGGTCAAGATGCAGACAAAGGTGGCTGTGGGGAGTGTAACTGCCACACTTATCGGCGGGGACTATTAGGCTATGGTCTGTTGTGCTTATATGCCTTTGGTTGGGAATACTAAGTGAGGTCCACCCGCGTATCGGAGGAGCAGGTGAGGGTATTTCAGAATATGCCGGCTATGAAAACAGTCAACCGCTTCAGGGCTGCAACCGAGGTTATTACGATCTTTCTTGTGGACATGTTTTCTATTCTTGCAGTATTCGAGCTTGCTGTTGCCGTGAGGGTCCATATCCTTCCTTACCTGTATTCGGGATTTGCAACCGAGGTTCCCTTCAGCAGTTTTACGGATATCTGGTGGCTGTTCCTCATATGGCTTTTTTTCTTCTCCTATGAGGGGCTCTATACAAAAAGGTTTTCCTTCTGGGATGAGATAAAGGCGTTATGCAAGGTTTCATTTTTTTCTACCATAGGAGTGTTCACGATCGTTTCCATAGGAAAATTAAGCGGTGACATATCGAGGACGGTCGTCATCCTTATGGGTATATTTTCGATCGTGCTGTTTCCGGTGATACGGACCATCATAAAGAAATTTTTCCGACACCTGGGGTTTCTGAAGAGAAAAGTGCTTATCCTCGGTGCCGGCAAGACCGGCCGGCTTCTGGCGAGCGCACTGAAGAGAGAACCAAATTACGGGTATGAGGTCGTAGGATTTCTCGATGACGATAGCGACAAGCTCGGGATGCGAATCGACGGCATCAAGGTTCACAGGGGAGTTAACGAGGCAGGCACCTATCTCAAGAAATGCGATATCACCGACATCTTTATTGCCATGCCGGGAGCAGGCAAAGAGAGGCTTCAGGGTCTTATCAATGACCTTCAGCATAAGGTGGAACGCATACTCTTTGTTCCTGACATGTTCGGCATTGCGGTCCTTGGAACAGGGTTGAAGCATTTCTTTCATGAAGAGGTGCTCGCCTTTGAGATAGAAAATAATCTTTCGAATCCTCTGAATATGTTCATCAAAAGATCTTTTGATATGGTTGTAAGCCTGTTTCTGATACCCTTTCTTGCCGTACCTATGGTGGTAATGGCCGCACTCATCAGGCTTGATTCGAAGGGGCCGGCTATATTTACCCAGGATCGCATAGGAGAAAGGGGGATGATTTTCAAGTGCTTCAAATTCAGGACCATGTATCCGGATGCAGAGGACCGGTTGTCTGGGTTTTTAAAGAATCATCCCGAGGCTCAGAACGAGTGGGAGAGGCACTGGAAACTAAGGGATGATCCCAGGGTAACCAGGATAGGAAGGCTTTTACGCACGACATCACTCGATGAGCTTCCCCAGATCTTCAACGTGCTTAAAGGCGAGATGAGCCTTGTAGGTCCGAGGCCGTATCTTCTGAGAGAGAGAGAAGATATGGGAGAACATGACCGCACCATACTGCTGACAAAGCCAGGCATAACCGGGCTCTGGCAGGTGAGCGGCAGGAGCAACACGAATTACGATTACCGCATTACCCTTGACCTGTGGTATGTGAGAAACTGGAACCTCTGGCTGGACATAGTTATCCTTTTGAAGACGGTAAAGATAGTCATACAAAGGGAAGGAGCCTACTGATTAAAGGTCGAGTTGTTTCAAATTTTTTCCTCATGCCCTGTTAAAAACCATCTTGTTTCTATCACTAGCGCTGTAGCAAATTTAGACATATATAAAATATAATAAAAACGCGGTTCAGCACTAATCGATTTTTTTCATGGAGCAATGAAGCCGGTTGAAAATAAAAGAAAAATGAAAGAAAAAAGAAGTTTGGTTTCCATCATTGTCAGAACGAAAGACAGGCCTAAACTCCTCAAGCGGGCCTTGCAGAGTATTGCCTCTCAGACATACAGACCAATAGAAGTAGTGCTCGTAAATGACGGCGGCTGCGCCCATGATGCCGAAGACCTGAAGCTGTTGCTGGGCGATATCTCGCTCAATTACGTGCACCTCGAAAAGAACATGGGCAGGGCCAATGCAGGAAACGCCGGGATAGGAAATGCGAAAGGGAAATTCATCGGTTTCCTGGACGACGATGATGAGTTCTATCCCGACCATGTCGAGACCCTTGTCACTTTCCTTGAGCAGAGCGACCTGAAGATTGCATATACGGATTCATTGATGGCTTATGAGGTTTATGACCCTGACACAAAAGAGATAAAAAAGGTAAAAAAGGAACTCGTTTACTCTCAGGATTTTGACTACGATATCCTTATTTTCGAGAATTATATTCCATTTATGTGCCTGTTGTTTGACAGGGAAGTCCTTGCAGCCTCAGGCGGATTGGACACTAAATTCGAACTTTACGAAGACTATGACCTGCTGATACGTTTAGGTGAAAAGTATCCTTTTCACCATTTAAAGAAAACAACTGCCGATTATAATCAGTGGAGCAGTGCATCCCAGATATCCCAGAGGAATAATGATGTCTCCTATCAGAGAGACTAATACCTGCGGCTCTTTGCCAAGCATATCGATAAATTTACTCCCATCAGAATCTTTAACTACAGGGCAATAAAATATGCTGCACTTATAAATAAAGATAACAAAATAGAGAATACGAACGCCGCGCTTAACGCTGCTCTAAAAGACAGTGAGGGTATCCTGCGGGACCGGGATGTTCATATCGGCAACCTTGAGGGTATCCTGCGGGACCGGGACGTGCACATCGGCAACCTTGAGGGTATCCTGCGGGACCGGGATGTTCATATCGGCAACCTTGACGCCATTCTCAGGGATAAGGACGTACAGATAGCTAATCTGGCTGCAACCGTGCAGGATAAAGATTTTGTCCTGAATAATATTTACCGTTCACGGGGATGGAGGGTCCTGTCGTTGTACTATCGGATCAGAGACAAAGTCCTTCCTCCTAACTCTCTGCGGCGGCGTTCTGTAAAGTTTCTCGCCGATTTTGCAAGAAACCCGATGAGCGTAATCCGGTCCACTCATGGGAGAGGGGCTAAGAGTATTAAAGGCGAAGGAGAGGGAGGTGAAAAACGATTCATTTGCGGGATAGAGACCGATTTGTCCCAACCGGTTATTGTCGGTAAGGGCAATGTTCTTCATCTGTCAGGCTGGTGTTATCACACGACACTCAATATAAAAAGGGTATATATCCTTGTAGATGGTATTCCGCAGAGGATTCACAATATCGGCATGGCCAGAGTAGACGTCTTGGCCGACCAGTGCCGCGAAGTAGACCGGAACGGAAATAGCCTTAACAGCGGATTCTGGAGTCTTATTCCTTTTTCAGAGATAGAGTTTCCACGCAAGGTAAGCCTGACTATCCGCGCGCTGTTTGACAACGGCGAACAATGCGATCAGGACCTCGGAATGATTACGCTCTCGCCCTCAGGGGAAATCGCCTCTGACCATCTCTTCGAAAGACTCGATGTATCATCACAAGACCCGCTTATTGCCATATGCATGACTACCTATAACCCTGATCTGAAAATGTTCACGAGACAGGTTGATTCAATTATTCAGCAGACTTTCAAAAACTGGGTCTGCATAATAAGTGACGACGGTTCCCGCCGGGACATTTTCGAGGGCATCAGGGGGATTGCTTCGAGAGACGCCCGTTTTTATATCAGCCGCAACTCGGCGAATCTTGGTTTTTATAATAACTTCGAAAAGTGTTTGTCTATGGTTCCTCAAAAGGCCATGTACGTGGCATTTTCAGACCAGGACGATTATTGGCACGCCGATAAGCTTGCCGAATTAGTTTCACGATTTGATCAAACGACGATGCTTGCATATTCCGACATGAATATTGTCAATGACAAAGGAGAACTGCTCCACAATACCTATTGGACTACGCGAAAAAATAACTATACGCATCTCGATTCCCTTCTCTTTGCCAATACCGTGACAGGCGCTGCATCCATGATCAGGAGGGACCTGATGCCCTATCTTTTGCCGTTTCCCAAGAAAATAGGGGACTCTTATCATGACCACTGGATGGCGTCCATAGCCCTTACAAAGGGGACCATGGCATATGTTGACCGGCCTCTCTACGACTATTATCAGCATGCAGACAATATAATCGGGCACTACACCAGATCGAACGGGATTACGGTCCGGAAGATAAAAGAGGCTTTTCAAAGGGTCAGATCGGGTCTTAAATCAGGAGAGATGTCTCAGCATATCAAGTCATTTTTGTGGCACAGCCGTGATGTGTATTTGAACGATGTAGTCCGGATAATACTTATCTCAAACATCCTGCTTTTACGCTGCGGCGATGCAGCAATAAGGAAAAGGTCTGTCATAAAACAGTTTGCCGGGTTTGAACAATCGGCCTTCGGAATATTCGTGCAGGGAGTGAAGGGAAAGCTCCTGAGAAGAAGCACTCTCGGCGCCGAGTTCTACTGTTTTAGAAGTGTCATTATGCAAAAGCTGATGAACTCTTATTTCAGGCTGAGAAAAGACAGATTCCTCAGCAGGTACACAGGCCTTGTTCCTTCAAAGGTATCTTCCTCGGCCGTTAAGGTGGAATCCGTCGGATCGGTAGATGTAATCAGGCAGAAGATAGCTCCATTAACGCTTAAAGTCTCTGCAGAGGCAAAAAAGCGTGTGAATCTTCTGATCCCTACCATTGATTTTAAGTATTTTTTCGGAGGCTATATCGGCAAGTTCAATTTTGCCCTGCGTCTTGCAGATGCCGGCTTTTCTGTCAGAATCATTATGACGGACTACTGTAATTACGATCTTCCCGCATGGAGAAGGGAGATCAGAAATTATGAGGGTCTTGAAGATTTTTTTGATCGCATAGATGTTGTATATGCCTTTGACAGGGCCGTTCCTGTTGAAGTCAATGAAAAAGATGTTTTTATCGCGTCGACCTGGTGGACCGCACACATAGCGCATAAGGCAGTGACCGATCTGAAGGCTGAAAGGTTTCTGTATCTCATACAGGAGTACGAACCCTTTACCTTTCCGATGGGCACATTCTATGCGCTGGCGCAGCAGACCTACGGATTTCCGCATTTTGCCATTTTTTCGACCGAACTGCTTAGAGACTACTTTCGCCGGAACAAGCTCGGGGTTTTCTGCGACCTGGAACTCGGTGAACGGAACTCGGTCTCTTTTGAAAATGCCATCCAGACCTTTTCGATTAATGAACAGGACATGAGAGAAAGAAAGCCAAAGAGATTCCTGTACTATGCGCGTCCCGAGCAGCATGCGGCTCGGAATATGTTTGACCTTGGCGTACTCGCTTTGAACAAGGTGATAGAGGAAGGATATTTTGACTCCAGCGGGTGGGAGTTTTACGGTATCGGTTCTGTCAGTAATATAGAAAGCATCAGGCTTTCTAAAGATGTCTCGATGAAGCTTTTGCAGAGAGTAACGCTCAAGGAATATGCCGACCTGCTCCCCGGGTTTGATCTGGGCCTCAGCCTCATGTTTACGCCGCATCCCAGCCTGCCGCCCCTTGAGATGGCAGCTGCCGGGATGATGGTTGTGACCAATACCTTCGAAAACAAAACGGGCGAGCGGTTGAAGGAGATATCCTCAAACATAATTGCGGTTGACCCAACCCTGGAAGGCGTAAGGCTTGGATTAATAGCAGCGCTGGAAAAAGTTCATGATTACAGGGGGCGACTTGAAGGATCACATGTCAACTGGAGCAGCAGCTGGCCTGAGTCCTTTAATGATGAGATCATGGCTAAAATAAAAAACTTTATTTAATGGGCTCTCTTGCAAGTTAAAAAAAGTGAATGGATTTATTATTTGGAAGCATCATCAGGCTTTTCTATGATAAGAATATCCTGATAACTAGTAAAGTCTTTTCGTCCACACCAACTTCCGTAAAGCGTTTGGGCGACGATGAGCTTTTGCTCAGATATCCATTTCAGGAGGTCGTTTTCATGAAAGCCGATAGCCTTTTCGGGAATTTTTTTGTCAGCTGTGAAGCAGCCGTTAATTTTATGTACTAGTCGCAGGGTTGAATTGCCGTTTTGTATAAATTTTATTGATTCAGTATTCAACAGAAAACATGTCAGGAGGCACTTGCTTCCCCTTTTTATGACCCTGGATATTTCTTTCAAATACTGCCTCACGTCGTCTGGATACATGTGCGTAAATACCGAGGTCAAGTAAACAAAATCGAAATATGCATCACTATAAGGAAATGCAAACTCGGAACTGACAACTCGTCCGTGTGGATTATAGAGTTTGTTGAAAATGTTTGCCTTTTGAAAATTGAAATTAGGATATAAAGGCGTTATGTTTTCCTTTGCCCACGTAATTCCACTGTCATAAATATCAAACCCTTCGTACCGACCTGCCGTCGAAAGATAAGCGGTAAGAGGGAAGGCCATCCGCCCGATGCCACAGCCAACGTCCAATACAGAGTCAGATGGTTGGAGGTTACAATACTTCATAAAATAGTCGAAAAACTCTAACCCAACTCCAATCCCGCCTCCTATAAAGTTAATATCTTCTTCAGATGGCATAGGATAAGCGCTATTCTGAGTCAAGCCCCCTAAAGCACAGCCACGCGTTCCTTCTAAAATGGGACAGACCAAGAGCACGGAACTATTGAGTCTTTTTGTGTCTTCTTTGTCTAGTGGGATATGCAAAATAAACCTGCAATGCTCTGTGCCGGCTAAGTTCGGATAAACAGTTTTAACATCGGGACTTGGCAGGCCAGTGGTGCACTTAGCGACAGGGACGGTTTTCCCATTCGCATACACAACAAAATTAACAAAATTCTTAACTGTGCCGTCTGTAAGGGCTGCCACCCACCCTCCGACAATTAAGGTATCGCCGGATATTGTTATGCTCTCTAACCATCCTATGGTCTTGATCATATAGCAGCTCCACCTTCCATTTGATTGGGCAATTATAAAACTTCTTGTCCGATATTGTAAAATAACGGCGGTTAATGCGACGATGAAAATAAATGGGAAGGAGTCAAGCTCAATATGAGTATCGTCTTATCTAACGACGGCTATTGTGTAACCTGCGATTCAGAAACGACCTTCTCTTCTTCAAATGAGTGGCTGAGAGATTTCTATCTATGTGGAAACTGTGGTTCGATTCCCCGGGAAAGGGCGCTGATGTATTGCATCGAGCGCTACTATCCGAAATGGAAAGACCTTTCTGTTCACGAGTCCTCTCCCTCCCACAGGGGAGCCAGCGCAAAATTGAAAAAGTACTGCAAAAACTATCTGGCTTCGCATTTTTTTTCTGGGATACCTCCCGGGAAAATCCACTCAAGCGGCTTCAGGAACGAAGATCTGGAGAACCAGACTTTTGCGGATGAAAGTTTCGATCTCGTAATTACCCAGGATGTCATGGAGCATATCTTTGATCCTGCCAGGGCATTTACGGAGATTGCGCGGGTCCTGAAACCCGGAGGGGCGCATATCTTTTCAGTGCCGTTGATAAACAAGGAAAAGCCCTCTGAAATATGGGCCAGCAGGGACGATACAGGCAAGATCGTTCACCTGAAGGAACCTGAATACCACGGCAATCCGATTGACGACAAAGGTTCTCTCGTGACAATGCACTGGGGCTATGATATCAGTGATTTTGTTCTCAAACACGGAGGGCTGTATACGACCATTAATTATATTGACAATTTGTCTTTGGGGATAAGAGCAGAATACATTGAAATACTGGTCAGCAGGAAAATAAACGCTTGACGGCAACTCCTCCCTCTAATAGATTACTCCTCCATGCATATATGAGCGGCTGATGCCAAAGGCCAGTGTAATCACTCTTAATTATGAAGGACAGGTCTTAACGCTTGATTGCCTGAAGGCCCTGGATGCACAGTCCTTTGAAGACTTTGAAATCATCGTCGTTGACAACCACTCGACCGATAATTCGCTTGTGGAGATCCGGAAATTCAAAGAGACATATCCGTTAAGACACCCTTTGACGATAGTTCCACTGATCAGGAATGAGGGCTTTGCCGGAGGAAATCTGGCAGGTCTGAATGCAGCGAAATCAGGGTATGTAGCTCTTTTGAATAATGATACGGAGCCGCACAAGGATTGGCTTTATAATCTTGTTACAGCTATGGACACCAACCCTGACGTAGGCATCTGTGCTTCAAAGCTGCTCGTTTTTGGAGCGGATGTTATCGACAGCACGGGGGACGGGTTTTCAACCGCATTGAAAGGTTTCAAGAGGGGTGAAGGCGAGAACAGACGAAGGTATGACACTCAGGAATATGTCTTCGGGGCCTGCGCCGGGGCGGTCCTCTACAGGAGGGTCATGATCGATGAGATAGGTTTTCTTGACGAGGATTTCTTTCTTGTTCACGAAGATACTGATATGAATTTCAGGGCGCAGCTGGCGGGCTGGAAAGTCCTCTACGTGCCGACGGCCGTCGTACACCACAAGGTCAGGTCTACCATCAGGCATATGAGCGAAATAGCGGTCTATTATACCCTCAGGAACACCGAGTTTGTGAGGATAAAGAATATCCAGCTGAGCATATTTTTGAGATGCCTGCCGGCATTTCTTTTCGGTGCTGTGTTCGAGTTTCTGTATTTCGCAGTCAGGCATAGAAAACCGGCGCTCTACCTCAAGGCAAAAATGGATGCAGCAAGAAAGTTGGGGATGATGCTGGAAAAGAGAAGAAAGATTATGAGTTCAAAGAAAGTCAGCGATGCATACATTCATAGCATTATAGTGCCGGTATGGGACAGAAACTTTCTTTTATCGAAGATCAAAAAGTTCTTCCATGGATAAAAATCATGGTTTGGGTCTTTTGATAAGAAATAACATTGCTGCGGCCACATCGCAGCTTTCGGCGTTCCTTATTTCCGACGCGCGCCAGGGAAGTAAGGCCCTATACTCGTAAGCTGACCCTATCAGCCGCTTATGAACCAACTATGTCACCTCACTTTGCCGAGCTCCTGTCAAAGGCTGCAGAGCACGTTTTTCCTCAGGTCAGTTTCCTGACCAACGGCATTCGGCCTGTAGAAAATTTGTGTTCTATACAATATAATAGCGTCAATTGATGAAATCATGAATAACATCGTTCCGAAATTTACAATGCACTGCCGGTTTTCACTTTAGAATACGAATGATGAAATGGCTGGGGGGGGAAACATGGAAGACAATAATCCGCTGGTTTCCGTAATAGTAAGAACAAAAGACAGACCGAAACTCCTCAAAAGGGCGCTGTATAGCATAGCCTTACAGTCGTACCGGCCGATGGAAGTTGTGCTCGTCAATGACGGCGGCTGCGATCTTGATAAGGAAGAGCTCAAGGGCATACTCGGTGATATTTCATTGAATTACCGGCGGTTCGAGGAGAACAGGGGCCGGTCAAATGCCGCCAATGCCGGAATCGAAGATGCAGTTGGAGTCTACATAGGGTTCCTCGATGATGACGACGAACTCTATCCTGAGCATATAGAGCTTCTTGCATACGAATTGATCAGGAACAGTTCATATAATGTCGCTTATTCCGATGCATACATGGCCTTTCATGAGTACGATGAGGCATCCGGTGAATATTCCCTGAAAAAAAAGGAGCGCTTTTATTCGGAAGACTTCGATAGGGGCAGATTATTGTTCGAAAACTATATCCCGCTTTTGTGTCTGCTTTTCAGACGGGAGCTTTTTGGAACGATCAGGTTTGAGGAAGACCTTCATACACATGAGGACTGGAGGCTGCTGGCTCTCATATCTCGTGAGAATGAGTTTATACATATAAAGAGCGTTACGTGTCAATACAACGTATTCGGGGATTCTTTCGCCAACTATCTTGGAAGCAGGTATGACATCCACAAATCCGCTTCGATTGTCTTTGAGAGAAATCGGGAGTTTATGACCTGGGATGCCTGGATGCGTTTCAAAAATCTCCTTGAAGATAAAGTGAGGGATGGCACGGCGCTTAATGAGCATCTCAAGCGCGAAACAGAGAGATATAAAACGATTGAGGATATGTATAATTTCGTTCTGCAGAAAGTGGAGGGTTTACACAATGCG
Source organism: Nitrospirota bacterium (assembly GCA_016217695.1). Classification (GTDB taxonomy): domain Bacteria; phylum Nitrospirota; class Thermodesulfovibrionia; order Thermodesulfovibrionales; family UBA6898. The sequence goes on along the minus strand of JACRHE010000144.1, from coordinate 3,764 downwards.
CAGGCTGCCGCATATGACAATCAGACTGCGCTGCATCAAAAGTACGACCATCTGCTTCAAAAAAGCGATCTGATTGAAAAGAAGATGGAGCAGATTCTTGCAGCGCAGTTAACCTCTTATGACGGTCAGATGTCTCTTCACAGCAAGCTCGACCAGCACATCGACAACTTTGCCCTGATTGCGGAGCAGGTTAACGGCAGACTTGATGATTTGGCAGCGTCACAGTCGCATATATTGAACAGGCTGAGCATCTCTGAGAGGATAAAAAATCTGCTCGGAAAGCTGAAATCAAGTTCTTCTCAAAAATGATAGCCGATGCCGTCTCCGGCAGGAAGATAGCGGTAATTGCTACTATCATCGATGATAAACCGACCGGCCTTGGGACGTATGCAAGCAACGTAATTCAGGAACTCTCAAAACTGACCAAGCTTTCGGTTATCACGGCCTACGACTCCCCGTTCAAGGACAATCCGAATATAGAGATCATGAGAGCCCCTGAGATTGTTCAGCCAAAAAATAAAATAATCGGGGCGCTGGCAAGGTTTGTATGGCTCAATCTGTTTCTTCCCCGCATCCTGCATGCGAAAAGGTTTGATCTTCTCATTAGCCTTACCCAGCACGGTATATTTTTCTCTTCTGTGCCCCAGATAATCACTGTTCATGACCTAATCCCTGTCAGGTTTCCCTCTCAATACAGGCTTCAGAATCTTTATTATAGATTTCTCCTGCCGCACCTGATATTCAAGGCACGCGCTGTCAATACGATCTCTGAATTCACGAAAAAGGAGGTTGTGCGTTATTACGGCGTTGCTGCTGAAAAGGTCATCGTATCAGGCAACGGCTTTAACCCATTGCCGATCTCCTTTTCCACAGGGGGTAAAGGAGAAGATTATATTCTGATGGTAGGAGCAACATTTCCTCATAAGAACATCCACCGGGTGGTTGAGGCCTATAGCCAGAGCGCTTTGCTGCAGAAGTATGGCTTAAAAATAGTAGGTGGAAAGACGAATTATCTGCAGTCTCTAAAATCTCTGTCAGAGAAACTGGGCGTAAATGGCAAGGTGGAATTTGTTGATTATGCTGACACTGTGCCTCTGGCTGAACTTTACGGTCATGCCCTTATTTTTGTGTATCCCTCGCTTTACGAAGGCTTTGGAATGCCGCCGCTTGAGGCGATGCAGGCAGGAACTCCTGTTGCTGCATCAGATATCGATCCTATCAGGGAAGCCTGTGGAAATGCCGTATTTTATTTTGATCCGAACTCTGCCACCGATATTAGGAAGAAGTTAGAGTTACTTGTCGAAGATGAGGGACTGAGAAATGATCTGGTAACAAAAGGACTTGAGCGCGCCAGCCGGTACACATGGAGAAATGTGGCCAAAAAAATTTATGATTCTATTCAGGATTCGATTCATTTAGCCGGCCGAGACAGAGTTCAGTAATTTGCGGGCATAATTTTGTGACGGCTTTTCGATGAGGCGGAAGGAAAGATAACTCATCCCCATAATAAGAGCAGTGGTTATAGTAATTGCGAACGTGAATCCTGTCAGAGGATAAAGAATCGTCAGTAACAGAAAGCCGATATCCCCGTGATACAGATATAACGAGTAACTTACATTTGAAAAAAAGCCGAAGATGTTGTCCGTCCTTACGTATTTCTCCAGAACCATGAAGAGCAGAAAAGTGAGGTAGGCATATATGAACGAGACCCCATATGAATTCTCAGGGCTGTAAAAGCCCGTATGTATAGTGAGAAGACCTTTAACAAGCACGAAATAGGTGGCTATAGAAAAAAGTGCGGTTTCTGTCAGTGAAATCTTTTTTGCCCAGGAAAAATAGATAATCTGTCCCATGATAAGAAACGGCAGATATGCGACGGTTGAGGCGAATAGAAAAAAGTTGTCGCCGAAACTGCGGCAGGCATAAAGTATCAGTGAGCAAAATCCCAGGCCTGCGGCTATCGCTATTTTGGGCCGTCGCTGAAGTAGCGGCAACAAGATAAGGGAAAGGGCATAAAAAATGATCTCGATGATAAGGGTCCAGGCTACCCCGTTTATCGGGTTTTGGGGTATAAAAAAATAGTTAAGCAGGGTCATGGATAAAAAGATATCGCCTGCCGACCGTTCGCTCATAAACGTTGGTACAGGTGTAATATGGCCATAAACCCCATAGAAAAGCACTATGCATACTATCGACATGATGAAGGGCGGGAATATTCTGAATAACCTTTTTACGAAAAACTGCAACCTGTTTTCACGTTGGATGACGTAAGAGATGATAAAACCACTAATAAGAAAGAAAAGCACAACGCCGAAGAACCCGAAGTCCTGAATAATAGCCAGCGGCCTGGTGATATAAGTCCTGGCGAGCGTAACGGGTTTCCATGTTACTCCGTTTTTGTCAGCCCAGTTTGCGATGAGGTGGTCCCATACCACCAGGAGCGCTGCAGGTCCACGGAGGAAGGCTATAAAATTAATGGTCTGCTTTGCGTTATTGCTGCTGTTTTCCATACAAACCCTGCTTAGATGTTCGCGTAGATTCCGGGATGCCGAGAGGACATGGCCCGGGAAGCGCCTATCTGTTTTTCAATATCCGATTTATCCTCTGGTTTACCTTAAGTCCGGCAGAATGAGGAGAATAGAATGTCTGAATATCGCTGGATGCTTTTGCGCCTACCCCTTTTGCAATATCCCTGTTTTCATAGACAAAGCGCATGAGTTCCGAAGCGTGGTCAGTGTCAGGGTCGGCCCAGACGTTGCCTTTTTTGTATGGCCCTGCATCATTTTCAATCTCTATCAGCCTAAACTTCACAGGGAAACTGTTGTTAACCGTCATGAAGTCCATGTTTCCCGAGTAGGCAGTTGCAATTACAGGTTTTCCCAGATACATCGATTCTGCAAGGGTCAGGCCGAATCCCTCTGACCGGTGAAGTGACACATAGCAGTCGGCAAGAGACAACAGCCCGTAGAGTTCCTCTTTCTGAAGATATCTGTCGATGATTCGCACATTCAAACCCTTAGCTGACCGAAGAAGTTCTGTCATTAACGAGGGATTCCTGTTTGAGTTTGAGCATTTAATGACCAGACAGGCATCGCCGGATTGAGGGAAGGCCTTTGAAAAGGCCTCAACAAGGGCAAGAGGATTTTTCCTCTCGAAAAAGCTTAGAAAATCGAACATAAAAAGAAACAGGAAACTTTCCTTGTTTAAACCGAAGGATGTTCCGTCAATTTCCTTAACCCTGTCGATGGCAATGCAGTGAGGAACCCTGACTACAGGTATTGGCTAGACAGCAGCAAGTGTGTCCAGACAAAAAGAGCTTGCAGTCCATATCTCATTGAAGTAGCGGAAATGTGGATGCCAATCTTCCGGAAATTCAGAAAGTTCCCAGACCCAGTATCCGATATTATATTTATTTCTGAAGTAGTCAGCTCCCTTCTGGTCGTAGAAAACAGGCACCTGATCGGCATTGACATGGATGAGATTTATCGGATGCGGATTGGTATCGCTGAATAATGTGTGGGTATTGTCATCCTGTCGTGAAGTTGATGAAAGCCTGTTCAGTACATAGGGTATGTTCATGGCCTCGAACATACGGATATCGGACCTGACAGCTTCGCCAGTACCGCTTTCAGAGGTTATATACCCGGCGATATTCACGCCGGGGGCGCCTGTGCTGCTGATGGCGTTTATCGTTGCTCTTATGTCGGAATTTGTCGGTATGGACAGCGTGACATTCAGTTTTTTATTCCATGTCTTCAGCTTCT
>JACRHE010000014.1 GCA_016217695.1 Nitrospirota bacterium | reverse complement strand
TGGGGTCATAGGGATAGAGGTCTGCGTATGAGAAGAGAAAGATGTAGGCAGCGCCGATGGCAAAGGAAAGAAGATACAGCATATAAGGTTCGGATAGTTTTGATCTTATTATTTTCGTCATTTATCTTTCCGCATACATCTACGATAGCATAACCAGGACCGGAGACAAAACCCTTAAACGAGCCTTTCAAATATGTATAATACATATATTCCCGTCCGTAGAGGACTTATTGTCAGAGGGAGAGGAGAAGACTATTTTTCATTCAGGTATGCCGGAAGCCCGGGAGGTCCTTGTCATTGCGCCGCATCCGGACGATGAGGCGCTGGGATGTGCCGGCACCGTCTTTCAGCTAAACAGAAAGGGAGTTTCTTCAACCATAGCTTTTTTGAGCAATGGCGAGAGGCTGCAGGGTGAACCCTCACCTGAAATAGGTGAACAGAGAAAATATGAGGCCTGTATTGTCTCCGGGATGCTGGGATGCAAAGAACCGCTTTTTCTCAATTTCCCTGATGGCCAGATCAGCAGCCACAGAGACGGGGTATATCGAAGCCTCTGTGATGTCATTGATAAGCAAAAGCCAGGCATTGTTTTTTCTCCCTCGCCGTTTGACCATCATGCCGATCATATAGCCGCATCGCGGGTGGCCCTGGAGCTATGGGATGCGTTCAGGTGTTTTACCCTGGCGTTTTACGAGGTATATTCCACGATACGGTTCAACTGTCTTATCGATATCAGCGAAGCGGTCGGGGAGAAGAAAAAGGCTATCTCGGCGTATCAGGCAAGCCTGTATGGAAATCCCGGGATGTATGTGGCGGCGATCCTCGGGCTTAATGCGCAGAGATCAATTTTTGTCCAGCGGCAGGGTTTCTATGAGGCCTTTTATCTTCTCACAGGCGATGAAGAGAGAAACGGGCTGTTTGATTTCCTGAGGTATCGGGATGTATGGGAAAGGGATAATCCGTAAAAGCGCCGGCGCTTTTAATTCATAAAACAACAATTATTTCGCGGCCACTGCCCGTGAAATTCAAGAATATTGTCTAGCGTTTTTTCTGTCTGAAGAAATCGAGAAAGCTCCGTGAAGCCTTTTCCGAATCCGGAGTGACTGATGGCTGAACAGCGGTTCCCTTGTCAGCGGGCGCAACAGGGGGCTGGGTCGCCGAGGGCTGTCTGGTAGCGGCCGGCTGAGGAGGGAGTATCCCCGGTCTTGATGCAGGCTGCGTCTGGGGGATATGTGAGGGCGCAGTAGTAATAAAGGCATCTCTGGTCTTCGGCTTGTGAGGGTCATCAAGATATATCGTCAGCTTCTCTTCACCCCTTGCCATGATTACCCTGTCTTTGGCAATCTCTTTGAGAGTGAAGCCTCCCAGGGAATCTCCAGGTCTGAGCGATGTCTGTCTCTTTTCCCTTCCAGGCGTGCTGACAGGTGATTTTTTATCTTCCATGTATGCGATTTTCACGTCATCCGTCAGGAGGGTCCCATAGAGGATGAAGTCAGGGGCAGGCAGCGGCTGGGCCTCTTTTTTCTCCAGCGGTATCTTCCTGTCGGGATGGAACAGGTTCTGCTCGGCGATTATTATGAAATCAGAAGGGAACGGGCTTCTGGATTCAGCTGTTTTCTCTCCGCTGACCGCCTTTTGCAGATCAGGTTTTTTTACTGCCGGCAGGGTGAATGTAACACCTACATGAAAGAAGGGCAATACAGTATAGTTGACAAAAAAGATGAGCAGACCTGTAAGAAAGAGATTGATGACGTTGATATTTTTCAATAGTTGCCCGGCCTTCTTCATCTTATTTGGCGCCTGTCATCGCTGTTATATCCAGCTTTACAACAAGATCTTTGGGGTCTTTAAGGTTCCTGATCCGTGCGTCGAGCTCTTTGACCACGAGATACGGTGTACGAGTCTCTATGGAATAGAGGATATCGCTGAGTGCGCCTGTATCAGGCAGAACCGCATCGATACTGACACTTATAACGGTAAACTTGCCCCTTTCTTCAGGTTTTCCCACGCGCTCACTGGATATGGTTCCCCCCCTTCCTGTCACGATTCCCTTGATCGTCTCCTGAAGGGTTGCCGCTGCAAGGGAAGGAGTCTGTCCCTCAATCAGCTTGCTGCCGTCGGCCTTTCTCTCTTCCTTCATATCTGCGAGTTTCTTTTCCAGAAAGGGCTTTTCGGAGATGAGGGAGATATATTTTGTGAGAAGCCGCATCTTTACGTCCTGTTCTTCTCTGACAGAGGATAAACCTGTCCTGACCCTTATAACACCATATTGATAGATGACGAGGCCCGAAAGAATTATCATCAGCGGCACTGCTATCACCAGTGTCCTACTTTTTTTCATTCTTCTGCTTTTCTCCTTCGCTTCTGGTGACGCCTTCAAATTCCATCTTTATTGTAAACCGGTCGGCATTCATCTTCATATCCCTGAAGGTTGGGGACGCAAATTCCACCTTCCTGAAGTATTTCGACGCCTCCAGTTTCGGCAGGAGTTCGGTTGCTGTTGAGGCGTACCCCTCTATATCAACTGTCGAGTCTGTAGCCCTTACTCGGGTGAGCCACGCGGTTTTGGGAAGGATCAGGGTGAGTTCCTTCAGGAGATTCAGGGTCAGCGGCTTCTCTCCCTTAAAATTATTGATAGAGCCGATTTCAGCCTCAAGGCCTGCAACCTCCTTCTGGAGTGCCTCTACCTTTTTGGCCTCCTCTTTCCTGGGGACCAGCTGGCTGGAGATTTCCTGCAGCCTTTTCTCTTCTATCTTCAGAGGTGTAATGAAATAAAAGATCAGGGCAGCTCCGATCGCCAGCAGAAGCGCAACAGTCAATGTCACCGGAATTTTGGTGACCTCACGTCTGCCTTTTGTGAGCAGATTGATATCCTTAGCCGCCGGCCAGAGTGACTCTATTGCGCAACCGACTGCAGCGTAAGAGATATTGCTTGAGGACACCTGAACTCCGGCAATATCTTTTTCTCCCATGACTCTTACAGGCATATTTAGCCTCAGCTTCAAAGATTCCCTCAGTCCGGGGCTCTGGCCTTTCAGCACGGCAATCAACTCAGGGACCAATCCCTGAGTTTTTGATGCTTCAATTAAGTCTTTGATCTCAGCTGAGATGGTCTCTGACCTCTCCTTCTCGTCTGCTGATAGGAAGCTGCCTGAGAAGACCTGGGTGACGGTCCCTTTTTCGAAGAGCCCGCCATCGAACCCCCTGTCATCCGTCTCCAGGAACAGGGCATCCCCTTTCCTGTCAATATAGAGGCACAATGTACCGATGCCTGCCAGACTCACCGAGACCCTGCTGACTGCCAATCCTGCTTCTCCGAGAGACTTTATATACGGCCTGACAACATCAGCTTTAGCCGCCATAAGCAGCAGGGTAATCCTCTTGCCGTCGTCTTTAAGCACGCGGAAATCGTATAAAGCTTCATCCTGGGTGAAGGGGGTGAGCCGGTCCATTTCATAAGATATTACATCTGCGACGGTCTCCCCGACTGTCGACGGAAATTCTGCGGTCTTTATTATCACCCATGACTTGGGAATGACGAGGGTAATATCAGACCCGTAAGCGCCTAACTCGCTGACGGCAAGGGGAAGGGATGACGCCACTTCTTCGGGCAGGGGGTGCCTGTTTTCCTCAAAGGCGTAACTCCGTGCCCCCCTGATACTTATGCGGGAAAGAAATCTCGTGCCGAAGACGACCTGCAGGGCTCCTTTTTCGAGCGAGACAGAAAGAGTTTGCCTGGGCGCCACTGTGTCGTCGGCAGGACTGAAAGTCAGCACTCTCCTGACAGGAAGCCATATGCTTTTCAGTTTTCCAGCTGAGCCGGCGGCTATTGATATAATTTTTTTAATTTGCGCTGTCGCTGACATGATTGTTTTCAGCCGGGCTTTTGTAGTACAGGTATTTTACCTGATTATTCCCTTCGATACTCACTACAGCCCTGATGGCATATCCGCCTTTTTCCGTTCCTTTGTACCCTGCAGCAGTTATCGAGACTGTCGCCGGACCCGAGGCCGAAGGCCCTGCTATGACAATAAAGGGCGCCATAGCTGAGTAAGCCTGGCCCATCAGCCCCTGGATGCCGGAATACAGGCCTGCTTCCCGTTGAGCAAAAATAGCATCGGCTATTTCTGTGGACATTCCGGGTATGGCCAGTAACACCTCTTTGGGCGCAATACTCACATTTATCTTGCCTGTCTTTGAGCTGACGGTAAGAAAGTCTATGATACCCTTTTTCCCTCCGTTACCATAAAGTATTTCGGGTGTTACGCCCCTGATCAGGAGGAGTTCTTCCAGCGTCTCGATATTCGCATTCTTTGACTTGTAAGGGTTCGGAAGAGACATATAATATTCGTTTTCAGCCCCGTGCAGACGGTGAAGGTCATCGGCATCTTTCCAGTCCATGATGGAGTCTGCGATGATATCTATGTCTTCGAGCTTAACACCCAGATTTCCCAGTAAATTTCTTAATATTACCTCAGGCGTTGTATTTATGTCCACCTTCCCGGATTCATCGGTAAGACTGATTATAATATATCCGTCTTCAGCCTCAACCCGTTCCGGCGTGCCGTCCATTTTCCACGCATCATTGCCTTCCGAGGAGAGATTTTGCATCCGGTAGAATACCTCCATGATTCCCCTCTCTATGCCTGATTCAGCAAGGAGTTTTTTTTCTGCCTCATGTCTGAACGTAAGACTGGCAGAGAGCTCTGTGCGGGTCATGTAGGAAAAAGAAAGGACGATGACCGTCAGGATGGTCAAGACCCATATAGTCATGAGCAGGGCTATGCCCTCCTCTGAGCCCGCCAAGAGAGCAGATTTTGAAAAACCGATTGTTTTAAGAGGCCTGTCTTTCGGCATATCCTATCTTCTCAGTGTTCCGGTTGCTCCCGGGATAGTGGTTGAGGTGGCTGGCGCAGTTGTCTGCGTAAGGGAGCCTGCTGCCCTCATCGGAATAATCAATGCAAAGGCCTTTTCCCCGGAAACGAAGTTGAGCCTGACCTTTTCCGGCAGAGCAAGTTTATCAGACCATTCTTCCACCCATTCACCCTTTTCTTCAGTAGGGTCCTTATAAAAGTATTCGAACCCTATGGTGTCGAGGCCGGTAAAAAGCGTCGCCTCTCTTGCGGAATCAGTTCCGATGAACTGTTCAGAGGCTATCAGCTGTTTCTTCCCGGTCTGATCGTCTTCGATCCTGTACCTTACCACCACGTAGCCATTGCGTGCTCCCCAGATCGAATAATTTGTGGAAAACTGCACAGACTCCCGGTCTCCCTCAAAATAGTATCTTTTTTCGCCGTCTTCCTCGAAGGTCAGCGGGTTCTGCGACTGTAACTGGGAATCCACTATATTGAGCGAGGTCCTCACCCTCTCCAGGGAATTTATCTTTTTCTCTCCGGAGTCGACAGCGCGGATCCCGAGCCTCATGGCTCCGGATATGATAACAACTATGAACCCTATCATGACAAAGGAGATCATCAGCTCAAGGAGGGTGAAGCCACAATCATTTTTCCATGGAATTCCCAGCCCGAGTCTTCGCACGCTATACCTTTTTCTCTGCCATTGTTACCCTTTTAAGAGTGAGGGACTTTTCCTTCGCGCCTTTTGTCCATTTTACGGTCAGACGTATTTCAGAGAGCTTCAGCGGAAGATTTTCGGTTCTCTTACCTTCAGTATCCTGCACTGCCGCCTCGATGATATAACCGTCTTCGGTTGTCTCTTTCCAGGACCTCTCCTGAAGGTCGCCTGCATCGATGATATCTCTCATCTTTGATTCAGCCTTAATGACAGCTGCCACATAATCATCAGATGCGCCTATGTTTCTGAGGTTCAGGGAAAAGAGTTCGAATATGGCAACGAGAGCAATGGCCATTACGGCAAGAGATACGAGCACTTCAAGCAGGGTGAACCCGGCCCCCCTGCAGAAGTATCCGGATGAAAAGGGCCCTTTCATTATTCCTGGCACTGCATCATGCCTTATTGAAAACCTGCGCTTCTTCATATATTACCCTATCGGATGAGCACTGCTCCGACCACAGGGTCTACAGATATCGTGGCCGTTCTGGTTTTGTCCCGGAGCGTGATTGTGCCTCCTTCAGCCGTGCCCGCAG
>JACRHE010000149.1 GCA_016217695.1 Nitrospirota bacterium | reverse complement strand
TTCGAAGACACAGGAAAAGCAGAGCTATGACAAGGGACATGAGACGAGGAGATCGTCAGCAGAGATGGCGAAGATGAAGTTTGACGAGGGGATGAATCTCTACCGGGCAGGGCAGCTTGATAATGCCCTGCAGGCGTTCGGACAGGCTGTATATCTCGATGAATCAAAGTCAAGATATCACTATTCTTACGGACTGCTTCTTAAGGTCTTCAAAAAATTCAAGGAGGCTGAGCAGGCCTTGCTCAACGCGGTGAAGAAATCACCTGAAAACAGCGATTACGTTGCCGAACTCGGACACCTGTATCTTGACCTCGGCATGAAGCTGAGGGCCAGGAGGAACTTTGAAAAGGCCCTGAGCCTTACTCCTGACAACAAAAAGGCCCTGGAAGGCCTGGCGACCCTGGGGGAAGAGGGACAATGAAGGTGGGTATCGCTGGACAACAAAGCCTATCATCGGGGGCATGACGGAATTTCAGGAGGTCGTATGGATCTGGGGTCAGAGGGCTTTTTTATTCGATCCGTAGCTGATAACCCGCGAGATGTCTGACCGACAAAAGCCTTTCTTTCAGTCCAGTTGAGTCGAACTTCCCGTAAGCCTGGGAGAATCCGGAGAGCCGAAGCATTTTTGCAGCTTCATCCATTTCCCACGCGCCGCCGCCGATTATCTCCCAGTCCGGCTCGAATATCCCGAAATGGTCCTTTCTGTTATTGTATGTCCCGGCGATTTCATTTTGAGTGCAGAACCTCTCTGTGACATTTGCGTGGTAGGGAGAAAATTCCCGGGGGGAAAGCACCAGGTATTCGGCAGAGCTGTTTCTTATCTGTACGAACTTGCCTGAGCGTTTTTCCGGAACAGGGGTTCCTGCCAAGGCCGAATAATAGATGGCGGAATAATCTAAAAGGAAAAAGTCCATGACGAATGGACTATCTGTTGAGGACCTTTGCAGCGTCTTTGGCAAAATAGGTAAGTATGATGTCGGCGCCTGCCCGCTTTATGGATGTCAGGACCTCCATCATGGCGCGCTCTTCATCGATCCATCCCATCTTTGCGGCAGCTTTTATAACAGAGTATTCCCCACTTACATTATAGGCAGCAACAGGCAGGCTGAAATGCTCTTTGATGTCTGATATGACGTCAAGATAGGTCATTGCCGGCTTTACCATCACTATGTCGGCGCCTTCTTCTATGTCGAGAGCCACCTCTTTTACTGCCTCTCTCCTGTTTGCAGGGTCCATCTGGTAGGAGCGCCTGTCCCCGAACTGAGGGACGGACTCAGCCGCTTCCCTGAAAGGTCCGTAAAAGGCCGAGGCATACTTGGCTGCATAGCTCATGATAGGTGTCTCGATAAAACCCTCATCGTCGAGGGCTGTCCTGATCGCTTCGACCCTGCCATCCATCATGTCCGAGGGGGCAACCATGTCGGCTCCTGCCTTTGCATGAGACAGGGCCTCCTGGGCCAGGAGCTCCAGGGTCGGGTCGTTTTTGACGTCGCTGCCCTCGATGATCCCGCAGTGACCGTGGCTGGTATATTCGCACATGCAGACGTCAGTGATTACATAAAGGCCCGGGACCTTGTCCTTGATAGCACGTATGGCCTTCTGGACAACTCCCTGTGGGTTGAAAGCCTCTGACCCTATCTCGTCCTTGTGCTCCGGTATGCCGAAGAGGATGATGGCAGGTATGCCGAGGGAATATACCTCTTTGGCGTGCTTGACTATCCTGTCGACCGATTCCTGAAAACAGCCGGGCATTGACTTAATCTCTTTCCGGACGTTTTTCCCGTAGGTAACAAAAAGAGGATAGATGAAATTATCAGGAGACAATGAGGTCTCCCTCACCATCCTCCTGATAGTCTCGTTTTTTCTCAGTCTTCTCGGCCGTTGATAGGGGAACATTGAATCCGGGTTCTTATTCGCAGGAGCTGCAGCCTGAACCGCAGGAAGGCGCGTTTTCGCCGCCGTTTATCACAAACCCTTCTCCCTGGGGTGTCTTTACATAGTCGATCTCTTTGTCTCCCAGACTTTCGGCTGACTGCTTGTCCATGAAGACCTTAAGCCCGTTTTTTTCAACGGTCTCGTCGCCTTCCGCAGCATTTTCGTTTATGTCCATGCCGTAGCTTGGGCCGCAGCAACCTCCGCCCTGCATGAATATCCTGAGTCCCCAGCCTTCCTTACCTTCAACCTTCAGTATCTCTTTGGCCTTTTCAGCCGCAGTATCCGATATCTTTAACACCATAAACCTCCGCTAAAATTTGATATTTTTAGGATAAGACAAAAGAGGGCCAAAATGCAAGGAAAGGACAGCCGCGCTGCAGTTGTTCCTGCAGGTCACGCTTTGCCGTCTGAGGGTAAATGAACTAACCTGTTACAAATACTGTCTACCTCTGCTAAGGCTGTTAATTTCCTGAAGAGTATTTTTTTCCCGAGATAATCAGTTTCGTACTCAAGGTTTTGTGAGAGAACCACCGCACCGGGTGTTTCAGGATAGTGTTTGATGAATATCTTCATCGCAGGCGGAATTTCCGGGGCACGAAGTGTAGTCTTGACCTCGATAAGAAAAGGCGTACGGTCTTTGAGCAGGACAAAATCAATCTCGTGTCCGGCCTTGTTTCTCCAGAATTTCAGCTCCATATTCGGCTTCAGACAGGCAGTCAATTGGAGCGCTGCAAATGATTCATGCAGCGCCCCTGCGTCACTTCTTTTTTCGAGCGGGCCGAAATCTCTGAGGAGCGAGTTCCTGATGCCGATGTCATAGAAATAGAACTTGCGGGACTTTTTCAGCTCATTTCCAATATTGCGCGAATAAGAGCCGACCGGATATATGACATAGGTCTGCTCCAGCAGTGAAATATGGTGTTCGATTGTGCGAGGCGTGAGCCCGATTTCTCCGGCCAGGCCGGCCACCGAAACAACCGAACCCTGCCTTTCGGCAATAAGGTAAAGGAGCATATTGAAAGCCCGTATGTTCTCCTCTTTTATAAGGGATTTTATGTCTTTCTGAATGTATGTCTCCAGTATCTCATGCAGCAGACGGATTTTTTCATCTCCTGTGTCCTGATGTGTAAGCCCCGGCAGGCCTCCGAAGGTCAGGTACCCGGCAAGCAACTCCGGGAGGTCAGACCCTGTCTGAACGTACTCGGCAAAAGTCAGAGGCATAAGCCGGGTGACCAGCCTTCTTCCGGCGAGACTTTCTTTTAAGTGCTTATGGATTTCGATTGAAGAAGATCCGCTGACATAGAGCTTGACCTTCCGGCTGCTGTCAAAGATAACTTTGAACAGCTTTGAAGCGTTTGGCAGATAATGAAATTCATCAATGAAAACCACGTCAAGGTGACTCGTCAGCATCTCGAAAAGGTCGGTATCCTTTTTATTGAATTCTACGAGATCATGGGGCAGTTCAAGATTATAATACCTCGTGCGGAGCTCATGTTCTTTGGCGTAGTTCTCAAGCTCTTTGAGCAGAAAGGTCTTCCCTACCTGTCGCGGCCCGAGTATAATTGATATCTCCGGTCGCTCTAATTCAAGGGCTAACCTATTGAAAATACTCCTCTTTATAATCATGATAACTATATTATATCAGTAGTATAAAATAGTCAATATGATACTAAGGGCGCGCTTGATCAACCAGCTTCTCATTGCGGTTGTCTATGATGTCATGAGTCGGCATTTCTGTATTTCTCTAAAAACTGTTGCGACGTCAATATTTTAAGCCCCATGTATTCCTTTACTGCAAGCACTTCCTTGTCTCCTGTTATAACAACATCCGCCTTTAATGCCACGGCACATTCGATAAACTTGTCATCAGCAGGGTCATTTTTGACAATCTTTATCCTGGGTGTTTTTGTGGTAAACAGAATATTGAAACCTTTAGAGAAAAGGGACAATAGCTCTTCGAGCTCCTGTTCGTCTTTCATGCCGATTCTGCGAAGCACATCTATATATTCATCAAGCACGGCGCGAGACAGATAAAGGGTTATTTGCTCATTTTTCCACAGGTCTATGATCTTCTTCGGGTTGCCTCCGAAAAAAGATGAGACGAAGATATTTGTATCAATTACTACCTTCATCCCTGATTTTTACGGGAAGCTTTTATTGCCTTCTCTATCGCTGCCGGTGTTACGCGTTTTGCTTTCAATTTCTTCCCGATTCTGTTCCACAGATCATCAACGTATGCGCCGATATCCCGCTCTTTGATGCGTTCTTCTATCAGTTCCCTGACCATTTCACTTGTTGTTTTGCCTTCAAGCCTTGCGAGTTTCGTCAGCCTGTTCTTGACCTCGTCATCTATCCTTATAAGCATCTGTGTAGACATGTTTTTACCTCCGGATATATTTTGTATATATTGTATATCACATATATATGATTGTCAAATCCCTCACAGCCTCCTTGACTCCACAAGCCTTATCTCCTCATCCGTCAACTCATACAGCTTATAAATCTCCTCATCGATTTCCCGTTCGAGCCGCGCCGTGTCAATCTGTTTCTTCTGATCCCCAACTTGATAAGGCGGGGAGCTATTGGCAGAGAGAATCGCCTCGACGCGCTTGACTATCTCGTCAGCTTCTTGCAGTCGCCATCTTGGACGACGGCAAGGTTTATATGACGGGAAAATTTCTGCTGATGCGCCTGGCAAGGGTTTTTGAGGAACTGCAGATTATGAGAGTGTTATGCCTTCCTGTCGAAGCATTATTCTTGCCGTGAGTCTCACCAGGGCTAACGTGTTCATGGGGTCAGACTTGCCGCAAGTCTGACCCCGCAGCTAGGTTCTGTTCTAGCCTTCTTTCGTACAAGGGCACTCTATAGGTGCCCTTGTACGATTTAATAAACCAACTCAGTTTGCCCCAGCTCCGGTTACGGTGAAGGTGACTCCTTGTCCGCTATATATCAGATTAAGCCAATAAGATCCCCCAACAAAGGTAACTGCGGGAATGCTCGCAGAGAGATCAGACCCGAGTATGGAAGGTGAGCAGTTCACAAACGGTGAGGCGTCGCTGACAAGGCCGTAATTCACGAGATTAAAATTAAGCGTATTGGGTACATAAGTAAAATCGGCCCAGAAGGCATAGCCTGCATACGTTAAAATCGGCAGGTGGAGCAAAGAGAAATCATTAGATAAGATTGCTGCACAGTTATTTGATGGCTGTATCTCAGGCCCACCAACTGACATGATCAGTTCAGGTTTGCTACGATAAAGAGTAACTATTCCGCCTACTATGACCTGGCCATCACCTAAAGTAGTCCCGTCGCCTAATTGGCCGGACCCATTATAGCCCCAAGTCCATAAGGTGCCGTCTGATTTCAGCGCAACAGAGTGTGCGCCTCCAGCCGCAACAGCAAACCAATTGTTCTCGATACCTATTTGGGTAGGTCTGCTGAAATAATGATACTCCGTTTGTGTTCCATTTGCTATTTTACCGGAATACTGTTGACCCCACGCCCACAATGTTCCATCTGATTTAATTGCTAATGTGTGATATACCGTACCAAGACTAACAGACGCCCAATTAGTATCTGTGCCTATCTGTTGAGGGCTGTGCCTTTCAGACCTTGTTCCGTCTCCTAATTCAGCCATCTGATTCCAGCCCCACGCCCACAATGTTCCATCTGATTTAATTGCTAATGTGTCTATGCCTGTAGCAGTCACAGATACCCAATTAGTATCTGTGCCTATCTGTTGAGGGCTGTGCTTGCCAGTCGTTGTGCCGTCTCCTAATTGGCCATGGCCATTCCCTCCCCAGGCCCACAAGGTACCATTTTTTTTGATTGCCATTGTATGGTAGTTTCCAGCA
>JACRHE010000148.1 GCA_016217695.1 Nitrospirota bacterium | reverse complement strand
TTATTGATTTTGGCACAGCAACAACGATAACCGTAGTCGATCGGGAAGCAGCCTGTATCGGTGGAGCTATTATGCCCGGCGTGGGGCTGATGAATGAGATGCTGGAAAAGGGCACGTCTAAATTAAGAAGGGTCTTGTTGGAGCCGCCGCAAACAGCCCTTGGAAAAGACACGTCCGGCAGCATTCTTTCCGGCCTGTTTTACGGGTGTGCCGGAGCCGTTGAAAGGATTCTCTCTGAAATAGAGAAAGAGACTGGTTTATCATTGCATGTTGTCGTTACGGGTGGGTATGGCGGGCTGATGGCAAAATATATTATGAGGTCATATGACAGCCAACCCCTTCTTATCCTTCGAGGCTTGAAGTTACTTTATGAAAAAAACAGACATTCATGAACTCAGGAAAGACCCCTTGCTCGGCAGATGGATCGCTGTCCTCAGCCAGCCTAAGGCGCCATCGGATTACCTTTTATCCCGAAATGGGGAAGCGGAAGACAGCTGTATTATGTGCGCCGGCAGGGAAAAAGAAACACCTGCAGAAATCATGTCTGTGCCGAGGCTGCATACGGACGGTTCGGCAAAAGGCTGGTGGACAAGGGTCATCCCTAACTTTTCTCCGGTGTTTCAGGTTGAAGGTGATCTCGGCAGACGGGGAGAGGGGATGTACGATAAGATGAACAGTATTGGTGCAAATGAGGTCATTATTGAATCTCCTGACCATTCTTTGAGGCCTGAGGATATGGGACTCGAACAGATGAAGAGGGTCCTTCGCACATACCGGGCGAGGATGGCGGACCTGGAGAAGGACCCTCGCCTCAGATACACTCTCATATACAAGAATTCCGGCAAGGATGCGGGGGCCCTTTATTCTCATTCGATATCGCACCTTGCATCCACTCCGGTCATCCCCAAAAGGGTCAAAGAAGAACTTGATGGCGCTAAACAGTATTTTGCCTACAAAGAGAGATGCCTTTTTTGTGATATCCTGAGGGAGGAACTCAGGGTTGGCAGCAGGGTGATTCTTGAAACAGGCCATTTTGTGGCATTCTGTCCCTATGCCTCTAAATTTCCCTTTGAGTCATGGATAGTTCCTAAAAGACATCACTGTGCTTTTCAGGACGTAACAGAGGAAGAGATAGAAGACATGGCATTGATACTCTCTTCGATCTTGAAAAAATTACGAACTGCGTTTGATGGCCTGCCATTTAATTATTTCATTCATTCAGCCCCAAACAGGATACCGAGAAAAGACCATTGGCATACCTTGGGGGATGATTTCCACTGGCATCTGGAGATAATGCCAAGACTATTAAAGACAAGCGGCTTTGAATGGGGGTCAGGATTTTATATCTTGCCTACTTCGCCGGAATATGCATCAAAATACCTTAGGGAGGTTTCATAATGGAGATTAAGAGAATTTTATTTGCAACGGATTTTTCCGAAGGTTCTTCCCATGCGCTGCCATATGCTGTGGACATGGCTAAACAGTATGGTGCAAGGCTCTATTTTGTCTACGTTATTTATGACGTTGCCAAGACTGCAGGCTGGTATGTACCTCATGTATCCATTGATGAAGTTTATAAGGATATGGAAAAGAGCGCAAAGGCAGAGCTCGAAAAAAGTTTCATTGACGAGATGAGGGGGTTTAAGGACATGGAACATGTTGTATTAAAGGGAATCCCCTACGAAGAAATAACGAAATTTGCAGCAGAAAATAAAATAGATCTTATCGTGCTCGGCACGCACGGCCGAAGGGGTATCGACAGGATGCTGTTTGGCAGCACTGCAGAGCAGGTTGTGCGGAATGCCCCTTGTCCAGTGCTTTCTGTGCGGCTTCCCAAACATTAAAGAAGGTACATGAGAGTATACTTGTCGGAAAATGCTTTTGTTGATTTATTATTGAGTTCAGCAGAAGTATACAAGAGGGAATGTCTTGGTTTTTTGCTGGGTTACAGGCTGGAGGACAGATTCATAATTGAACATGCCTTCAGTTTTCAGACAGCCTACAGAAAGCCTAAAGGGGTAATTTCCCATGATAGAAGTCATAAGAAAATCGAACCTATTCTTTCGCGCCTTGACCGGCTGCAGATAATCGGCGACTTTCATTCCCATACCCAGTTCGGCACCATGAAGGGTCTGCCTTTTCCAAGTCCCGAAGACATACAGGGAATGACCCCCGAGCTTATCTATCTTATTGTGGCAATCAACAATAACAAAAAAACGATGTCGTGGGCTGAAAACAAGGACAGCACAATATCCGGATCTGTAGGCAATTTTTTCTTTAAAATATCAGCATACTTTCTCACCAGCGGATTGTCTGTCAGGAAAGCAAAGATACACTGCCCTTTCCCTCCGGGCTTTTGATTCCCTCAAACGCTGAAATAAAACCATAGGAAGTTTTTACGGTGACAATAAAAAAGTTCCTTGCCCTTTCTATTATTGTTCATATAATGGCTGCGTTCTGTATTTACCGCTTTACCCCTTTGAAAGAGGGTATATCTCCTGTCTTTTCTACCATGCTTGTTTCTCCGGAATCTTTGAAGGAACCAGGCTCACAGGAAAAGCAGAGACCAGCTCTACCTCTCGTAAAGCCCCCCGTGATAAACAGGGCAGATAAGATTCCGCCTGTTACAGGCAAACAAAAAGGCATTCCGGGACCATTTCCCGGACTTGTCAAGCCGGCGCAACCCCTATCTTCCTTTGATGACGCGCCTATTGTTCACGGCGAAGGAAAAGATTTTGGCAGGCCGTTGCCAGAGGGCATCCGCCCACCCATTGGCTTGGGGGATGAAATAAAAGACAGCCAGAAAACGCCGGAGACCGCAATAAAAGGCAGACCAGGGGCCCAGGGAAAGGGAAATTTATTTGACCCGGCAATAACCGAAGAAATCGCCGGAAAGGATATCGGGAAAAAAGGGACGAAGATGAGTAAGAATGAGGCAGTAACGTTTGATACGAGGGAATACAGATACGCAGGGTATAACAGCAAGTTAAGAAGCAGGATTGAGAGCATATGGATTTATCCGATAGAGGCCCAGATGAATGGTATTTACGGGGATCTGAAGATCAGATTTACTATAAAGAAGGACGGAAGGCTGGGTTCAATTGAACTTATAAGAACCTCCGGATACAAAATGCTTGATGATGCTGCCATGAAAGCACTGCGACAAGGGGAGCCTTATTGGCCCCTGCCTGATGACTGGGGCGTTGAATCCTATACTATTTCAGGACACTTTATTTATAACATCTATGGGTATCGTCTACGGTGATAGTGGACTTTCACAGCAGTGTTAAAGTGGGCAGCATGCTATCTCCGCGGAGATTTTATCCCCTCCCCAGTAGTTGATCTATTTTCCCTCTGATATCAGCTGATTCCATGAGCGTTGTGCCGATAAGCATGGCATCAATACCTGCTGCCTCAATGCGTAATACATCATCTCTTGTTTTTATGCCGCTTTCGCTCACCGTGATTTTATCATGGGGGATTTCTTTCTTAAGAGTCAGAGATGTTTTCAGATCAACTGTCAGTGTTTTAAGATTTCTGTTATTGATTCCAATAATAGGTGTTTCAAGTTTGAGTGCAATTTCAAGTTCCCTCATGTCGTGGACTTCAAAAAGCACGGCCATCCCTAATTCATGGGAGAGATGGAGAAACTCCCCGGCCTGTTTCATATCGAGTACTGATGCCATCAGCAATATTGCATCAGCCATATGTGCGCGTGCCTCATAAATCTGATAGGCATCGAAGAGGAAATCTTTTCTTAATAGAGGCCGGGATGATATTTTCTTTACCTCGCAGAGAAAGGTAATTTTCCCCTGGAAAAAATCTTCTTCCGTAAGGACTGATATTGCAGCTACGTTTGCATCTTCATACTCTGATGCAATCCTTATGTGATCAAAATCATTGCATATTACACCCCGCGAAGGCGACGCTTTTTTTATTTCGGCAATCATGTTGATTCTGCCGGCATTTCTCTTGACAGCGGCAGTGAAATCTCTCGGGATCTCTATATCTTTGATGATTGACTTTAGTTCTGCGAGGGTTGTCTTCGATTTGACCGACATGAGACGTTCTTTCTTCTGCTGAACTATCTTTTCTAAAATGGACATATCGAATTTTAAAGATAAACCGAAACTTTTTCAACAGGATAAGAGGCAGAGAGCAATATCTGATATAATTACGCGATATGGACGGCAAGGGGAAGATCGCAAGAGCTGCAGGCGTTATGTCAGTTGCAACGCTTATAAGTCGCATACTGGGTTATATAAAGGACATGATCCTTGCCGTTTTTTTTGGAGCCACAGGCCTTTCGGATACCTTTTTTGCGGCCTTTCGGATACCGAATTTGCTGAGAGAGCTTTTTGCGGAAGGCTCGATGTCATCAGCCTTCATACCTGTACTGACTGAGTATCGCCAAAAAAAGGGAGAGGAAGAGGCAAAGAGGCTTGTAAGGATAACCTTTACGGTAATAATTGGTGCCGTCGGACTTATATGCCTGCTGGGTATTATTTTTTCTCCGGCTATCGTCTCTTTTGTTGCCCCTGGTTTTCTGAAATTTCCGCAGAAATTTTCTACGACCGTCTTGCTTACAAGAATCATGTTTCCCTTCCTTTTATTCATAAGCCTTGCATCTCTTGTCATGGGAGCTCTGAATACAAAGAAGGTCTTCTTTATACCTGCGCTTGCCCCTGCCCTGCTGAACGCGACAATTATTTTGTTTGTAGTCCTGTTTTCGCATTCTTTTACTCAGCCTATCGTTACTGTGGCAGTCGGCGTTGCTATAGGCGGGTTTGTGCAGTTCGCATTCCAGCTGCCCTCTTTTTTTAAGAATCACTATAGTCTGGGGATTGATACGAATTTCAGCCATCCCGGTCTCAAAAGGATGGCTATCCTTCTTATACCAGCGACCATGGCCCTGGCTGTCAACCAGATAAATATCATTGTAAGTAATATACTCGCGTCCTATCTGCCGGAAGGCAGCATTACGTATCTTTACTATTCAATGAGGCTGATACAGTTCCCTATCGGTATATTTGGGGTTGCCATGGGCATGGCTGTGCTGCCGACATTATCAGAGCATGCCGTTAAGGGAGAAATAGAAAAACTCAGGGAAGATTTTTCTTTTGCGCTAAGACTGCTGTTCTTTATTGCAGTGCCCTCCATGGCCGGACTGATCGCTCTTCGGGAACCGATAGTCAATCTCCTTTTTCAGAGAGGCCAGTTTGATTATACGGCCACAAAAGGTACTGCCGAGGCCCTGTTATTTTATTCCATGGGCATATGGTCAGTTGTAGGTGTCCGGGTGGTAACGGCTACCTTTTATTCGTTACAGGATACGAATACCCCGGTGAAGATAGCTGCAGTTGGAATGACATTAAACCTTCTTTTCAGTCTGCTTCTTATGGGGCCATTGAGGCATTCAGGGCTTGCGCTTGCCAATGCTCTTGCGTCAGGCATTAATTTTACACTTCTTTTTTATTTCCTGAGGCGAAAATTAAAACGTATAGATGCAAGAAGGATAATTAAATCTTTTGCGAAAATCACCCTGGCCTCCTGTCTTATGGGTCTAACCGGTTGGGCAATGCTGCATGGAGAATTATGGGAAAAAAGTAGTAACAGCCTGTTGAAGACAGGATATCTGTCAGGAACAATGATTTTATGTCTTGTTGTTTATATTCTCTTGAGTTACCTGATGAAGAATGAAGAAATAGAGTATGTTGCCGAAAAATTAAAAAGAAAGATCCCGGGGTAAAGGAAGGAGCCCTAACATACTAATTTTATTTGATAAATTGAGAAAACAGAAGATATTGCCATTTATTGTCGCGTATTTTTTTATTTTACCTCTTGACTATATTTGATAAAATGTTATCCTATAATTGTAAAATAAAGTTGCAAAAATAATTTGATTAATTTATATTAGTCAGTTATCTGAAAAAAGGGCTATGCTTTTTTAGATAGCCTTTATTATTCTCCGGAATACCTTTATAAATCAGACAATCGGGTATCTTGAGATCGTTCTTTGAAAACTATAGAGTAGGTCCCGTTAAGTAAATTGAGTTAACAGTATCAAATGAGAGTTTGATCCTGGCTCAGAACGAACGCTGGCGGCGTGCCTAACACATGCAAGTCGAACGGAGTTAATCAGCAGCACCAAGGACAGAATCAAGGAGTATAGGTCTTATAAGTCCTATAGG
>JACRHE010000150.1 GCA_016217695.1 Nitrospirota bacterium | reverse complement strand
TATCGTTCGAAAGAAGATATATGTCTATAATCTCCAGGGCGAGTCTGTTATGGGGTTTGGGTTTAAGGAACTGGAAATACCTGCCGGTATTGCCCTTGATGAAAAAAGGAACAGACTTATTATCACTGATTCAAAGAACCATGCCGTCCTTATTTATGGTCTTGACGGCAAGCTTCAGTCCTCATTTGGAAAAAGAGGTCGTCAATCCGGTGAATTCAATTACCCTTATGGAGTAGCGGTTGATCCGGAAGGAAGGATATATGTTGTTGATTCTATGAACTTCAGGTTGCAGATATTTGACGAAAAGGGAACATTTTTGAAGTCTATAGGTTCAATCGGTACGTCCCCCGGCAATTTATCGCGGCCGAAGGGAGTTGCCCTTGATTCAGAAGGTCATATCTATGTTCTTGACTCTGCCTTCGGCAATTTTCAGATCTTTGACTTTGAAGGCAACACTCTGCTTGCTGTGGGAACAAACGGAACTGAGCCTGCAGAGTTTTCCTTGCCCTCAGCCATCTATATTGATGACCTTGACGAGATCTATGTGGTCGATCAGATAAACAGGAGAATACAGATATTTCAGTATTTGAAGGAATAAAGGGGCATGAAAATTGCTTTTAAATGTTTAACATTAATTGTTGTTAGCCTTTCGTCCTTTACCGCGCTTTCGGCCTTAAGTTTTGGTTTAGAGCGAAAGGACATAGGGTACTACTATAACGTCGGCGACTGGAAAAAGGTAATTGAGGCATTTGACTCATCCGTGAGTGAAAATACTCAGTCCGATGAGTTGAACTGGGTGGCCGAAGCCTATTATCATATTGGAGATCTGGATTCGGCTGAACGGGCTGCCGGGAGTTCCCTGAAGATTTCGGATAATCCTGATGCCAGGATAATGGAATTGCTTATCCGGGCGAGAAGGGGAGAAGCAGAAAAGGTGATGAAGGAGCTTGAGGCTCTGTTGCAGAACAGGTTTGAAGATCATAAAATATATACTGCTATGGGATTAGTGACTAAAAGGAACGATATGTATGCCGCGATTCCCTATTTTAAGAAGGCGGTGCAGCTCAATCAGGACGATTTTCAGGCATGGTTCAGTCTGGGAACCATCTACGAAGAGGATGAATTATTTGAGGACTCGACAAAGGCTTACAAGAATGCGGTCAGGATAAATCCCTTGTCTGCCCAGGCCCAGAATAATCTCGGCTATAGTTATAAAGAGAGGCATTATTATGCCTATGCTGTTGAGCATTACAATAAGGCTATTAGACTGATGCCGGATAACGCCGGATTTTATTATAATGTGGGCAACGCCTATACCCATCAGGAGAAGATAGACGAGGCATTCAAGGCATATAAGAAGGCTGTCGAACTGGCGCCTTCTTTTGCAAAGGCACGTTATAATATGGCCAGAACATATCTACGGAAGGATATGGTGAGAGAGGCTATAGAGGAATTTAAGCTCTATATAAAATATGGCAACAAAGAGATATTCAGATTTATCAAGCCCAAGGATGATGTTGAGGAAGAGATCGAGCAGTTGGAACTGTTTCTGATGCATAACCCTGATATAAAGCCGGCTGCAGGAACTATAGCGAGATGAAGGGAAGAAATTATTCGGCTATTATGCCAGGCAGCGTCCAGCGTCTTTTGATCGTTGTCGCTGCATATGCCATGATGGCAGCCGGGTGTGCCACTTCCATGAAGGTCGGCATCGAGTCGCCTATTATCCCCATGGATAACAATGGTGAGGAAAAGGCGCGCATTACGGGTACCCTTACACAAATCGAGACCAGGAACAGAACGATTGAAGATTCAGCGGACTGGATACGGGAGTCATATAACGGCTTCATGATAAAGAACCTTGCCGAGATGGACGAACGTGATTTTTCTCGGTACGGCAGGTATCTTGATAACGGCTCGGTTTATGTGGTAGTTCATCCCGCCTACTATACCTTCTTCCAGGATAGTGACATTATACCGGACAACAGCAATGGTAATATTCTATCTCAAAATGCCGTAGAGAGGTTCTTAAGCGACGGCGCCTTTTCTGCCAAAACAAAACTGATAAAGGCTCAGGAGAAGATGCTGAGGGATTTTCTCGAGTACATGTCTGCAGAGAAAAAACTGGTGATCCTTATTATGCCTAAAGGGTACAACAGTTACGCCGGTTATAAATACAGGAACGGCATGGATGAATACATGAGGTTTATCAACGAGGTAACGAACGAGTCTGATTCAGTGCTTTATCTTTATTCAAAGAAACCTAACCGCGGGACCCTTGGGGAGCGCGACAGGAAGAAACTGCTGAAATTTCTCTATAGCGTCAGGGCGAATTCAATCCTTCTCGGAGGCGGCTATATAGGCAGGTGTCTCGAGGATTTTTATAAGGATATTGAGCAGTTTTACGGTGAGGACAAGATCTATGTTGTTCCCGAAATTACGGCGATCTCGCCGTCCGATATGACAAGCAATCTTGCTTCCGACATCCTCCAGTCTGACGGTACCGTAAACGTAGGCAAATTGTCGTTCAGCATAAAGAACAATTCTCTGGGCAACCAGGAGATAACTCCTCTCATAAGAAATCTCTCTGCAGTAGAACATACTCCGTAGTTAATTTCATGCTGCACGGCAATAAGATAGTAGTGGTGATGCCTGCCTACAACGCTGAGAGGACTCTGGAGATAACGTACAGGGAGATCCCTCTTGACGTAGTGGACGAGGTAATCCTTGTAGATGACGCGAGCAGGGATGACACTGTTGCAAAGGCAGCAGAACTCGGAATTCATACGATCATTCACCCGGAGAACCTGGGATACGGAGGCAATCAGAAGACCTGTTACAGTGCGGCCCTTGCCCGCGGAGCTGATGTCGTTGTCATGCTTCATCCCGACTATCAGTATTCTCCACGCCTTATCACTGCCATGGCATCTATGGTAGTTTCGGGGCACTTTGACATTGTCCTTGGCTCCAGGATTCTTGGCGGTGAGGCGATGAAGGGCGGCATGCCTGTATATAAATATATCGCTAACAGACTGCTCACACTTATTGAGAACCTTGCCCTTGGAGTCAAGCTGTCTGAATACCATACAGGTTACAGGGCATTCAGCAGGAAGGTGCTGGAAACACTTCCCCTGAAAGAAAATTCAGACGACTTTGTTTTCGATAACGAGATGCTCGCGCAGGCGGTCTATTTCGGCTTCAAGATCGGGGAGATAAGCTGCCCTACGAAGTACTTTGACGATGCCTCTTCAATAAATTTCCGGAGGAGCGTAAAGTACGGTCTTGGAGTACTGTCAACGAGTATAAAATATCTGCTCCAGAAATCGGGGATTAAAAAAATCCGGATATTCGCCGCAAACGGGAAAGACACGAAAGAAGTCCTGTGAGGAAATCTACGTCCTCAGAACGATGAAAAAAAGCGGATCTGCTTCAGCAATCCTTGCAGCCCTGATTACCGCAGCAGTTTATCTCCCCTCCTTAAAAAACGGATTTGTCAACTGGGATGATCCCAAATACGTATTGGAGAATCTCCATATCAGGACGTTGGATTTAGCCTTTTTCCGGTGGGCATTCACGGATTTCTACTCAAGTAACTGGCATCCCCTGACATGGATTTCACATGCGATTGATTATGCCATATGGGGGCTGGACCCTTTCGGACACCACCTGACGAGTGTTGTTCTTCACGGGCTGAATACGTTTCTTGTGGTTATCGTGGTCATCCAGCTCATCGGGATGCGGAAAAAGGCTCTGGATGCGTTTCCGGGGCAGCCGGCAGTGAGATATCCTCATGGTTTTATCCTGTCTGCAGCCTTTATAACAGGCATGTTGTTCGGAGTCCATCCACTGCACGTCGAGTCTGTTGCCTGGATCTCGGAAAGAAAGGATGTGTTATACGCCTTTTTCTATCTTCTAAGCATGATCTTCTATATCCGGTATGCAGGGAAATCCGGATTAAGGTCTTGCGAGTCTCTTTCAAGGCCATTTTACAGGGACAGATATTATCTTGCGAGTCTTGTAGCTTTTATGTTTTCTCTTATGAGCAAGCAGATGGCGGTTACACTTCCTGCTGCTCTGCTCATCATAGACTGGTATCCGCTCAGGAGGTTTGCGGCCCGGGAGAAAAGATCAGCTCTGTTTATCGAAAAGCTTCCTTTTTTAGCTCTCAGTATCCTAACCGCCGGGATTACCTTTCTGGCTCATAAAGCAAGCGTATCTGTCAGATCATGGGAGGATTTCCCGCTACTTGCGCGGGGCCTGGTGGCTGCTAAATCGAGCGTTGTCTATATAGTAAAGATTCTTGTTCCTGAGGGCCTCATAGCATATTATCCTTACCCCCGGACTATTACAATCTATTCTCCTGAGTTCTTTGTTCCCCTTGCTGCGGTGATATGCATGAGTTTGCTCTGTATCTCCTTACGCAGGAGGCACAGCGAGTGGTTGGCCTTGTGGGGCTTTTATCTGGTCAGTCTCTCCCCGGTTCTCGGGATTGTCCAGACCGGCAGCCAGGCTATGGCAGACAGGTATACCTATCTGCCGGCTCTCGGGCCTTTTCTGTTTTTCGGGATTGGTTCAGCATTTATTCTTGAAAAAATGTCTGCAGCAGGTTCCCGGAGGCTGCTTCTCATGGCCTGCGCTACTGCACTGACACTGCCGGTCTTTCTCTTTTTTTCATATCGGACGGCGCAGCAGATAAGGGTCTGGAAAGACAGTATATCTCTGTGGACACACGCTATCGAGTCAGGGCCGGTAAACAATCCTGTTGCGTATCATAGCCGGGGTGCCTTTCATGCCATCTCAGGCCGCACTAACGACGCATTGAGAGATCTCGATCAGGCTGTGCGCCTGAGCCCCCGATTTATGGAGCCTTATATGACCCGAGGCAGTCTGTACATAAAATCGGGAATTCCTGAAAAGGCGGTGCAGGATTATACGCAGGCTATCAGCATCGACAATAATTCATCTAAGGCGTATCACGGCCGTGGCACCGCATTCATTTCATTAGGCCGTTATGAGGAAGCACTGAAAGATTTTGACGCTGCCATCAGTCTGGCTTCCGGCAGCTTTTCGTTTTACAATGACCGGGCTATCCTGTTGTCGAGGCTGAACCGGTATGAAGAGGCGTTGAGGGATTATGGAGAGGCGGTTAGGTTGGGGAAGGATTCGCCTGGACCTTTTTTTAACAGGGGGAATCTTTATGCCAGGCTCGGAAGATTGGAAGAAGCACTGAAAGATTACACCCTTGCCGTTAGCATAAGTCCCCGTCCTGTCAGGGATTATCACCATAACAGGGCGGTTGTTTATGAAAGGCTTGGACAACATGAGAAGGCGAAGGAAGATTTCAGAATCGCAAAAGGCCTCAATTAAGCTGACTGAGCCGACATGTCCTTAATGACAATTTAATGTCTGGTTATGCCGAGATCTTGCCAGACGCATCTTTAGCCTGATCCTCTCGAGTATGGAAACAGCCTCCATATCCCGGTATACCGCTATGGCCGCAAGACATTCCTTTTCTGCCTCAGCCAGTCGTCCCTCTTTTTCAAGGGCGATGCCAAGGTTAAGGCGGGCCTTGTACTGATTAGGGGATTTTCGGGCTGTATCTTCCCAGAAGACGAGCTCATTTCTCCAGACATCGAGCCTTTGATAGGACAACACGCTATATAAGATAACGGTCGGTATTATGATGCAACCGGCTAGGGCCAATCCGCCGCGACGCGATAAGATGAGCGCGGAGAAGCGATCGACTATCATTGCCAACAGCACGAAAAAGCCTATGCCAGGGGTATACATATACCGGTCGGCATAATATACGGGGATCGGAATTATATTCGAAACAGGCAGAAGACAGATCCAGAACCAGAGAAACCAGAAACGTACCTGAGGACCTCCTTTCAGAAATATGAGAACTGTTGCGGCGATCCAACCGGCCAGAGATAACAGAACAGGAGGCTGCAAAAAAGAGTGATAGATGGTTGTGTCGTAATAGCCGCTGAGGTTAAATGGCCGAATAAGAAGATATACATATTTCCAGAATAGAGGTGCGACAGTAGGATAAACGGTTCCAAAGAGAAAATCTGCAGTCAGGATATCCTGACCTATGGATTCAGACCGGAGATGGGCAGTGAAGACAAGTACGCCGCCGGCTATTGAGATCAGCGCAAAGGGCAGAAGGTGCAGCAATCTCCTGTCATTTTTTCTGAAGATAAGCTCATATGCAGCAAGAAGAAGCGGGAGAATAACGACCGACGACTTTGACAGCACCGCAAGGACAAACAGGATAAGCGACATCAGATAATGCCGTTGGTTTCCCTCTTTTCTGAACTTAAGATAAGAAACGAAAGAGAGGAAAAAGAAAAGCGTGGCCAGCAGGGATTTTCTCTCGGAGATCCAGGCCACGTTTTCAATATTCAGCGGATGCACGGCAAACAGGAGGGATGCGGCAAAGGCGATCCCTTGCCTGCCGGTTATCATCCTGACCACCATGAACGCCAGACAGGAGTTCAGGCCGTGCAGAACGATGTTTGTGATATGGTATCCCATAGGGTTTAGTCCCCAGAAGGCATAGTCGATTGCGTAACTCAGGATATGCAGGGGTGCATAGTTGCCGAGAAACTGCTTTGTGAGTATACCTTTGAGATTCTCAGGCGAGAAGCCCCTGATATATGGGTTTTCGATGACATATACTACGTCATCCCAGGTAGGGATGAAGTCAAAAAAGGCGCTTTTAAGATAGAGGGCGCATGCTGACACAAACAGCAAAAGATAGGGCACTACTCCGGCAAGGCGCAAACGGGATGTCAATAGAGTCTGCTCTTCTTTCTAACTTCGGCATAAGCAGCCTTCTGTTCTTCTGAATTCCTCGGGATGTTCAGGAAAAGGTCATAGTATTTTTTTGCCGCAGACCTGTCTTTGCCGATATGCTCATAATACTTTCCGAGGAGGAGCAGGGAAAGAGAAAAATCAGCTGTCTTCATGAATGCCGACCGTTCTATCAGTTCAATGCCCGAACGATAGTATTGCAGCGCATTTCTATAGTCCCTCATCATCATATAGGTGTCGCCGATATACATTATTATGGCTACGCTGCCGTCATTGACCCTGAGATACTGCTCAAGGGCCTTTTGATAGAGACCCTGGTTAAAATAGATGTCACCCCTGACCTTTGCAGCATGGCTGCTCCCCGGGGCCATCTCCTCAGCTTTATTCAGAAAGGTCATAGCAGCATTATAATCTTTTTCCGAAATAAGATTTGCCAGATGGGCGAGTCCCCTTGAATAATCCTGATCCTCCTTTGCCGCTTCTACTGCATGGGGCAGGGCTGATTTATACTGCCCGGACAGAGTGTGAAGATATGCAAGATAATAATGGGCTGCCGAATCTGCCGGATTTGCCCGGAGAACCTTAAGGAGGGTATCGATCGATGTCTGCACCTGTCCGTTTCTGTAATGCATGTCCGCCTCGGAAAGAAGCATGAAGGATTTCCAGCCTTCGGATGTAAGCTCTTCAGACGGATTTTCGAGGAGGCGCTTTACCGCATAGCCGAGGTGCTTGTACTCAAGGGGCGTAAAGTCCAGGTTCAATGAAAAGGCGATTGTAGCGATGTCAAACTTCAGTTTTGCCTTAAGCATATCCTCGCGGAACTTCTTGATGGAGGAGACAAGGGTTTTTGGAGGCGCCTGTCGGATATCATTTACAAAAAAATCAATGTCTATATCAAGAAGAACAGGGTCCCTAAACGTCGGAAGGTCTTCGAGAACGCATACTGTGAACGGAATCCCGTATATTGTTCCTTTTATGAGCCCGTTTCTAAGCCCGAAGGTATTCTGAATCTCTTCCCTCGGATAGCCTTTAGCCATTAGCATCTCTTTAACCCATGGTAGCATCCTGTCGTTTTTCATCGACTCGGAGGTGTATATCCAGTAAATCTCCGTGATCATCCCGGTCCTGTAAGCCGCGTAGAGGTAATTACCCATATTCATCAGCTCATCGGCGCCGGAGTCCAGCCGTTTCCCGATTAATTCAGTCTGTTTTCTCTCAAGGAGCGATTGCGTCTCCCTGATCTTCTCATCGTCAATGAAACGGTAGTCATCATGCGCATCGATATGTATTACAGTTCTTCCTTTTACGCCCTTTGCTGCCCAGACCAGGAAGGCCCGGCTATGCTCGTCCATGAGAGATATGTCAGTTGGCAATGTGGGAGCTCTGTCACATCCGACGAGAGCCGCAAAGGAGGACATCAGGAGCAGAAAAGACAGTTTTATCACAGAGTTATTATATAATACGGATGATATTTAGACAATTTGCATAAGGATGAACCTGATTACGCAGTCTAGGATTAAGTTTTGAGCGCAGTCTGTTGGTTTTGAAGCTATGGATTAAAGTCTGAATCAAGAGGGAAATATTGATAGCTAATATCAGGACGATCTATCTAAAAATGCCCATAGGTGCTGTCTTCGGTATCTTCATTATGCTGGTACTGGCGATATACACGCCGATATTTCTCAATCCTGCTGAGTTCATTGCTGATGACTATTATTTCATCGTCGACAATACGCATCTTGGTCATTCAACTCTGGCTGATGACCTGGTGGAGGTCTGGACACGACCCATGCAAATAGAATACTTTCCGGTTACTGTCACTACCTTTGCCCTGGAGAGATTTATTTGGGGACTTAACCCGAAATTTTATCGAATAACCAATGTCTGCCTGTTTGCTGCAACCGGCACTTTGGCTTTTTTGCTTTCGCTACAGTTGAGCAGGCTCTTTACATACAGCGGAATGGATGTCAAAATCTCAGCATTGCTCGCGGCTGCTGTCCTGATGGCTCATCCTGCCAATGTTGAAAGCGTTTCATTGGTTGCACACCGGAAGGAACTCTTGTATGTGCTTTTTGGCATGACGTCACTCCTGCTGTATGTGCTGGATCAAAAATCAAAGTTCACGGTAGTTTTAATCGGGGTCTTTCTTGGTCTTGCCCAGCTTTCAAAGGGGTCAGCTATTATTATGCCGATTATCTTTATGGCTTATGATCTCTTGAGCGGCCAGTACCGGGGCCGATTCCGGACGCGCATTCCGGTTATCTTAACCTATACAGTCCTTGCTGGCGCTATATTCGTCTTGCAGTATTCTGTTGCCGCCGGATCAGGTCTTGTTATCGGGGAACATATTTCATCCGATATCGGTCAGCGTGCCATGCTTGTGGCCCGCACTTTCTTCATGATGACGAAGACCGTGATTTACCCGATGAATCTAACATATGACTACGATATCCTTCTGCCGCGGTTTTTTGAGATCAGTTTAGAGCTTGTCCCGATTGTTCTTGTATCCGTTGTACTGGGTTCACTTATTATATTAAGGAAGTATTCATTTCTCCTTCTTGTGTTGCTTGTCCTCCTTCCCATGACTCCATATGCCAATATTATTCCTCTCCGGCACGGTATTAAGGGAGAACTGGTTTTTTATGACCACTACCTGCTTTTTCCCTTGATGGCAGCGGCCCCTCTGATGACGGCTTCGATAGTTTGGGCGGGCGGAAAGAGTAAGCGGCTAACAATGGCTGTGCTGGCAACCCTTATAATAGTCTGCGGTATCTATAGTAATAGCGTAGCCGCTTATTGGAAAACCAGAGAAACCCTCTTTAAGCATTCTATCAATATTTCCCCTAATCTGCCAAGGCCATATTTCTTTCTGGGACAGGCGATGTTAGAAGGTGGCAGATACTCTGAGGCAGTCGAGTATTTCACGAAGGGCCTTGCCCTCAAAAGGGGATATCCTGATGTAGGTGTATTTCAGTCTCTCGGAGACGCTTATGCATTTTCCGGCAAGTACCGAGAGGCAGAGGAGGCTTACCGGACGCATCTTAAGCATCGTCCCAACTATCGCCCCTCTCTTCAAAACCTCTCAAGCGCACTCATAATGCAGGGCAAGTACCGGGAGGCAGAGGAAGTGATACAGCTGTGGCTCGCCGAATATCCTGGTGATACGGAGGCGCTGGAGAATCTCAAGCTCGTGAGGAAGGGGGGGGAGAATAAGTAATGGAGTTTATAGACAGAGGGGCGCAGCAGTTACGTTTTTTTTTCAGGAACCCTGTGGGAGCGGTAATTGCTCTCTGTCTCGTTTTACTTTATCTTCCATTTCTTAACAAGGCATTTCATATCGATGATGTAACGTTTATCGATTTTGCAGGGATGATCGGTTGGAACCCTGCCAATGCTGGGCCGGTTGCCTACTCATATATGGGAACTGTTATCAGGGATTTTCTTCCTTATGAGGGGACACATCCTCTTTTGATACCCTATTTCATCAAGATTATTTCCGCACTCTTCGGCGGATCTGAGGTGGCTCTTCACGGCCTCTTCCTTGTATTTCCTATGCTGACAATTCTCTCGCTTGCAAGGCTGCAGGATCTGCTGATGGGAAGCCGGAATCGGTCGGCACTGACAGCCTTGTTATTGGTATCGTCGCCTGCATTTCTGGTCAATTCTCACAATATCATGACCGACGTTCCTACTCTCTCTCTTCTTCTCTTATCCCTGGTCTTTTTTGTGAGCTCTTTTGAAAGCAATGCAGTTCTGATGTCTTTTTTGGGAGGAGTAATACTTACTCTTGCTATCTTTGCATCTTATCAGATGGTCGTGTTCATACCACTTATTATTCTGTTTGGTACTATGCGACGTCCGTTGAATAAGCGACTTTTTGCGGGCCTAGCAATACCCGTTTCAGCTCTGATAGCATGGTTTTGCATTGTATATGCAAAATATGATGTTCTTCCATTGGTTAAGACTCAGATTGGTTCATCGGGTTTTGACCTGTTCTCACTCATCATAAGGGAACTCAGGCCGAAGAGTTTTCTGTTCAAGGCCTTTTCGATTCTTTCTCAAATTGGTCTGTCAGCGATGTTTGCCCTCCTTTATCAGGGTATCAGAGATCGGACAGAGAAGATCCTTCTTATGCGTCTTGTTGTGGCGGCATTGCTTGCATTTCCTGTAATGCTGCTGATAACCGGATATCCGCCTGCAGCATCATTACTTCTGTCCATATATGTTGCGCTGGGGATAGTGACGCTTGCATGCGCGTTGGCGAAGGTACTCAACTGTGGCAAAGAACAGACTATCTCGGTCCGGTTTCTTGCTGTCTGGATAATAACCGTTGTTTTATACAACCTTTTTGTGCTCCCTTTTGGGTCTGCCAGATACCTATTGCCTGCGTTTCCGCCGCTGATGATCCTGCTGGTTGGCGTTGATCAGCCGAGGATCAAGGTTGCGGCTCGTGGACGCTGTGCAATTATAGTCCCGGCTTTTTTCTCGGTCATGGTTGGCTTTATTTCAGCCTATTCAGATCTCCGTCATGCTAACGTATACCGGCTTTTTGCTGGCGAAGTAAGGCAGTTCAGTCAAGCCGAGGGAGGTCGTCCGGGAATCTGGTATATCGGGGAATGGGGGATGCGGTATTATATGGAGCAGTCGGGAGGAAAGTACCTTTTAAGGGATTCCGTAAGCCCTGTGAGGGGCGATTTTATAGTAGTTCCCTCAATGTCCCGTTTTTGGCAGCCCTCTCCTGAGGTGAAACAGAGGGCACGAATCTACGCTACGAGAAAGTATGAATTATCACTTCCATGGCGGCTTTTCAACCTGGATGCATATGCGGGCTTCTATGCTCAAAATGCAGGTATGTTGCCAGCTGCACTATCTCTGGAGCCTATTGAAGAGTTTCAGATATGGAAGATCGAATCATGAACTGCTCCCTCTGTGATGCCTTTCCAACAGACAGAATAAGTGCATATCCCAGTTCCATGGAACGAACGGAAAATATTTATGACAGGTCTTAAACAGGGTGAATGAGATATTATGAAGATCTTTGGTAATGCCAAAGCTGAATGGTTAGTATTGGTTTTTGTACTTTTTCTTTTGTATGCGCCGTTTATTGATAAGGCCTTTCATATGGATGATACAACTTTTATTGATTTTGCCAGAATGATCGACTGGAATCCGCTTCACGCAGTGCCTTCAGATTATGCTTATAAGGGGAGGATCATCAGCAAATTTCTTCCTTATGAAGCAACACACCCATTACTTATTCCTTATCTTCTTAAAGCGGCTATCTCTGCATTAGGAGAACGCGAAATCCCGCTTCATCTGGTCTTCCTGGTGTTTAGTATTGTTAGTCTTCTTGCATTGAAAAAGATCAATTCGGTTTTTTTTCATGCAGATACTGGAGGAACTGTTCTGATCTTTTTCATGTCTGCGCCTGCATTTGTTGTGAACTCACATAATCTTATGACTGACGTTCCGACATTATCCTGCGTTTTGTTAGCCCTTGTTTTTTACATTCAGTCAGTCGAGAAATATCCGGTGCTGTATTTAGTGGCTGGATCAGGTTCACTGCTGGCAGCGATTTTTATCTCATATCAGGCGCTCGCGTTTATACCGGTAATCGGTCTTTATGCGGTTCTTAAGAAGAGACTTTCGTCTTCTTTTTTTGTAGGTTTGTTAATACCTTTCATTGTCCTTATAATCTGGCTTGCTGCTGTGTATAGCACTCATGGCGTGCTTCCGCTTCTTAAAAGTAAAATTGCTTCCTCTGGCATAGACCTTGGCTCTGAGATCAGACGTGGGTTTGTCCCCAGTATTTTTTGGGGTAAGGTTGCCAGCATTTTTGTTAATATCGGCGCATCAATGATTTTTGTCGTTTTTTTTTATCATATTATGACGAGATCGATCATACGACTTCTTGGGGGACTTGTACTTCTGACGATAGTATTCTTTCTTCTTCTTAGTAATCATATAACATATGCTTTTCACGAAAGACTGTTGCTTTCGATTTTTCTTGCGTTCTTTCTGCTATCTATGGAGATAGTCATTAGGGAGAGTTTAAGCAACGCTAACCGTGACGATAGGCTAATTATTATTTTTATGCTCGTCTGGTCGGCTTCGGTGATATTGTATAATATAATTTTGCTTCCGTTCGGTTCTGCGCGCTATCTCCTGCCTGCTCTCCCTCCTCTTATCATGCTCTGTGTAAATTTTGCCTTGCGAGCATCAAATGCTGCTGCCAGGCCATATGCTGCCTATGTTATTATGATTATCTCTTTTCTGTTTGGATTTGCAAGTGCGGGTTCTGACTATAGCTATGCTAATGTCTATCGTCATTTCTCCCGGGAAGTCAAGATTTTTGCGTTGACCAAGCCTCGCGATGCCGATGTGTGGTACATTGGAGAATGGGGAATGAGACATTACCTGCAGAGAGAGGGATTCCGCTATCTGCTGAGTTCATCGGAGCAGCCTAAGAAAGGCGATTACGTGATTACTGCAGAAATGCCGGGGATCTGGAATCCTTCCCCCGGTACTGTTCAGAGGCTGAGACTTTACGCTGAAAGGCGATATGATTTGATTATTCCGCTCAGACTTTTCAATTTAAGGAGTCATGCCGGATTCTATGCCCATCATTGGGGATTATTGCCTTTTTCTTTTTCTCTGGCTCCTCAGGAGGTTTTCTATATATGGGAGGTCTATTGATGAGTTTTGCAGGAATCGAAGATCAGTGAAGGATTAACCGGAGATGTGTATTTTGGCATCGCTATATAATCGCATATTGTTATCTGGAACTTTTCTTCTGGCCTTTGTCTATTCTCTGAGGCGGATGTCTGATTCCGACCTGTGGGGACATCTTGCATGCGGAAGATATCTGTTTGAGACCGGCGCGATCCTGAAAACCTATTATTTCAACTGCAGCTGGCCTGATTATCCATATCTAAACCACGAATGGCTGTTTCAGGCCGTCATATTTGTCATCAACCGCTATGCAGGCGAAGCCGGCCTGGTTGTCCTTCAGGTGGCATTGATTCTTCTCTCCTTCCTGATACTCTATAAAATCCTGAGGCTGTATACTGACAACCTTGCTCTCATATCCTTTGTCCTGGCCCTCGGGGTCCTGGCATCCTCCCACAGGTTTGCGCTCAGACCACAGCATTTTTCTTATGCATTCCTGATGTATTTTCTCTTCAGTCTCCATCAGTACAGCATAGGTAAGACAATCTATGCCTGGTTTATGCCTCTGATAATGGTTCCTTGGGTGAATATGCATGCCGAAAGTCTGTGGGGCATTCTGGTCCCCGGTATATTCCTTGGTGTTGAGTATCTGAAGAGCCTGAGTCAGACTGCTGAAGATAGAAAGGACCTGAAGTCTCTGGCTATAATCTTCCTCCTGATTGTGGCGGCCTCACTGGTTAACCCTTTCTCGTATAAGACGGTCCTATGGCCGCTTTATGTGATGAAGGAGCAGTTTGCCGGGGTTGAGGAGCTTCTGTCTCCTGTGGCCCCCCGGTATTTTTTCTTCTGGCTCTATTTTTTCTCTGTTGTCATATCAGCCTTCCTTAACTGGCGACGTTCGGATATGTCATGGTTGCTTCTGAGCGCTGTGTTCGCTGTAATCGCATGGACGGCAAACAGGGGCATTCCCCATTTTGTCTTTGTGTCTGCGCCGCTTATGGTGATGAATTGGGAGGGGATATCAGCCCGATATCATGAGGCTCTGGTTAGGTTCAGGCTGATTCCTTCAGTCCTGAAGTTTTTTTTGTTGGCTTTTATTTCATATATCCTTTTTTCTGTGGTGACTCATTCTGCATACTTCAAAAAGTATGACAATGTGCCATATCCTGAAGGGGCACTGAGTTTCATGAAACAGAACCATATCGAGGGGAACGTATTTAATCACCATCCGTGGGGCAATTATATTATATGGAATGCCTGGCCGTCTTTAAGGCCGTATATCGACGGAAGATTTTTCCAAAAGAGACTTTATGATGAGTTCAATCATATCTTATCCGTGGGATCAGGCTGGCAGGATATGCTGGCCAAATACGATATTACAGTCATACTTATGCCGTACAGCGACACTGAGAGGGGCACTCTGAATGACAGGCTCTTCTCAGGACTGCACTGGCGCCTCGTATACTGGGACGATATTTCTCTTCTATACCTTAAGGATGTTGAAGGTAATCGTGCTGCGATAGGCCGATTCGGCAATTCGGTAATTAACCCTGACAGGCAACTCTACGACTTTCAGTGGAATTCTCCTGAGTTAAATGAGCAGGCAAGCCGGGCGGCTGAAAAGAACCTCCTTTCAGCTCCCAGGTCGCAAAAGGCATTAATACTGGCCGCATCTGCTTTATTTGCCTCCGGCGACTATAAAACGGCATTGAAAAGATATGAGGAATCCCTAAGGTACTCCTCCCCGGGCGGAAATGCCTGGGTACTCTATAGAATGGCCTTATGCTACCGGTTTACAGGCGACCTTGAGCAGGCAGCAGAGTATGCGAATAAAAGCCTCTCTCTGGAGCCGGGATTCAGCGATGCGGCGCGGCTGGCGAAGGAGATTGCGTTGCTGCGCAGAACGCGTTAGCCGGTGTTGACAAGGAATTTCTCACTCTGATATGGTATGTTGAATTGGTCCTGTTTTTTGATAAAGTTATATATTTTGATGTATAGTAATCTCTAGGAGACCTCAATAAATGCGCATAACAAAGCACTATCTTATTCCGGGGAAGACATATCTCCACATACCTTTATTTTCTGCCTTATTATTTCTTTTTGTCCTTCTGGCATTAGTTCCTCCTGCCTTCTCGCAGGAGATAGACTGTCTGATGTGTCATGAGCAGCTGGCCAAGGAAAAGGTTGTTCACGAAGCTGTTCAGATGGGATGTCCAACCTGCCACACAGGAATAGACGCAAAGGATGTCCCGCATAAGAAGACGAATAAGTTAGTGAAGGGCCTGTCTGCCGAGCAGCCGGATCTCTGCTTCGGCTGCCATGACAAGTCGAAGTTCCAGAAGAAGAATGTTCATGCTGCCATAGGGATGGGGTGTACCGGCTGTCATAATCCGCATTCTTCGAAGAATCCTAAGCTTCTCGTAGCGGAGCTCCCAGACCTCTGTTTTAACTGCCATGACAAAAAGGGTTATATGGGGAAAAAGGCTGTCCATCCTCCTGTCTTGGGAGGCATGTGTACGAGCTGCCATAATCCGCATTCGTCTGATATGGCAAAACTGCTTTTTTCAGAACCCCCTGACCTGTGTTATACCTGCCATGACAGGGAAAAGTTCAATAACAGGATGATACACGCGCCTGTAGGTATAGGCATGTGCAACAACTGTCATACACCTCATCAGTCCGACAATGAGAAACTTCTTGTCAGCCAGGCGCCTGACCTTTGCTATAACTGCCATGACAAGGCCGCCTTCAGCAAAAAGAATGTTCATGTCCCGGTTAGTGGTGGCTTGTGCCTGAGCTGTCACAGGCCGCATGCCTCGGGGGAGATATCCCTGCTGAGCAAGGACCCGATAAATCTCTGTTTTGAATGCCATGCCTCGGTAAGGAAGGCCCCTCATGCCATAGTGGGCTTTTCAGCTGCGGGGCATCCCCTTGGAATGTTCAAGAAAGGGAAGAAGGCATTGGATGACCCTGCAAGACCGGGGAAGAGGTTCTACTGCGGAAGCTGCCATAATCCGCACAGCTCTGATAGCCCTTCATTGTTCAGGTATGAAACAAAATCATCAATGGGGCTCTGCACCTATTGTCATAAGATGTGATCCTGAAAATTGTCTTGCATGATGATGACTTGCATGATATTGTCGGTTTTTCATAAAAAGTGGAGGTGTGCGTAAAATGGCTCGATGCCGTAAGATGATTTTGATTTGTATTATAACGCTGCTGGCGGCTTTCACTGGCTGTGCTTCGGCTCCTGAGCAACAATCTTCATGGGATCCCTTTAAGCTTGTATGGCCGCTTCCACCGGATAAACCCAGGATAAAATATCTAGATACCTTAAAGAGTTCGGAGGATGTTACGAGCGCAAAAAATATAGCCCAGTCGATTTTTGGAGAGGAAAGAACGGATTCATTGCAGAAACCCTATGGTGTTACAACTGATGAAAGAGGACGTGTTTATGTATCTGATGTGGGAAGGATCTTTGTCTTTGACAAAGGCAGTAAGAAGCTTTCCTTTATTGGGGATATGGCTACAGTAAAACTGATTCGACCCCTTGGCATCTTTTATGAACGCAAAAGCCGGCTCTTATATGTTGCTGACAGTTCTCTCGACAAGGTAGTTGTCTTTACTGCAGACGGTAAGTTGGTCATGGAGTTTGGACAAAAAGGGGAGCTAAAGGATCCTTCTGGAGTTGCTGTTGACGCTGAGAGAGACAAGGTCTATATTACAAACACTAAGAACCATATACTCTCTGTGTTCGATACAAAAGGGGCTTTTATAAAGAATATAGGTTCAAGGGGTGTGGAGACTGGTAATTTTAATTTCCCTACCCAGATTGCTCTTGACGATGCTGGTAATATCTATGTTGTTGATTCAGGCAATTTCCGTGTACAGGTCTTAGATTCTGAGGGTAAGTATGTCAGAACCCTAGGCGAGATCGGGATGCGTTTTGGACAGTTTGCCCGGCCAAAAGGTATAGGGATCTCTCACGATGGATATATCCATGTAACAGACAGCAGTTTTCATGGCGTAACTGTATTTGATAAAAAAGGAACCTTGCTCCTGCCATGGGGCGGCAGAGGGTTTGAGAAGGGGTTGTTCGAGCTTCCTGCCGCGATTCATATAGACGAAAAAGGACACATCTATGTTGTTAGTCAGTGGACAGCGAAGGTGGACATATTTCAGTTTATTGCATACCCTGAAGACAGGGAATTAGGTGAGAAAAAAGAGTAAGGTTTATCTCTTTCTATCAAGATATTTAATCCTCTCTCTTGCTGTCTCATTAAAGGGGGCGAATTTGAGAACATTTTCATATGCTTCTTTTGCCTCTTTAAATCTGTTCATCGAAAGATAGAGATCTCCCTTTGCTATGTATGGATGGGATGACCTTGGATTAGACTTGATCAGGCGATTGCAAACCTCTACAAGGTCCTCTCTGAAATAGTCCTTTGGAATCGAATACTTTCTTATAACATGGTAGTTTTCAGGAGAGTCCTTTACAAAGATTAGAGAGTTTAACTTGAAAAAAACAGGTATCCATTCTTTGTCGTTAAGAAGTGCATTGACAAGGGTTACCAACTGCCCAGAAGGGATAAATAGTGGAATGCCTATATAACGGACCCCATAGGCGTTCAGGGTAGATTTCCAGAAAGGAAGGCCTGCCATATCCTTCTTAAGGGCAGCACTGACAAGGCTTGAGGCTGCGAATATGTCGTATGACATGTTTCGTCCATCCACAAAGACCTTTCTGTCAGGGCCAAGCCTCCATATAAGATACCCGCCCCAGTTATAATGATTGTACATATTGCCCTGAAGATCATTTGCCAGTATAAAGTCCGCAGCCTTAACAGGCAAGAAATATCCGTTTATCCATTCTCCCGATATAAGATTCCTGTAGTTTGAACGGTCATGCCGTGCAAAGAAGACTGCTACGAACAATGCTAAAACTACCATAACCACCCTTCCAAATTTCAGGAGCCTGGTGCTGGAAACGGACCTTCCTGCAACTGGCAGCGCGGCTACCATAAAGAAAGGTATGTACCTGATCTGATAAAATGAGAAAATGCCTGTTCCTACGAGCAGGGCAATCTGCGTAATATCAGGCCTTCTGATTGTCATGAGCAGTCCTATTACAGTTATGAACAGAGTACCCCAGTACAGTAAAATGGAAAGGCTGTCCATCCTTCTGAAGACTGTCAGAGACGATGAATATTCCACATTGCCATATGCCATCAGAGTCGGAATCTTCATTAATTCAGGTAACCCGTGGTATGTGTTAGGATTTAACAATGAAATGGCAATGCCGGACAGGCCTGCAATCAGTAGCCTTTTATACGCATCTTTTGTCATGGGTTGTAATGACGGATGTGAAAACTTGATGCCTTCCATGACTATGTAGACGATGATTGTTATCTGCCCCAGCACATATCCGCCATGCATGTTTACCCAAATAATCATAAGAAAAGGTATCGTTAGGTGGCTGTAATCTTTAGAGGCTGCCTTAGATGTCACGGATATCTCTCTTTCTCTATCATAGGTCCCAGTTCTTTCGAGGAGGGATAGCAGGAAACCAAAGAAAAGAAATGAGAAGACATGCGGCCTTTCAATGGGATATTGCTGAAGCAACAGTGTGAAGAATATGATCATCAGACAGATATATAGCGTTTTGTCGCCGTATTCCCTTTTAAACATGCCATAGGCTAGGGCTCCTACTATGACAAATCTCAGCAGTATGATGCCTGACATTCCACCGGCAGCGTATATTAAGTAGTAGATTATCTGGCTCAGCCAGTAAGAAGTCAGAATGATCTGCTTCAGCATGCTGTGTGTCCGCGGTGTCGTATAATTAAAAGGGTCTTCTGTCGGCAGGGCCTTGTTTTGCCAAATCCATTCCCCTGTCTTCAGGTGCCAGAAAAAATCAGGGTCGCTGATGAGACGCAGGAGATACAGTACGGATATAACAATAAGAACGCCGACAAGAATAATCTGTATAAGGGCAGTAAGGCGCCTGTTCTGCATGCCTCTAATATATCATCTATGCAATTTTTTTTGCATGCCGAGTCATGATGTTTATGAGCCTGCTCGGGGCTGATTGCCAAAAAAAGAAATGTATGATAACGTACCGAAATATGACCGAAGCGCAGAATCGTGGTGAGAAAAATCAGGCTGCTTTTATACTTTACCTCGTCCTTACAGCAATGGTAAGCGGCGGTCTGGTTATGGTGCTGGAGATTCTTGGTTCAAGGGTCATAGGCCCTTTTTACGGGGTGAGCCTCTTTGTATGGACATCCCTGATTACTGTGACGCTTGTTTCTCTTGCAGTGGGTTACGCAGCCGGAGGCATACTTTCTGACAGAAGGGGCACCCCTGACTATCTCTACGGTCTCATCCTGATTGCCGGACTTCTCGCCCTTTTAATACCTCTCACAAAGGCAATTGTACTAAAAGCCTGCCTTCCTCTGGGGCTGCGCTCAGGCGCGCTGGCGAGTTCTGCTCTTTTATTCGGCCCGCCTCTTTTTTTCCTGGGATGCGTATCCCCCTATATAATAAAGATAGCCGCACAGGAGATGAAGAATATAGGAAGAACAGTAGGCCTGTTTTACGCTGTATCTACCATAGGGAGTTTTTTAGGGACCGTCCTGACAGGCTTTGTGCTGATTGCATATTTCGGAGTGGATAAGATATTTACGGCCTCCGGGATAATGCTCCTCTTATTGTCAGTAGTCTATTTTTTGCTCTTCAGGAAAAAATTGTATCCGCTTCTTTTTCTGGGTATTCCATTTCTGCTTTCAGTCCCGGGTTATGCCGGTTCTGTGGTGATGCCTGACGGTACAAAGGTGACAAGGGTCTTCAGTAAGGACAGTTTTTACGGCAACCTCAAGGTGGTTGATTATGAATACGGGGAGACCCATACCCGTGAACTGCTCATAGACGGTCTGATCCAGGGTGGCATAGACATGAAAAACAGGATGTCTGTCTATGAGTATTCATATTTTGTGGAGTTCCTTCCATATAGCCTGAACCCCTCCGGCAAGAGCTGTCTTGTCATAGGGCTCGGGGCAGGAGTGGTTCCTATGTGGTATGAAAAGATGGGGATAAGGACCGATGTTGTAGATATCGATCCGAATGTTGTTGAAATTGCGAAAAAATACTTCGGGTTCGGGCTTAAAGGCGAGATGATAATCTCTGACGCCCGGTATTTTCTTCTGAACTCTAAAAAGCACTATGATTATATTGTTCTGGATGTCTTTAACGGGGACACTACGCCCGGACACATACTGAGTGCAGAGGCCTTGGGGCTTGTAAAGGAGAGACTGGCGCCAAAAGGCATTCTTGCGGTAAATCTCGCCGGCAGTCTGGAAGCAGAGACCTTTATGACCGCGTCTGTAATAAAGACCTTGGAAGCTGTCTTTGAGTCGGTTGATGTCTATCCCACTTTCTCAGTTGAAGGAGGAGGCGGGACAGGAAACCTGGCTGTTATCGCGTATACCTCTGCGCCCCTGTCCCTAAATCTTGGTGCGGTCAGGGCTCTGCCTGTACATCCTCTTGCAAGTGAAGTGGTCAGCGGCATTATGGGCCGGAAGTTCCGTTTTCCATCTGGCACAAGGGCTATAGTGCTTTCCGATAACTATAACCCGATAGACTTTTTTGACAGCTGGCTAAAGGAAAGGGTGAGAAGGAATATCCTTGAGACAACGAATCCCGATATCCTCATATGAGATTAGATTTTTTCATTGCACTTGGGTTTTTTCACACACTATCCGGTGAAATGACCCAAAAAATAGGGCTTTCACATGGGAAAAGGCAAAGGTTAATGGATGTTTAAACTGTATAAAATCATTGCCATT
This sequence comes from Nitrospirota bacterium, assembly GCA_016217695.1. Classification (GTDB taxonomy): domain Bacteria; phylum Nitrospirota; class Thermodesulfovibrionia; order Thermodesulfovibrionales; family UBA6898. Next base: position 10,147 of record JACRHE010000150.1, on the reverse strand, counting down.
AATCATAGCCCCTTGAATTTATTGGATGATTGCTGCAGATGGACCGGTTAGCAAGAGTCTTTTTAATCCTGGCATATGCTTTGCTAGTATATAAACTGAAATTTCGAGCTACAGTACGTAGGCTCAATTCCAAAAAAAAGGAGGTGAAACGAATGAAGAAAGGTTTAATTTTAGTAGTAGCTCTTATGCTCGTAATGGCAGGGATGGCGATTGCATCAACTATCTCTTCCACAAAGCATAACCTGAGTGCATCCGGCGGCCAGACAGTAAGGGACGCAGCTATTCAGGAGATTTGCGTATTCTGTCATACTCCTCACGCATCTAACTCCGGTATGACTGCAGCTCCTCTGTGGAACAGGGCGGCTAACACTACAGGTTGGAACGGCGGTGCTTACAGTACCTCTACCATGAACGACACATCATCAACAGCAGCTACAGCAAGTGACGTTTCAAAGGCTTGCCTTGGTTGCCATGATGGTGCTATCGGTGACGAGACTCTCGTCAACGGTCCTGGTTCAGGCCTTGGTAGCGTAGCCAATATCACTGGCAATATGAATTCATTTACCAACCTTAACGACGCTAACGGTCTTGCAAACGACCATCCTATCGGCGTTAACGTAACTGGTAACACTGATACAGATATCGTTGCTCCGACGAATGCTAATGTTCGTCTGTTCGGCGGTCTTATCGAGTGTGCATCTTGCCATCTCGTACACGATAACACTAACGCACCGTTCCTTGCTATGACAAATGCAGGCTCACAAATGTGCTTACAGTGCCATAACAAGTAAGATGCTGGTTAGTAGTTAAAAAAGGGGTGAGAAATCACCCCTTTTTTTTTATCAATAAAAATCGCTCATTGTTATTATACAAACCATGAAAGAATTCATTCAGAAAATGCATATAGGACAAGTCCTCATCCTCTTTCTCTTCTCCTCTGTTTTCTTCCTTATTTCTACCACCCCGATCGTCGAGGGGGACATATTCTGGCATATAAAGACGGGTGAATGGATCTGGGCAAATCTCTCTATCCCTGACCACGACATGTTTACATATACCTCTCAAAAAATAGACCCTATGCGTCCTGAATCATTGCAATATACCGTTGTACTCAAGGGGTACTGGCTTAGTCAGCCGATCTTCTACCTTATTGATAGATGGCTTGGGGTTCCCGGAATCATACTGTTCAGGGCCTTTATGATAGTTCTGATACTCCTTATGCTTTATTTTTGGATGAGAAGGCTCGGTGCTGGCTTTAATTTATCTCTTCTTATTCTTTTTCTTATTGGCTATGAGATGAGGTATATGGGTGACAGACCCCATTACTTTTCTTTTCTATTTTTCCCGCTTGCGGCAATGCTGCTCGAATCAATAAGAGGTCAATGTAAGGCTGGTATCAAGGGTACTCCTTCATCATGGCTCAGACTGGTTGCCCCCCTCCCCGTCCTCATGCTTGCATGGGCAAATATGCACGGCGGTTTTGTTACTGGTGCAACCCTTATCTGCATATATGCGGCAGGGGAGTTAATATCCTTTATTTTGCGCAGAAAAGAAATGCAGAGCGGCGATGTCAGGTCCCTCTCCATTTTTTTCCTGATATGCCTGATCTCAGTTGCTGCTACCTTTGTAAGCCCGAATACCTATAAGACATACACTGTAGCCCTTTCACTCACCGGTGATAATGTTTTAACACATCTGGTGATAGACCATATCTCTCCGATAACTGCGGCAAGACTTCTTGGGGATTATAAGCCTACTTACTGGCTGCTCATTTTTTTTACAGCGGTAGTCTTATTTCTAAGAATCAGGACAGTTGATATCTCCAGACTTCTTGCTCTTTCTTTTTTTTCTGCGCTGTCACTTTCGGTCCTGAGGTCTGTTCCCTTTTATCTGACTTTAACCCCCCTGATTGTGGTTGAGATTGAGAATATACTAAGAGGCCGGTTTAAGAGGCTTCTCGCTGCTTCCCTTTTTATGGTGATGACGATTCTAATCCTGAAAACTGGTATTATGTTGAAAGACGGATCCCTCCTCAATTTTTCTCTGGAAGATGTCTTCCCTGTGCATGCAGTAGAATTTATTAAGCATACAAGGCCAAAAGGGAATCTTTTCAATCCAACTGACTGGGGTGGGTATCTTATGCTTAATCTTTCCGGCTACCAGGTGTTTGATGATGGTCGCAGGCTGATGACAGATGTTGTTTTGGCTGGACACCAGATCCTTGGGGGGATGAATACGCCGATATCAGGCGTGCCTGCCTGGAGGGCATATCTGGATTCGTATAAGGTCGACATTATACTTATACCATCTGTAAGCCCGGCCTTTATTGATTTTTACCCTGTTGTAAAAGAGCTGTATCTTGATAGTCATTTTGTCCTTGTCTATTCTGATAAGCTATCCCTTGTTTATCTGAGGCGGGGAGAGAATAACCAGGATCTTATAGGCCGATACGCGCTTCCCAGGGAGCTATCTCTAATGCGGGCCATAAACAGACTGCATATATACAAGACTGAGGAGGAGATGAAGGAAAAATACAGACTTATAGGAGACCTGTATTTACTTATGGGCAGGCACGAGGCAGCGGAACAGTACCATGGGATGTTGAAAAAATAAAATGGGCATTACAGAAAGATTATCAGGAAACAGACAGTTCATAGAATACTTGGTTGTTTTAGGCCTGTTGCTGATATTTTTTATTCTTTCTTTAGGCCCGATAGTGGAAGGGGATATCTTTTGGCATATCAAAACCGGAGAATGGATATGGCAGCATAAGGCGATTCCTGCCGAAGATCCCTTCAGCTATACATCCCAGGTGGTAGACCCTATGAGGCCGGGTTCTCAGAGATACGCGATTATTATGAAGGGATACTGGCTCAGCCAGCTCATATTTTATGGAATCTGGTCCTTTTTCGGTATTGCCGGCATTATTCTTTTAAGGGCCTTCATCTCTACTGCCATTCTCACTGTGATCTTCTTCTGGATAAGAAGAAAAAAGGTGGGGGTTGAACTGTCAGTGTTGTTTATGGTCCTTATAGGTTTTCAGACTATAGGACTTTCAGACCGGCCTCAGTATTTATCCACCCTCTTTTTTGTTATTGCGGCGATGCTTATTGAATCTATATGGGAAAAATCCATTGGCCCGGCAGATCGCGCAGCACGATGGATTATGCCAACTGTTATGCTATCACTCCTGATGCTATTCTGGGCAAATATGCACGGTGGTTTTGTCATGGGTGTAGCACTTATCCTTATATATCTTGGGCTTGGCCTTCGTGGGCAACTCAGGCACGGCTGGAATACAAAGGCGGCAACGCGATATTTTATTGCGCTTTCTTTCCCGACCCTTGTGACTCTGCTGAATCCGAATACTTACATTCTCTATACAGGGTTGTGGCATGAACTGAGATATGGCGTTCAGGCGGTTATAGTTGCTGAAATGAAATCCCCGCTCAGCGTCGCGATTATCTATGGGGATTATAAACCCTTTTTCTGGCTTACAGTTCTGATCACCACGATTATTTTTTTGTTACGGATACGTCATATCCTTGAGCCTGGACTTGTGGCGCTGTTTTTCTTCCTTTCTTTTGCGCTTCTTGTTCAGAGAAATATCCCTTTCTTCCTCGGGCTTTCGCCGATCATTGCTTCAGAAATGGATATAATTATAAGGGACAGGCTCAGGAAAACAGTCAGAACAGTTACAGCCTTTTTTGTGCTTATCTTTCTGATCTTTTTCTTTTTATCTAAAGGGACGGATGACATCCCTGATTTGAATATTGCAAGGGGCTATTTCCCTGAGTCTGCTGCCCATTTTTTGAAGGAGACCAGACCATTCGGGAACATATTCAGCACCTCAGAATGGGGCAGCTATCTTATATTGGCGCTTCCTGAGTACAAGGTCTTTAGCGATGGCAGAAGGCTAATGGATGATGTCGAACTGGCAGAAAAGGATATGCTTCTGGCATCAGGCAAATTGATCAATGGCCTCCCGCAGTGGAGGGCGCTGCTGGATGCCTATCGTATCGAAACCATACTCATACCGTCTGTCAGTCCCTTAATGGGCGACTACTTCCCGCTTGTAGAGGCGCTTTTTTATGATAAGGATTTCAGCCTTGTTTATCAGGATCAGTTTTCATTGATATATCTTAGAAACCGGGGTGTTAACAGTGAACTTGCCGGAAGACACTCGCTTCCGAAGGGTATTTCCCTTGTTCAGGCCATAAACAGACTGCATGGACTGAAATCTCATCTCCACAGGAAACGGAACTTAAGAATAATCGCACATCTGTATTCATTGCTGGGGAAACCTGATGCAACTGCTCAGTATTTGCGGTTGGCGAATGAGTAATTTTCCAACTGCCCCTGTTGATTAAATGATACAATAGCGTTCAGAGGCCTATGGAATTTGATCAGCGTTCGAGCAGGACTACCATATTCGCCAGGTAGGGGTCATTGGGCTTCAGGCGGTAAGCCTCCTTATAAGATACGAGGGCGTTTCTTCGGTCATTATTTCTGTAGTACGCATTTGCAAGCCTTGCCCATCGCAGAGGGTTTTGCGGGTCAGCTTCAGCCCATTTTTTTAAAGAAAAAATAATTTTATCAATTAGTTCTTTCCTGGATATAGCTTGATCAGCTGTTGTCTTTTTCGTAAAAATGAAGGAAAGATCGTCGGCATGCACCGCTTGCCATTGCGGATCATCTATTAGAAGATAAACAATTCCAAGAGGTTCTCCGGTTCCTGGACTGACCGCTGGTAGGAGAATGAAATTGATTTCATATCGCAGCATAGTATCTTTCCAATCAGGGGCAGGTGTAAATACTGTGTGATAATAAGTATCCCAGACATCGAGCCGCAAGACTCTGCTGTCAATAAACGTTTTTTGCTCAGGGAGATGCCAGAGCAGATATCCTCCCCATTCGAAAAAATTAAACATCTTGCCTGAGATATGATGTGCTTTAATATGTGATATCGCGGCAGAAGGGTAATGATCTGTATTTAAACCAAGCCGGAAAAGCTCCTCCCGCGACTCATAAATCGTATAAGTGGCTGTAAGGAGTGTTGTTGAAATCAGCAGAAATGAGATGATCTTCCGAAAGTTATCTTTGGCTGCGATAGCCAGAGATTCTCCTCCTATCAGTATGGGAGCTGTTACCACAAAAAGAGGAGTGAATCGGGCTGCATAGAGTGAAAGAGACATGACTGCTAGTACGATCAAAGAGTGGAATATAGGAAGCTTCCGCATGAGAATAAGAAGCAACGAGAAAAAGACCAGGAGCCAGTATGATGGATATAAGGCCCCCATTACCGAAAATTGAGTGACGGGTGACATATATTCTGTATTCATGTTTGTATGCTTGGTGCCAAGTATCCCTATAAATGACATCAGAGTTGAGAATACGTTGTTTGGATTGAAGAAGGTGCAGATAAGGCTTATTATTATCGCCAGGAGCGCCGTGACAGCCGCTTTTCTTTCACCTTTGTCCCTGATCAGCATCTGTGCTGCGCGCAGGATATAGAACCCGCCAAATAGCCATGCGAACAGGCCGGCACCATGCAGATTGGCCCATAGGATGGAAATCGTCGGAAGAGTAAAGATTGTCCTCTTCTTCCCCTTGCACGCAGCCTCAAGCTCTATGAGATAGATAGCCGCACAGAGAAATGAAAAAAGCTGGGGTCTTTCTCCTGTGAAATCTGAAAGATGAATTCCGGCCAACAGAGTGAGCGAGATAGAAATACCAAAATCAACCTTTCTTCTCTTAAGCCAGAGGAAGATTGACATGACAGTAGCCAGAAGAATGCCTGTCCTTAGCAAGATTATTCCAGTAGAGCCAGCGAGATGCCACGTGGCATATATTATGGGCTGAGAGATCCTATATTGGGCCAGTATCCGTTTTACAAGATGTTCCTGTTCCGGAGTAATATTGATGTAGGTTGTATGGGAAAAAGGGTCGTGAGTTGGAATGGAGCGGTTTTGCCAAATCCATTCACCGGTTTTAAGATGCCACCAGAAGTCAGGGTCGTAGACAGGGTGCACATACAAAGCGCAAAGGCTCAGCAATGAAAGCAATAGGACTAACCTATTTCTGAGGGGCATCTTTCACGCACCTGAATCCCACCCCGCTGTTCATCCTGTCGGGGGAACTGTAATTTCTGAATGCGACCCTGAGAGAGGGGGCCGTGCTAGCCCACGAGCCGCCACGACTGACTTTGTTGACCCCGTTTTCAGGGCCTTTCGGGTTGCTGGCCGGCGATTTTTTGTAATAGTCGGTGTGAAACCAGTCAGAGCACCACTCGGCCACATTTCCCGAGATGTCAAAAAGCCCGTATCCATTCGGATGATAATTGCCGACCTGCTCTGAAGGAGCTGGAAAGAGATTGTTCGCCCATGATTTTTTGAAGATAATGCCGGCAGTCGGAATTTCATTGCCCCAGGGATAGTCCATGTCCAGCAGCCCTCCCCTTGCAGCCTTCTCCCATTCGGCTTCAGTAGGAAGCCTCTTACCGGCCCATTTGCAAAAGGCGTCTGCGGCAAACCAGCTTACGCTGATAACCGGATACTTCTCGAATCCATTTGCTGCGCTGTATTTATTATCGCCAAAGACTATCTCTGTCGGCCACCAGTCTTTCTTTTCTTCATTTTCAAGGTCGTTCCTGATGACAACCCAATTTTGCCTCTGCTCTTCGAAATTATCCGGCACTTTGACCGCAGTGAGAAAAAGGGCAAATTGTTCATTTGTCACCTCATATTTATCCATAAAAAAGGCATCAATGTAGACCTTGTGGCGGGGCCTTTCTTCATAAGGGTAGAGTTCGGTATCTGGACTTCCCATAAAAAATTCACCGGCTGGGATAAGTGCCATTTCAGACATATGAGAGGTGTTTTATATGGCAGATTCAACGCCTTCACAGATGCATGGTGAGATAAGGAAGGTTATGAGAAGAGCGATATATATGTCACGCATAGTGGTTATATTTTAATGTAAATGCAGTTTCATTGACAAGGAATGATATGTTTTCAGGCAACTATTTGGAGTTGCGAGGGATGAACTACGTAGGGGTATTGGTAAGGTGGGGAGAAAATGGCCTCGTCGCTCCTCTTTGGGTAAGGTTTTTTCATTCAGGCATATTTATTGAATATAACCGGGCGAACATAATCATGTTTCATCCCGCCTGACTGTAGGAGTCTCTTCATGCTTCGTTACAAAAGCCACCTTAACAGAGGGTTCATATGAGCTTTATTTATCATGTAGTTACCGCTGGTTAACTCTTTTCCTGTCCTGCCAAAAAAAGTCATAGACCGCGCAACTACCCTAGTTTAAAAGATAATTAAGCTGGCATGCAATTTGTATGAAAAAAGGCGAAAGGCATTAGGCCTTTTTATTTTGTCTTTTCATAAAAGGGTTCAAATGAGCCTATACATCAAGAGGTTATGAGTTATGACCATTAATATGTATACGTACATATATTGGGTTATATTGCACAATTCTGTGTTATATGGCCCAATTATCAGCAAACACACTATAAAAACAGGTAGTTGAAAGGAGGAAGAGACAATGAGCGGGAGCCTGATTTATTGGGTTAAGGAGAGCAGGGAAAGGCTGAGGAGCCTGAGACTTACTGTCTGCTCTGAAATGGACGCGGATATTTTAAGTAGTTTTGGTCTTGCGGAGCTTAGGAGGAGACGGATTCAGAGACTTCTCGATGAGGCAAAAAATCAGGGGGTGAACCTGTCATATAGGGACTTAAGCCTCATACTGTTGACGTCCAGATCTACCCTGAAAAGGGACATCAAGGTGAGCGGGAGATAGAAGGCAGAGATGGAATTCGGAAGGGTTGAATATATCTGTCTGGAGCAGAAGAACGGCAAAGGTTCTTCTCCCCGGGTTTTGAGTCTTACGCTGGTTGGCCAGGGAGACGAGGACCTGCTTTTTAAGAAAGGCTTAAAGGCTCTCAGGCAGAAGAGGATCATGAGGCTGACAGAAGAGGCTGAAGAGCAGGGCTGTCTCCTTGGTTATGAAGACCTTTCTGCTCTCTTGCTTACTTCACTTGCCACACTGAAGAGGGACATCTCCGAGATTGAGAAGAATGGCATAAGGGTTTCCCTTAAGGGCAGGCGGAATAATGGCAATGGCAAAAAAACAGTTGAAGTGGAGCTGGCGACAATAGTTGCCGGGGTAAAAGATGCGGTGACTAGGGCATCCGGAGACAGGGCAGAGTAGAAAATGAAATATTCAGAAAACAGAAGACAGACTGAGGAAGGGATGAGCAAAGGCTTCATCAATATGTTCATTGTTTCCTTTATCTTCTTCATTTCTTTCTTTATGCTCCCCTTATCTGCCGGGATTCCGGACGCTCATGCGCGTATGCAGCCGCTTATGAAACGTTTTGTTCTGACAGGCGTTGTAAGCCTGGAATATGAGAGGCATTCCTCTACTGAAGGAGAATCTTCTTCTTCGTTTTCGCAGAATTATGCTATTAGTGTCGCAGGCCCGATAGTTGATGCCAGGTTGGCATCTTTCAGTCTTAGTGGCAATTTCACTGACAGATCCTCAGACGCTAATGGTTACAGATCAACTGGATTTGATCTCCGGTTGGATTTGTTGAACAGGATAGCCGGCATTAAGAACAAAAAATATGAATTTCTGAATTATATGCCGAAACCGATCTCGATCTATTTCTCCAGGTACTCAAATACTGAGTATACGAACACTGGATACGGTATTCAGATGACTTATTATCTGCCCATGTATTTTAAATTTTTCTCTAGTGGGAAGTTCGTAAGCCTGCATAATCTCGGTGAATCACCGATCCGTTCCAAGTTTAATCAGTTTGTAAACAAGAATAATGGCAATGGTAATGGTAATGGTAATGGCAATGGCAATGGTAATGGTAATGGTAATGGTAATGGTAATGGTAATGGTAACGGTAATGGTAATGGTAATGGTAATGGTAACGGTAATGGTAATGGTAACGGTAATGGTAACGGTAATGGTAATGGTAATGGTAACGGTAACGGTAACGGTAACGGTAACGGCAATGGTAATGAAAGCAGAAACAGGAACCAGAACAGAAACAGGAATTTTAATTTTGATGACTCGGGATACAGAATACCATTTCCGATGATTAATGTTGATTTTGACAGTAATACCTATGATTCAAAAGAAGGAAGCACTACGACTACTTCCTTTGATTCCCGGGCAGGCATTAGCTCTAAGACATATTCCTATAGTCTTGGTTTTAGTACGTATTCGACGGTACATAGCGGTGGGCAGCCGAATCTGGAGGATCAAAAAGAGAGTAAAATAACGCTTAATGCCTTTAATGATATATATTCCTTCCGGGTCGAAACAAGGATAGAATCAATGACGCGAAATGATATCTCAACTTTAGAGGCTTCTTCAAGGGCTGACAGAAGCTTTGCCAGGGGACCGAATACTAACTACTCTCTGTCTTTCGCTGCAAGCTATCTTAGTACGGACAATTTGAATAAATATTCTCTATCTGCCGGCGGCGGCATGATGAAGAAAATCAGTCCTGCTCTTCTGACTAATTCTACAGTCAGGGCTTTTGTTAATAGCGGCAGTTCAGCAGGCACTGCAAGTGCGGGTGAGTATAGCGTAGACCTCAGAGAAGATATTAACTATTTAGGCATTACGGGCCTTTCGCTGCAGGGGCAAGGGTATTTTAGCGTATCAAGCGAGAGTACCCCCTATGGGGCTTCCCTTAGCTTCTCTACTACGAAGTGGCAGAGGTTTATTGTGACCGGTAAATATGGCTTCGACATGGTATCAAATAGTGATGGCGGGTCTGTTCAGACCCATAACTTTATGATGGGTGTAAATGGAAGGATTATTTCTAACTTATCAGGCGATTTGTCTATTTCCCATGTGTCTTCCAATGTTTCTCAAGATCTATCATATCAGAATACTTCTGACAGGATAGATGCCAGACTCAGTTGGTTTTTGGGCAGGCATAGTTTAAACGTAGGCGGATATATTGCAAAAAATGAAAGCACTAATGAAAACCTTGCGGATGGCAGGCGTGATGGTTATGGGGCTAGCCTTAACTATAGTGCAACTATTATACGTAACACATTATTCACTCTTCGCTTTACCTATGATAATGATAAATTAAATAGTAAGACGGATG
>JACRHE010000152.1 GCA_016217695.1 Nitrospirota bacterium | reverse complement strand
TAAGCATCACATAATTCTGAAGGAAGATCGAGACGCCTATAGCACTGATCAGGGGACTGAGCCTGGGGGCACTTCGAAGCGGTTTATAGGCGATCTTCTCTATCGTAAAGCCATAGGATGAGCAGAAGATGACCGTAAGGAGAAGCACGAGGAAAATGGTGAGGGGCAGGCTATATGCGGTCAGGCCTATGCCGGTAAAAAAGGCAAGCAGTATGATGCCGAGATATGCTCCGAGCATGTAGATCTCACCATGGGCGAAGTTGATCAGTTCGAGTATGCCGTAAACCATGGTATATCCCAATGCAATAAGCGCATATACGCTTCCAAGAGTGAGTCCGTTGACAAGCTGCTGCAAAAGCACATGAAATATTAACAAAAAAGCCGGGGAATTGTGCAGGTTTTCAGATGGCAAGACACATCCACAGACAGGAAAGGTGTTCGTCTTTGAGGACAGACTGACAATAGTCCTGTTGACAGTCTGTCTACTGGGGCATTACTTTTTTAATCGTGTCCTTGACGCGGCTCTCGTAAAAATCCTCAAGCTTTGAGAGCACATCAGGATTTCTCTCTATCAGTCTTTCGATCTCGCTCCTGCTGATTTCATATACCTGCACAGGTCCGTTCGCTACGACAGTTGCAGTCCTGGGCCTTCCGGTCAGAAATGCGATCTCGCCGAAGGTGTCGCCCTCATCCAGCAGTGCAAGCTCCACCTCTTTGCCGAACAGGTGGGCTATGACCCTGGCGCTTCCTGACTTAATGAGATAAAGAGAATCACCCGAGTCTCCCTCTTCAACGATCCGTCCGTTATCAGCATACTTCTTCACATCCATCTCACCAAGAAACATTTTATATTCATCCTCAGACATCCCGGAAAAGATCTCCGGCACAGTCGAGGCCGCGGATCTCTCGGAAAGCGGGACTACGAGGTCATCCAGCATCTTCGAAAATTCATCCTCAGGCATTTGGGAAAAGAGCTCCGCCATCGTAGAGATGTCCTCCCCCCCTCCAGAAGAAGCCACGCTGAATTCCTCAACTGCCCTGAAAGGTACCGCCTCCTGCTCCGGGAGCTCTTCTTCAGACACAGGAAGTTCTCTCTCCGGTATCTCAAACCGCTCAGGCATCTCTTTCTCTTCTTCCGGTTCAGGGCCTTCTTCCTTAGGCAGCTCTCCGGGGCCCGATATATCTGCGGCATCCTTACTGACAGGTGAAGTAAGCTCTGTTCTTTCAAGGAGATCCTCAAAAACGGCATGGGACGGAGCCGCAACCGTCTCTGCGGGTTCCTCTTTTTGAGGCGGGGCAACCGTCAGATCAGTTCTCTCAATAAGGTCCTCAAACCTGACTGGTTGCTGTGGTTCCGGAATTTCCTCCTCCGGAGGTTCAGGAGGCATGATCGAAATTTCTTCGGCCGGCTTAGGCTCCGGCAACTCTAATTCAGGAACCGACGTGACAGGCGTAACAGTTGTTTCAGGCTCAGGGATGTCAACTGGGCCGGCAGGCGGAAAGGATATAGCCGGAGAAGGCGCATGAGCTCCCTTGAATGCCTCCATCTCTGATATGATTTCCTGAGACTTGCTTATAGCATCCCCGTTCGAAGGGTCAAGACGCAGGATAATCTTGTAGAGGGCTATCGCCTTTTGATTGAATCCCTGATGTCTGAGAATGCGTGCAGAAAGGCTATAGGATACAATGGCATTGGGCACATCGCCGGCCCTCTGGCAGACATCCCCCAATTTCAGATAAACCTGCGGGTTGGCCTTCTCCACCTTGGCTATCTGATTCAGGACGGTCCTGGCTGTTTTCCAGTCCTGTTTCTTTACGGCATTAAAGTATGCTTCCCAGTTGTTCTTTCCCATGCGGATTCTAAAAAGGTTTCTTTCCTCTGTCCCTGAAAACAGCGCAGTAATTATTACATATTTAATATGTAAACAGGCCTTTTGTCAAATAAATTCACTGCCGGTTATCATCTGAAAAGGCAAATGGTATATAATAAACGGAAAAAAGCAGGAGGTAATGTTGAAACCACAGGTTTTCGTTGAGATGGCGTCCCGCGTAAAGAATCTGCCTCCCTATCTTTTTGCGTCCATTGACAAGATGAAACAGGAGGCAAAGGCAAAGGGTATTGACCTGATAGATATGAGTATCGGAGACCCTGACATGCCTACCCCCTCTCATATAATTGATGCCATGAAAGTCGCGGTATCCAAGCCTGAACATCACCGCTATCCTTCATATGAAGGCATGCTTTCCTTCAGAGAGGCTGTTTCCGACTGGTATAAGAGGCGTTTCAACGTCATCCTTGACCCCCGGACCGAGGTCCTCTCCCTGATAGGGTCCAAAGAGGGAATTGGTCATATCCCACTGGCCTTTGTGGAACCCGGAGACACTGTCCTTGTTCCGTCTCCAGGGTATCCTGTGTACCCGGTAAGTGTCATGTTTGCAGGTGGAGAAAGCCACATCATGCCGCTGAATGAGGAGAACGGATTTCTGCCTGACCTGAAGTCCATCCCCCAGAGGACGCTCATGAACACAAAGCTGATGTTCATTAATTATCCGAATAACCCGACATCGGCCACAGCCTCAAGGGCATTTTATGAGGAAGTTATTAATATCGCCGATAAATACAATATTATTGTCTGTCACGATGCCGCTTACAGCGAGATCTATTTTGACGGCGAAAAACCCCTGAGCTTCATGGAGATTGACGGCGCAAAATCGGTCGGTATAGAGTTCCATTCGCTTTCCAAGACGTATAACATGACCGGATGGAGGATAGGCTTTGCAGTCGGCAACAGCCAGATCATCGCCGGTCTCGGAAAGATAAAGACGAACCTCGACTCCGGTGTGTTTCAGGCTATCCAGGAGGCGGCGATCGTTGCATTGAATACAGATGAAAAGATTCTGGCAGACATACGCAAGACTTACCAGGAGAGAAGGGATCTGCTTTACGATGGTCTGACAGGAATGGGCCTGGAAGTCCTGAAGCCAAAGGCAAGTTTTTATCTCTGGACAAAGGTGCCGAAGGGATTTGACTCGTCATCCTTTGTGGCTCATATACTCGACAAGGCAGGCGTGCTTTCCACACCAGGCAACGGCTTTGGGGCGCCCGGCGAAGGGTACATACGTTTTGCCCTGACCGTATCGGCTGCCAGGACAAAAGAGGCTATCGAGAGGATAAAGAAGATACTTTAGCAGCGCACCTTAATTCTGTCTTCTGATTCCAGGCTTCTTTTTTTGTTTTTTGATATGATGCCTCTGACATGTCGATCGCATATATAGGAATAGGCTCTAATCTTGGGGACAGGCGCCTCAACTGCATAAAGGCGATCGAGGCCCTAGAAGATCTGGGGATGCATATACTCAAACGATCTTCCATGCATGAGACCAAACCATGGGGAATGGCAGACCAGCCGAAGTTCATAAATATGGCCCTGGAAGTTGAAACCGGTCTTGCACCTATCGAACTTCTGAGGGCGCTCAAATGCATAGAAAAAAATATGGGCAGAAAGCCCGAGCCGCGATGGGGACCCCGAGTCATAGACCTCGACATCCTGCTTTACGACGACCTGATTCTTGATGATGATACCCTAGTGATCCCTCATCCGCATATGCATGAGAGAGCTTTTGTACTGAAGCCCCTTTCAGAGATCGCGCCTGAGAAGCTGCACCCTCTTTTATTAAAAAAGATCAGAGTGCTGCTTCACGATCTCCAACAGAAAGCCGGACTGCATTGACCATTCATCGGAAAAACGGCATTTGGAAGAGTTGGCTTGAGAGCCTTTTTAGGCGAAAGACGGCTAATTCAACTGCCGGATATGAGTTCATGAATCTCGCGGCCGTTTTGAAAGAACTTTTCGTTTGTAGAAGCCCCATTTTAGACTTTTCGGGAAAACCGGACTTATAATATAGGGATGAAAAGACTATCAGTCTTTGGTCTTGCCCTAAAAAACCTCAGAAGAAGGCCTTTCAGGTCGCTTATACTGCTGCTGACAGTATCGCTGGTAACCGGCACGCTTCTAAGTGCTACAATCTTCCTGACAGGAATGAATAATGCACTGAAAGCCGGTACCAACCGCCTTGGTGCTGATATCTTAGTAGTACCGGAGAGAAACGAGTCCCAGGCCAGATCAGCCCTGCTTTCAGGAGAGCCGGCCGGTTTTTATATGGACAGGGCAATATATGAGAAGATAAAGAAGATTGAAGGGGTGAAGATGTCATCTTGCCAGCTATTTCTGAGACCTACCCCTTTCAGCTGCTGCTACGATGTCGACACATTCCTCGTTGCTATCGACCCTGCCACGGACTTTACTGTAACTCCGTGGCTCACAAAAAATCTGAAAAAAAATCTCGCAGGCAATGATGTTCTCGCAGGCAGCGACCTGCCCGTAACAGCCGGAGATACAATCCCTTTTTTCGGGACGCTCTTTACAGTCGCAGGCACAATGGAGCCGACAGGCATGAAGTTTTTTGACCAGACAGTGTTTATGACCATGGATGCGGCTTATGCAATGGCTGAAGACTCGGTGACGAAATCAAAGCAGCCCCTTACTCTTGAGCAGAATATCATCTCTGCGGTGCTTGTGAGAATTCAGGACGGAATAACGCCTGAGAGGGTCGCCATAAAGATCGAATATGAGATAAAAGGCGTCAGGGCTATACCGGCAGTTGAGATAGTCAGTTCAGTAAAAAAACAGTTAAAGGGTGTCTTCAGGGGCATGCTTGCCATAGGCTCTGTTTTATGGGTACTTACACTCTTCACGACAGGGTTCGCCTTCTCTCTGATTGTCAATGAAAGAAAAAAGGAGATCGGAATACTGCGGGCGATGGGCGCAAAAAAAAGAGATATCTTCGGCCTCATCATAACGGAAGCTGCCTTGATCTCCCTTGCAGGGGGACTGGCAGGAATCGGGACCGGATATATTTTTTTGCTGGCATTTAAGAATATTCTTGTGGAGAGCTTCAAAATGGTCTATCTTTTCCCTTCTCTTCCGGCAATTGGTGCGATAATGACGGCATCCCTGGCATTGTCGCTCCTGACAGGTCTGTCCGCAGCCCTGATCCCTGCTTCCAGGGCAAGCGCAATGGAGCCGTTTTCGGCCATCAGGGAAGGAGAGTAAATAATTCTCTTTATTCGTACATCTCTTTAAGTTCATCGGTATAGGCGCCGTCATGTCCGTAAATAATCAGCGGCTTCTCTATCTTTAAGCCCGGACTTCCTCCCTTGACCGCCTCTATCAACACTATCTTGGATACGGCCCTCATATCATTGTGCACGAACCTTATCCTCTTTGGCTCGAGCTGATTTTTACGAAGGGTACCGAAGGCATCGACAATCCTCTCAGGATGAAAGATCATGCGGAACCTGCCCCTGGCCCGAAGAAGATATGACGCTGACTCAGCCAGATCAGGGAGCTTCAGCCTGAGTTCATGTCTTGCAACCGCCTTTTCCTCACCAAGGCTCAGGCGTCCTGATGACGGCTTCCTGAAAGGAGGGTTTGAGACCACAAGATCATAAGACATCTTAGGCAAGATCGTTCCGACATCTTTTATATCAGCCAGGACGACCTTCACCCTGTCATCCAACCCGTTGAGGCTGACATTTCTTTCTGCAAGACCGAAAAGGGATTCCTGCAGCTCCAGGAGCAGGACATTGGCCTGAGGATATCTTTTTGCAAGGAGCATCCCTATCACCCCTGAGCCTGCCCCGAGGTCCGCAATCTCCTTCAGGTATCTGACATTTACAAAACAGGCAAGCAACAGGGCATCAACAGAAAACCGGTACCCCTCCTTTCTCTGGTAAAGCTTAATGTCGCGAATTCCGTCGAGGGTTACTTCCATGATCTTTCCGGCTTCTGCTTTTGTCTTTCCATTATCTCAAGAACCGACCTGAGGTTCTTTCTGACCTGGCCGAGATTCGGGTCTATCCTTAAGGCAGATTCAAAAGACCTTCTCGCCTCCCCGTATCGCCCCGTCTTTTTATAGACGACACCGAGGTTGTTGTAAGCATACGCGTAAGCAGGAAATACTTCCAGGGCCTTCCTGAATTCCGCTATGGCCTCTTCGTATCTCCCCATATCCATATAAACAGCCCCAAGATTATTATGGGCATATGCATAATTCAGGATGCCCCCTCCTACAGGCTTTGACATTGAAAACTTTCTGTAAAGACCGATCGCAGACTTCAACTCCTGAATCGCCTCATCATACCTTCTCAGGTCTTTATAGACAACCCCGAAACTGTAATGGACGTCTGCAAAACCGGGATCAATTCTAAGGGCTGTCCTGAATTCATTAATAGCCTCATCGTATCTTCCTTTCCTGTTATAGATAATGCCGAGGTTGTAATGCGGCCTCGCCTTCTCAGGACTCTTCCTTACAATATCCTCCCACAGGAAAATCTCCTGCTTCCATGCGGCATTCCTTGAAAAAGCCAGAACCGCAAGGAAAAAGATTGTTACTGCTGTTAAAGAGGCTATCGCCTTGCCAACGAACTGCCTGCCTGCCCCTGATCCCTCAGTCATCAGCGCCATACCCGCAGTTATCGCCATGAAAAAGCCCACGGACGGAAGATATACCCTGTGTTCAAAGATCATCTCTGCGTTTGGGATAATGCTGGATTCAACGGAAAGTGCAACGAAGAACCAGAAAATGCCGAAGGATACGAGTCTCAGATAGCGCCCCCTGACCGTCTTCATTCGTGAGGAAAGATACCACAGGATCAGACCCGATAAAAAGATAGACAGGAGGAAGAGGAAAGACAAAAAAACAGCCGGATCGAAAAATGAACGATATACCCGGTAGTCGTAATCAAGGTTCTGATTTGTCGGCAATATCAACAGCCTCAAATATGTTACGATCACCCTGAACTGAGTGAAAAGATAGTCCCAGCGTGACATATCCGTATAGGCCATCGTCCTTAGCTTACTGTCAACCAGACTGAAGATATTACTCACAAAATTGCCCTTCGACAGAATAGTCGCCGGAATAACGAAAACAGTCAGCAAAAGCGGCAGCAGATTCAGAAGTCTCCTCCTGACGTTCCCGCTAAAGAACATGAACTCGGCGAGAACGACCATAAAGGGGAGCGTAAACGAATTCTCCTTTGTCAGCATTGCAGAGATCGCGGCTATGATTGATAAAGCATAAAACGCGTATCGCCCGGACCTTGAATCAGCAAGCCTGGACCTGACATACGAGACAAGGGAAAGGAGATAAAACATCGTTACCAGTGAAGCGAATCTCTGAACTACATAGGTTACAGCCCCTGTCTGGACAGGATGACACACAAAAAGAAGGGCTCCGGCCAGGGGGATGAAATTTCCATATCTCTTCCCTTCGCCGGGAAGCGTCTCAGGCGCAGTGGCAGAAAAAAAGGGGGTCCGGAATAATAAGCTGATCAGCCAGTAGACAAGAAGGGCGTTCAACAGGTGTATGGACAGATTTACAGCATGATATCCAGTTACATCAATTCCGTTGATCCTGTGGTTCAGGGCGAAGGAAAAAAAGCCGATCACCCTCGTCCTGAATGCATTTCTGACCATATCTATCGCATCCCGATCTACCCTGGCATAATCGGTGAAATAGCTGAAATCCTTTATAGCCGGATTTTCAGTTATGCAGAAATGATCATCAAAGGTAAACTCGGCCTGAAAGGTATTGCTATAGGCCAAGATTCCCAATACCGTGATCGTCAGGAGATGCATTAACGGTTTCCGGGACATTCCCCCTCCCTGACTCAGACGGTCAACCTGTTTTTCCACTGAGGTTACCGGACAGCTCCCTCACTTTTCGCTAACCCGCCTCTCCAGCTTTTCTGAGATAAGATACCGCGGCCTTCTCTTGACTTCCTCATATATCCTTGCGATATATTCTCCGATGATCCCCAGACTGATCATCAGGAGGCTTCCTATGATCAGAAGAAGGAGGATTACGGTAGCAAAGCCGCTCACCGCCTTTCCGGTCAGCTTGTTAAAGAGGGTCTGCAGACCGAGTATCATCCCAAAAAAAAGAAAAACCCCGCCGGAAAGCGTTATGAGGTGCAAAGGGAGAGAGGAAAAAGAAGTTACGGCTGTGACAGCAAGCTTTATCAGCCTGAATAAAGACCACCCTGATTGCCCGCCTGCACGCTCAGGCACAGTGAAAGGGATCTTCAGATGCCTGAATCCCAGCCATGAGATCATGCCGCGGAAAAAGAGGTTGCGTTCTCCCATCGTAAGCCATGCATCAACCACCCTGCGATCTATGAGTTTATAATCAGAGGCGCGATCCAGGTCATAGCCTGAAAGCCTGCTGAACACGGAATAAAAAAGACCCGCCCCTATCCTGTTTACGAATGATTCCTGCCCTCTGTCGTCCTTCACCGCCTCGACCACATCTGCCTTTGATTCGCGCCAGAGACGGACCATCTCAGGAATGAGCTGAGGGGGGTGCTGCAGGT
Organism: Nitrospirota bacterium; assembly: GCA_016217695.1. Taxonomy (GTDB): domain Bacteria; phylum Nitrospirota; class Thermodesulfovibrionia; order Thermodesulfovibrionales; family UBA6898. The sequence goes on along the minus strand of JACRHE010000152.1, from coordinate 20,516 downwards.
CTCCATCCATCACAATCACAGCCTTGCCGGAGGCCATCTCAAGACCCGCGCAGATAGCAGACTCCTTCCCGAAATTACGGCTCAGCCTGACTGCCCTGATCACAGGATACTGCATGGATGCCTGCTCGATGACAACCCAGGTATCATCGGGCGAGCCGTCATCAACAAGGATTACCTCAAAAGACTCCTTCAGGGACAGGAGCACTTCGACAAGAACATCGAGAACGCTCCTGAGGCTCGATCCTTCCCTGTAAACAGGCATCACCACGGATATAAGCGGAGTTTCTGCCTGCCTATTCATCCGGCAACACTCCGCATAGGGCGATCGTCGTGGCAGGCAGCCATAGGCTGATTCCGCCGAATCCGGAAGGAAACGGCATATGCAATTTTGCAGCTATAAGCGAAAGAGGAAAGGCATGGGGATAAGGTATGGGCTGTACGCCGGTCAGGCCGGCATCACTCATCAGAGACGAAAGGGTCCCTCTGTTAAAAAACAGGACATGTTCCGGAATCTTGAAAGAAGGCCAGCGCTGCCCCATGAGCCTCCTCCAGAAGCTGTCCATGTCAGGTGTAGCTATAACCATCCTTCCGCCTTTCCTGAGACGACCGGTCAATTTTTTCATAAATGCCTTTGGCTGATATACATGTTCGATCACCTGAGTTGCGATAATGCAGTCATATTTTTCGTCAGCCGGGATCTGGTCGATCCCTCCTTCAAATACTCTATCCGCCCTCTTCCCTGCCAGTTCGACCGCACGCCTTGAAAAATCCATTCCTGTCCTTCTCTGAAAAAATCCCCGCGCCTCATCAAGGAGAAAACCATACCCGCATCCGACCTCAAGCAGGTCGCCGCCTGTTATACCCCGAATCCTGAGATTCGAAAGAAACCTGCGAAAGGTCTTGCGCAGAGCCTCTTCCTGCGCTATGTAGTCGGCGTATCCGGTGCCCTCTCCCTCAAAATAATCATCCTCGCTGTACTTGCGCAGTAAGGCAGCTTCTGTCTTTCTGGGAGAAAGATAGGAGAGCCCGCAGGCCCTGCAGCGAACTACGCAGAAAGGCTGGAAACCCTCATAGACCGCCTCTTTCTCCCGGTTTCCGCAGACGGGACATGAAACGATCTCCAGTTCTTCGCTATCACCTATTTCTGCAAGATTTTCGGGCATCCTCTCCAGCACAGATGGTATCATCTTACTGTCAGGCAGCGAATCGAGTCAAGCCCGGATAAATGCAGATCTACTTTTTCCTAACTCATTTAGTATGGGGATCAGAGCGGATATATCATCTATGATGTAATCAGCATCCCTCAGAAAACTGACATCCCTGTAACCGTATGATACCCCTACGGTCCGGACACCTGCAGCCTTCCCTGCCTCGATGTCGAAGTTGCTGTCCCCGACAATGACCGCCTCATCAGGGGAAACGGAAAAATGCTCAAGCATCCGGAGCAACGGCTTCGGGGAGGGTTTTTTTTCACCGGCACTGTCGCTGCCGTAAACAATATCAAAACAGCCAAGGAGACCGAGTTCTTCAAGCAGTCTCTTTGAAAGCGACTCCCTCTTGTTCGATATTACCGCCCTTTTGCAAAAAGAGAGCTTCTCAAGGGTCTCCCTCACTCCGGGATACGGCCTGGTAAAATCGGTGAGATGCTTCGAATAATAATCTATAAATCTGTTCAATACCTCCGGAGCCAGCCCGGCCCTGTCAGCACCGATCACCTTCTCGATCAGCCTCGTAACCCCTTCACCAACCAGAGAGACTGTCTTCTCTATCGTAAGTTTTTCCAGCTCAAGTGGTTCAACGGCAAAATTCAGGGCATTGGTTATGTCTGTCTTTGAATCGACCAGGGTGCCGTCGAGATCGAATATGACGAGCTTTATCATTATGAAATATACCTCGAATGTGTTAAAAGATTCCATTTTGAAAAAACGTAAAATTGGATTAAAGTATTCCGAGGAGAAAAACTGTGAAGAAAAAGCAACGTGAAGCCTTCATCCCTGAAGAAAGGCACGAGACCATCCGCAGGGAGATAATCTCTTTGATAGAGAGAGATTCTCTGTCAGCCAGGGAGATATCCGGGCAGGTGAGGATCTCTGAAAAAGAGGTCTATTCACACCTCGAACATATACAGAAGACCATGAGCAAAAAAGACCATCACCTTTTCATCACACCCTCTGAGTGTCTGAAATGCGGATTCATATTCAGGAAAAGGGACCGTATAAAGAAGCCGGGAAAGTGCCCTGTCTGCCGTGGCGAGCTCATTCAGGAGCCTTTTTTTTCGATCAGGTTAACCATCTAGCACTGGCGTAGCCCTTGCCCTGCAACTAAGGCAGCAGCGGCATCTCGCCTTTTTTTTCTTCAAAGATCGGCCGGCGTATCTCCATGAGCCAATTTCTATACTTCATTGTTTAGATATTTATTGACAATATCTTTTCTATTGATTATCATTTAAATCAGAGATAGGTTTTAGGTATATGAAAATTTCCTTTTTTCCTGCAGAAAGCAAATTTATCGGCCATACTTCATGTATGAATCGATTTCCCTTTTTCCTGAGAGAAACGACACCTTCGTGTTTGATATAATGCCGCAAGAAATAAGGCATTGGGTTATGCAGGCGACCCCATAGGGGTCGGTGCATGGAAAATAAACTAACGTATTAACAAGAGCAGAACAAAGGAGCAGGATTATGAAGGTAGTAAGGTTTATTGCAGTTTCCATTCTGGTGATCTTCTGCATGTCGGCATTTTCCGGACTGGCGCTTGCCGAAGAAAAAATGAATATCAAAGGCAAGATCAAGGATTATGACGTGGATGCGAAGACCGTTGTAATAATAGCCGACGACGGCAAGGAGATGATCTTTACGATCGCAAACGAAAAGGCACTGCAGAAGCTTGACGACAGGCTTTTTAAAGGCGATGAGGTGAAGATCAGGTACATCATCAAGGACGGCAAAAATATCATCAAGGAAAATAATGACTTCAGAGGCACCAAACCAGGCTGCTAAGCAGTATAGATAAAATTTTTCAGAGGAGGTGTTTGTATGAAAGTATTTTTTGCAGTACTCCTTTCCCTCTCCCTTCTTCTTCCGCTGCCGGTCTTCGCCCTTGACCAGGCTGACCTGATGAAGAAGATCGACGAGATGTCAAAGGAGCTCGAGACTTTGAAGCAGCAGATGCAGAAGATTCAGAAAGAAGAGACGGTGAAGGAAGAAAGGATCACAAAGGTAGAGAAAAAGACCGAGACAACGACAGCAACTTCACGTCCGACCTGGCTGGAAATCGGCGGGGATTACCGGGGCAGGTATGATTATCTGAAGGGCACGATCGCGGATTACTACCGCTTCCAGGATGTTCTGGGGTGGCAGCTAAGCGGCATGACCGCTCCCATGCCTTCTCTCCAGAAGAGCATGGACGTAAAAAACGATGCACTCATGACAAACCGCTTTGGGCTTAACCTCAAGGCAAGGGCGACCGAAGATATCACGGTAAAGGCAAGACTCCTGATGTATAAGGTCTGGGGGCATGAGTCAGTGGAACCTGTTGCAGGGGCCGACAGCGCCTTCTTTGCCGACAAGTTTTTTGTCTTTGACGGAAATGTCTCCCATCTGCCGCAGGACAATATCCTGAGGGTTGACCAGGCCTTCGCGACCTGGAGCAATATCGCAAATCTCCCTGTATGGTTCTCTGCGGGAAGAAGGCCGTCAACCGCAGGTGTACCGACCAATATCCGTCAGAATGTTGAAAAAAGCGGAAGCGCAGGCGTACCCGGCCTTCTGATCGATTATGCCTTTGACGGTGGAACGATCGGTGTCGCTCCTGACATCAATGCACTTCCCGGCGCATATGCAAAACTCTGCTACGGCAAGGGCTTTGACAGCGGATTCAGGCCCAACAACAACCTCAAGGACGTAAACTTCCTCGGGTTAAACGTTGTGCCTTACGACACAGATAATTTTCATGTAGAACTGCAGTGGGACAGGGCCTTTGACCTCTTCGCGTTCCCTGAGAACAAGTCCAGCGCCCTCTTCGGTTCTTCCAATACCAACCTGGGAGATATAGACCAGTACGGCATAACCGTCATGGGTAAACTCGAAAAAGTCGGTCCCGGCGATCTTAACCTCTTTGCATCAGGGGCTCTCAGTAAGACACATCCAAATGACAACCTCTTCGCAGTGGGCTCTCCGATGGGACCTATTCCTGTAGCCGGTCTCATGTATGACGCCCCTTCCTTTGGCGGAGTAAAGGAGAGCAAGTCAGGAAGCGCTATCTATCTCGGCGCACGGTATGACTTCACGTCGACAGGCACCAAGCTCGGTGCTGAATATAACTACGGCTCCAAAAACTGGGTGGCGTTCGGACCGGCATCAGATGACATGTGGACGAGCAAGCTCGGTACCCACGGCAACGTCTATGAGGCCTATGTTATCCAGGAGATAAAGAGCAAGCCTATATCGAAGTTCGGCAAGGCCTACTTCAGGCTTGGCTATCAGTATTATGATTTCAAATATACAGGCAGTAATAACTGGGTCGGCGCTCCCAAGAAGATCTCAGATCTTAACAACCCGATGAATGCCCAGATGTTCCCGCCTCTTGACAAGGCTACGGATATCTATCTGACCTTTGACGTAACATTCTAACTCTCCCCGTGGGAGGGGCGTTTGCACGCCCCTCCTTTTTTTACGGGTTCTTTCCCTGCGACTCACTGATTATCTTCTCTATTTCAGCCTTCTCAAGCACCTCTTCCCTTATGAGCGCCTCTGCCAGCGCATCAAGCAGATGTCTCTTTTTTAAGAGGATATCCCTCGCCCTGGTCTCGGCCTCCATAATCAGTTTCTGGATCTCCTGGTCCATAAGCCACGCCATCTGTTCGCTGTAGCGCTTCGGCTGGGCAAGTTCCCTTCCCAAAAAAGGATGCTCTTCTCCCCGCCCGAGGTTTACGGGCCCCACCATTTCACTCATGCCCCATTGCGCAACCATCTTTTCTGCAAGGGCAGTCGCCTCTTTAAGATCGTTCTGCGCCCCGCTGCTTATGTCATCAAACACGATCTTTTCCGCATTCCGGCCTGCAAGGGCGACGCAGAGCCTGTTCATCAGATATGTCTTAGGATAATAATGCCTGTCCTCTTCAGGCAGAAGCTGCGTAACCCCCATCGCCATGCCGCGCGGGATGATGCTCACCTTATAAATCGGGTCTGTGCCCGGAAGCTCTGCTGCCACAAGCGCATGTCCCGCCTCATGATATGCCGTAATCTGCTTCTCGTTCTCGCTGATAGTCTCTTCCCTGACAGCACCCATCAGGATGATATCCCGGGCCTCATCGAAATCGTTCATCCCGATCCTCTCCCTGTTCTTTCTCAGAGCAACAAGAGCCGCCTCGTTTACCAGGTTTTCAAGGTCGGCGCCTGTCATCCCCGGTGTTCCTCTGGCCAAGGTCTCAAGATTTACATCATCTGCGAGAGTCTTGCCCCGGACATGGACTTCGAGGATTGCCTTCCGTTCCTTTAACCCCGGCCTGTCGATGACGATATGCCTGTCAAAGCGTCCCGGCCTCAGGAGAGCAGGATCAAGCACGTCCGGCCTGTTGGTTGCTGCCATAACAATAACCTCTTCATGGGGATCGAAACCGTCCATCTCGCTTAAAAGCTGGTTTAGTGTCTGCTCCCTTTCATCGTGCCCGCCGCCGAAGCCTGTTCCCCTTGTCCTGCCCACAGCATCAATCTCATATATGAATATAATGCTCGGATGTGACGCCTTGGCCTTCTGGAACATGTCCCTGACACGGGAGGCGCCTACGCCTACGAACATCTCGATAAACTCCGAAGCGCTGATACTGTAAAAAGGCACCCCTGCCTCTCCGGCAGTCGCACGCGCAAGAAGCGTCTTGCCCGTCCCCGGAGGACCAACCAGCAGCACGCCCTTGGGTACCTTTGCTCCTATCTTTGCGAATCTTGACGGGTCTTTAAGAAATTCGATCGTTTCTCTCAGTTCGAGCTTGACGTTCTCCATGCCGGCCACATCCTTGAAAGTAACCCCCGGCTTTTTCACATCAAAGAGCTTTGCCCTGCTTGCACCAAACGTGAAGAGCCCGCCCGGACCGCCCTGAATCTGCTGCTGGGCCCGCCTCATGATAAACATCCATACACCGATTATCAAAACCCACGGCAGCACGCCGATTATGATCTGCCAGAACAGGGATCTCTCCTCCGCAGGTTCGACATTTATCATCACCTTCTTTTCCTCCAGACGGGTGAGGAGCTGTTCGCCCTGAAAAGATGGCAGTACAGCCAGAAAGTATCTGACCTTTTGCTCTTTCTTTTCTCCGTCAATCCGCATGCTCGTCTCTGCGGCTAATTCTCCGGTCACCTGCAGCTTTTTTAAAGAAACGGATTTTATATTGCCTGCGTCGAGCTGTTCCAGAAAAAGGCTGTAACTGATCGTGACTCTCAAGGGCTCCTGAGCAACGAAATAGTTTGTCCAGATGTAAAGGAAGAGGAAAACAAGAAAGATCGCCAACATCGCCCTCCATTGGGGGCTTTTCATCACATCTTCGATCTTTTCTTTATCAGCCATGATCTAATTTTATCACTTTAATCCACATTATTAATAAATTTCACGGATATGCCGGAAAAACTTTTCGGCTCTTCAGAACAGGCTTCTAATGGATAATATCCGTTGAATGCCGAGTCTTAATCGCATATAATTTTTATAGAAAGGAGAAGACTATGAAAAAAATCATCATCACTGTAGACCTGGGCCATTTCAAGGCGTACAGAGTCACGAAGAATCCAATGGAAAGCGCCAGGGCAGAGCTGATCGAAAGTTATGATTCCATTGAAGCACATGGCAAACTTTCGGAAAAATTCAGCGATGCAAACGGCAGATTCGGGCTTTCAGGCGGCAAAAACGGCTCTCCGACAGGGAATGGCGAACCCCACAACACCGGGCTGGAAATGGAAAAAAGGCATTTAAAGCTCATCTCTAAAGACATAAATACGATCATCCTGAAGGAAGATTGCGAAAAGTGGCATCTGGCCGCTTCCAAGAAGATAAACGGCAAGATCGTTGAAAATCTTGCACCGGCCGTAAAGGCAAGGCTTGATAAAAATATTACCTCTGATCTCACAAAGGTGGGTAAGGCCGAGTTACTGGGGTATTTCGAGTAAATGATCATCGGGATACCCGGAGAGATCAGGAAAGAGGAGTACCGGGTCGGAATCACTCCTGCCGGTGTTCTGGAGCTGAAGCAGCAGGGACATACGGTCCTCATCGAACCCGGCGCCGGAAAAGGGAGCGGGTTTTCTGACGAGGAGTACCTCACAGCAGATGCCGACATCGTTGAGAGGGAGATCCTCTTCAGCAAGGCCGAACTGATCGTTAAGGTTAAAGAGCCCCTTCCTTCTGAATATGACCTGTTGCGTGAAGGACAGGCGCTCTTTACCTATCTGCACCTGGCACCCAATCCTGAACTCACCGATCTCCTCCTGAGGAGAAAGATCACGGCCCTGGGATACGAAACGCTGCAGAAAGACGGAGGGCTCCCTCTGCTTGCGCCTATGAGCGAGATAGCGGGAAGGATGGCCCCTCTCATCGGGGCATACTATCTTCAGGCATGTCACAAGGGTACCGGGGTCTTACCGAGCGGTATTGCAGGTGTGAAACCTGCAAAGTCTCTGATACTTGGGGCCGGTATCGTAGGGTTCAATGCGGCCCGCGTCAGCGCAGGTATCGGCATGGAAACGGTGGTAATGAACAGGGGGATCGAGAGAATGCAGAGGCTTGATGAGCTTTTCCAGGGCAGTGTAAAGACACTGCCCCTCACAGTCTCAAATATTGAAACAGAGATAAGAGACGCTGACATTGTTGTCGGAGCTGTGCTTGTGCCGGGAGGAAAGACCCCTGTCTTAATAACAAGACGGATGCTGAAGACCATGAAAAAGGGCTCCGTCATTGTAGATGTAGCTGTTGATCAGGGCGGCGTAGCCGAGACCTCAAGGCCTGCCATGCATGACTCTCCTGTCTATATCGTGGACGGAGTTATCCATTACACGGTAGCGAATATGCCCGGCGCCTATCCGAGAACCTCGACCATAGCACTTACCAATGCCACGCTCCCTTATGTTAAATCCATTGCAGGCACAGGGATTGAGCGGATAATCAGGGAAGACCCGTCCATAAAAAGCGCCCTCAATATTTATATGGGGATGATTATACATAAGGCACTGGCAGATTCCGTGGGAGCCGAACCAGGAAAGATCGGCTGATTCAGCGAAACCGCAGAAAGAATAAGACTGCAATCGCTGCCATCAAAACAATGACCGCTCCGAAGGCATAATAAAGTATTCGATTTCCCGGGGCGACGGATCTGTCTTGATATACTCCTCTTCTGTCAACCGGAAGAGCCTTCTTGGGGTCACTTCGTGGCCTGACATGAGGAACGGCCGCGCCTTGCCTTTCCCCGGGATCTTTTCCTTTATCCTCGGATAAGGCCCTTTTTGTCCTGCCCTGTCCTTCCTTATCCTTTTTCTGTGAGATTTCGAGAAGCTCTGACTGCTTGAACTCTTTATAATGGACCTCTATCCCCTGCCGGGAATCATTGATCTTCTCATTGCATTTGCTGCAGACATCCTTTTCTGTAACATCAGAGCCACACCTCGGACAATTCATCTCTTACCTCTCCACCTCGCCTGGTATCCAGTTATTACTTTTATCATAAATCATTCAGAGAGATAAAGGTGCAGTCACAAACGAATGGGGCGACAATCCATCGCCAGAGATAAAGAAGGCCAATCAGGAAGTTTTATCTCTGAGCGTAATCTTGCTGTCCCGTTTGAGAGTTGCCTTTGAGGTAAGCATGATCAGGCTGAGGTCTTTGTAAGATAATCTGGCTCCCTGATTTTTTGCCTCCTCAAGCAGCCTCAGCATCCTCTGTCTCCGCAGTTCTGCAAGCCCCCACCTGTTGAGGATCGTCGAGTCGCCGTCGCTCCATATGGTGAGCTTAAGACTCTTAAGGCTGTTTCTGCTTTCCCTGACCCAGTAAATGAGATTCCCTTTCATTTGACCTCTCCCGGCAATAGACTTATATTTTTTGCATCCCAAAAAACGAAAGTCCAGCAAGTCACAGCATAAAGGTGTAATTATCAATTCAATTAACATGCCCATCGAGGTGGAAAGATTATGTAATGTTTTATTATTTGATAGCGGATAGTTATCAGCTTATTTTAAAGTAAAGATTGAAGACAGCAGCGGGTTATCTGTGGCATGTCACAGCATTCCCAGCCACACAATTGTGACATGCTTCACTAATGTGATTCCTCGATTTTTTTACAGGATATTGTCTATACTTAAGCATGAATAAATCTATCCTCATAATCTGTCTCTTATTGTTATTCATTTCCTGCGGATGTTCTTCAACCTTTCTCGTTAGCAAAGATGGATACGGATACTTTCTTGGAAGCGATTCAAAGGCTGCTTATAAGATGCTCTGCGAATCCGGCGACCTTGCAATGGTACTCCTGGAGACATCTCTTCCCCAGGATATAAAGGATGCGCTTCTAAGATATTCCTGCTCGCAGGAGCGTTCGCGCGAAAAGGTCAAGAGGGTATTTGCCGCAATATCACCTGAGCACAAACAGGAGCTCATGAATGCCTTCAGAAAAAACGGCTATGAGATAAATTACCTTCACTGTTGAGACCCAATCAATACTTCATCCGGTCGGATGGAATAAGGTATCAGGAGGCCTTGCCGGTTAATTCCCTGTAGACCTTCATCATTACTACAGATATATATCCGCCGAATAGTCCCATCAGCGCCATGCTCAGCAACTGCCCCAGGAGCGGGATGACGTTGAGGATCATATTGAGAATTCCGAAGACTACGCCGGCCGCCATCACCGCGATAAAAAAAATAACCATATCACTGAGATTCTTCTTCACCAGATCTATGCTCCTCTTCATCGCATCGACTGCACCCATGTTATCGACTACGACAATGATAAAGGTGAACATGAGGAAAAAAGCTGCGATTAATCCCGGTATGAGCAGGAGCATCATCCCGACCGCAACTGCCAGGCCGACGAGGACTGCACCAACGAGAAGCTGCGCAAAGCGGCTCATCGCTATCGAGATACCGCCATTGATGGAGGTTGAACCCTTTTCGAAGACTTCATTCACCATTCCTACTGTCATGCCGTGGGCAAACAGCCCGAGCACCGTGCCCGCAATACCTATCAGAACCACTCCGCCCATTAGGGCGCCAATCGATGACATCATCCCTGCCGGAGATTGCATTGCTCCTCCCGTTATTCCCATCGAAAGTATCCCTGCACCGACCAGGATAAGACTCAGTATAAAAATAACGATCATTACAGCGACGGTAGGGACAAAGATGACAGCGTTCTTCTTTGAAACTTCGATACTATCCTTGAATATTCCTACGATATCCATAACCCCTCCCCCGAAAAGATTTCAGCATTATCTTCTTATACCCTTTCCTGGTCGTTCCGTCAAGGGAAATATGATTTAAATGCGCGCCACTGCCTGCTGAGATATGATCGCTTCGCCTCCCCGAATGACAGGCCTCCAGGACGCTTTCAGACCCCCCCCAAAAAAATCATGCCCTGAAAGAAGTGTTATAAATCGCCATCCTGAATCAGCCTGTCATCCCAGCCCTAAACGCGCTACCCCTGAAGGGATCAGGGGCGAAAACCGATTTCTTCTGCATTCCCAAAACGTCCCATGCATTGGTAAAAACAGAGCTATGCATGCCCGACATCTCGATCACCCGATAATTTCTGTCAAGAAAACCCGGCCAGGCAGTATGCACGGGAAGACCTTTCGGATCCTCCATGCCTCCTGACATGCCTTCATTATGGGCGATGAGCGGGAAATTACTTCCGTATAGAAACCTCTCGGGTCCCACAGTTCCCTGCCTGATCTCACTTTTAATCCGCTCAAGATACGGCACTCCGGCGGGCGTGCAGAAATCCGATATGTCCAGATAAAGGTCCCATTTCATCCCGTGAGCCATCTTCATCATATCAATGAGTTTCTCAAAATAGTCCGCGCCGGCCGGGGCTATAGCTTCAGACATGGAACAGTGGGATAAGATCACCTTGAGGCCGCAGTCAAGGGCTCTCCTGAGCTTTTCGGGATCTCCGTAAGAATATGCCCTGCTGCCATCGGCACTGACAGTGAATTCGGAACCGGTATGACAGAGAAGCGGAATCCCCTCACGCGCCAGACAGATATAAAACGGGATGCACCTGTCATCCTCAGGGTCGATCTGCTGAAGTGAAGGCATCCAGTTGAAAAGAGCGGCTCCCCCATCAATGCATCTCCTGGTCTCTGCCAGCATCTCCCTCGCGTCGCGGAAAGGATGAACAGAAGCTCCGAAGAGCAAACGGCTGCGTGTTGCAGCGATCCTGACTACATAATCATTGGGGACTATAAGATGCGACTCATCCTCAACATATTTCCCATTTTTGTACACCCCGTCAAGGGCAAGAAGAATCGCATAATCTGTTCTCCGGGAGATTGCAATCTCGTTCAGTATCTTCTCTTTTATCTGTTCGTCTCTTATGTCTTTCGGGGATAATTTCAGGGTGCGAAGTATCTCCTTAAAGACCGGACTTGCAAGAAACTCCTCAGAGATTCTGCATCCGCTCCCGGAATCGCCGGTCCCGAAAAGATGAAGATGGATGTCTATCACTTTTTTGCCCGGCAATTGATCCCTGATCTCGGGCAGATCCTGATAGTCCAATGCAGCATCAGCGACCTTCATGTCCTTATACATCTTATGAGAATTCATAGTTTGCACGTCATCAGTATCTCGCGGCCCGGGTTCGCTGCAAGCCTGTCTGGCGCAGGTCCTTCCGCCATAAAACCGCATCTCTCGAAGAGCTCGACCTGGGATAATGCCCGGGCTGAAAAAAGGAGATAATTGCAGGCCCTGGACCGGCCAAATCCGGCGGCATTTCCGATTAACCTGCAGAAGAGAGTTTCAGTGGCCTTCTCCTGCCCTGTCCGGGATCCCTGTAATCCTGACCTCTCAGGAATAGCAAACTCGACAGCGGCAAGGTAGAGATTATTGGGATAGACCTGGGCTGCCAGCAGCTCGGACACCAGCTCATTTTCTTTGCCGTTGCCGGGCACTTCGCCCCTGGCATAATAGATGTCTTTGATGACTTCATCTCCGATGATCCTTGATATCTTCTTATATATATCCGGATCTCTGCACTCAACACAACCGCCTATATCCGCACGGTTGATGGGGTAAAGGTCGAACTCGATGATCCGCTGCACGGTATTCATTATGAGCCTGAAAAACCTCTCCGCGTTAATATGCTTTATCCTGTCGATATCTTTCAGGGTATATTCCTCAAAGATTACATGCTGGTCAATCCAATTGAGAATCTCTTCTTTCGGCAGTATCGCATTCATCGAAGCCGTCCCTATTTCTACGGCTCCTCTCATGTGAGCGCAGGGAGATAGAGGGAAAAAACCGGCCCGCGCTCCCTGCTTGATTCAACGGACATATGCCCACCGTGGTTTTTCACTATCGAATGACAGAGCGCCATGCAAAGTCCCATCCCTGCGCCGGCACCCGAATTCCAGGGGCTGAAATAAAGGGCTGCCTTCCTCTGCGTCTCCTCTTTCGCTGTTCCCCTGCCGTTGTCTCTGAAGGAAAGCTTCACATATTTCCCTGTGTTCAGTGGGATAAAGTGTTCGTCATGGACAACCATATTCTCGGCAGTAATACCTATTGTCCCGCCTGCCTGTATCGCCTCACGCGCACTGCAGATAATGCCTGAGAAGACCTGCCTCATCTGATCCTCGTCCACTTCAACAGGCCAGAGGCCTTTGGAAAGATCAAGCTCATATTTCAGATCCGGCCTCCTCAGAGCCTCTTCAGCCGATTCCCTTATCAGTCTCGAAATCGAGGTTGCAGTTCTCACGGATCGCTTTCCCTTGGCAAAGGTGACCAGCTGAGACGTCAGGTCCCTCGCCCTGAGCGATGCCATTTCAGCATCCGTCAGTATCTCAAATATCCTGTCTCCCTCCTCTGCAATGGTCTTAACCACCGATATGTTCCCAAGTATGGAGGTGAGGATATTGTTGAAGTCATGGGCTATACCCCCGGCCAGGATGCTGATCGATTCGTGGTTCCTGTCCCTTACCTCCTGTTCTTCCTTCCTTTTTCTCTCCGTGATGTCGATCCCCATCTTCAGAGCGAGCTCATTTCCATACGCGTCTGTAAACGGATAGTCATGTATCTGGTAGACATGGCCGTCAATGCTTCGCCATTCCCGTTTCTGGGGGACTCCTGTCTCAAATATCCTTGATGTCGTGCATCGCCTGCAGGGTTCTTTAGTCTTGTGATAAATCTCGTAGCATCGCCTGCCTCTGTGGTCGCCGAACCTCTCATTAAATCTCTTATTGGCAAATCTCAGCGAATAATCCCTGTCCTGCAGATATACAAAAACCGGAAGGTTGTCGAGAATGGAGAAAAGGGTGTCCTGTTCGATTCCGACTCCGCCTGCCAGTCCGGCACCCGAAACCCATGTGTTATCCTGCTGCTTTTTCATCATGGCGCTCTTAATCCTCCCTTTTTTATCATCCCGCATCTGCATTGCACATCCCGGCATACACCGGGCCGCCATCAAAAAAATCGTTCAGGCATCTATTCAATCTCTGTCAACCCCTGATGAACCGCCTCTGAAACTGCCTGAAGCCTGTTGATTACGCCGAGTTTTCTCATGATATTGTTCACGTGGTAGTTAACCGTCCTTTCACTTATCTCAAGGATCACCGAAATTGCCCAGGACGTCTTGCCGAGCTTGAGCCAGTTCAGCACCTCCAGCTCGCGAGGAGACAGGGAAGGAAGCGGCTTCATGGTATTCATGCTTATCAGATGGTTAAGGTAACGGTGGAGATGGGGGATAATATGTTTCAGGATCACCTCGGTCCGTTCATGGCGTTCAACCGCATCACCTGAAAAGGAAAAGAGGCTTCCTCCCTTTTCACCGGTATTCCTTACTCCATAGGTGTAACCCTTTATCAGGCCGAAGTCCCGGGCTGATGACCGGAAATCATACGACTGCCCGTATTTCTCGAACGTATCAGGCCAGTACTGAACCCTGTAATGAGTAAAGTTCTCTTTAGCCAGAGGATCTACAGTGTGGTATTCCCTGCTTACATACCTGTCTATCCATTCCGAGGGGAAACTGATATTGACGAGATCATAAGACTTGATGCCGAAGCCGTTGTTCACCTTTGCAAGCATGCATAACGCATGATCAAAGGGGATTAATCCGGCGAGTTCCGAGATGAGCTCCCTGAAATATTCCTCTCCTGCAATGCAGAGGCTTGCGTGGGTAAGGTCGAGCAGCGCACTCGTATCGCGCCTGGAAAGGTACCTGCTCAGGGTCATGCCTGATACCTTTTCGCCCGATGACTGCCCGGGATTAACAGTGCTGCATCCGTCTTTGCTCATGCAGATACTATTTGCAAAGGGAATGCCAGCGCACTGTGACAGCTAATTAACTGATATTAATGATTATTTATCCTGAGGTGATATGAAATTGCAGACCGTCACCGCGCAGAAAAGTTCACATGGCATGAAGAAAACCGCCGGATAAAATGCTGAACCCCATATTAATAAATTTCATGGGTATGCCGAAAAAAGCTTTTCGTCAGTACAGGGCATGCTTATAATGAAGTTGCACTATGTGCTCTGATCAAGCTAAGGACATTCCGATAACTGGCGCTTGCGAAGAGTTATTGAGACAGAGGCCGTGAAATAATCGTTGCTTCACGACTAATAAGGGTTAGTCGATCCCGTACTCCTTTATCTTGTCAAAGAGGGTCCTGCTGCTTATCCTGAGAGCCTCGGCAGCCTTTGTCCTATTCCCCTCTGTCTTTGCCAGCGCCTCCAGGATAATCTTTCGCTCAAAATCTTTCACCGTATCTTTAAGAGAATCAAAAGTACCTGCGCAGGTGCTCTTACATTCTTCAGCCAGCAGGCGCTTCAGGCAGTCTTTGCTGATGATATCCCCTTCTGTCACAAGACAGGCCTTTCTCATGCAGTTCTTCAGCTCCCTCAGATTGCCGGGCCAGGAATGCCTCAAAAGGAGATCGACCGCATCATCGCTTATGCCCCTGATCTGTTTATTCAGTTCCGAAGATGCCTCCAGCACAAACTTGTTGGCAAAAAAAGGGATATCCTCTACCCTCTCCCTCAGCGGAGGCAGGGATATGATAAATTCACCGATTCTGTAAAACAGGTCTTCCCTGAACTCCTTTCTCCTGACACTGTCCCTGATGTCCCTGTTGGTCGCCCCGATGAGCCTGATATCTACATCAACGGGGCTGGTCCCGCCGAGGGGATATATCTTCTTCTTCTCGATGAAGCTGAGAAGCTTTGACTGAACAAGGGAAGACATATTCTCCATCTCGTCGATGAAAATAGTGCCCCTGTGAGCCGTCTCCAGATAACCGGTCTTATCCCTGTCAGCCCCGGTAAAGGCCCCTTTCCTGTATCCAAACAGCTCGCTTTCAACAAGATGGTCAGGGATCAGCCCGATGTCGACACTCACCAGGGTCCTGTCCGCCCTTCTGCTCAGGTTGTGTATAGCGCCGGCAATGACTGATTTGCCTGTGCCGGTCTCACCCTGGAGGATTACGGAAAAATCCGTATGCGCCACCTGACGTATCTGGTCTATCACCGTCTTCATTGCCCGGCTCTTTCCCAGAAGATGCTCAAGAGAGAGTTTTACTTCGGTACTCATCCTCTCTACAGCTGTTTCCAGAGCGCGTCTTTCGATGGCCCGCCTGAGAGTGATGATGAGGCGGTCGAACTCCGGGGGCTTCACCGTAAAATCGTAGGCGCCGTTTCTGATCGCCTCCACAGCTGTCGGGATATCACCGAAGGCCGTGATCATGATCACCGGAACATGCCTGTCGAGTTTCCTGAGTTCCTGCAGGGTCTCGATGCCGTTCATGTAAGGCATGTTCAGATCCAGAAGAACCGCGTCAGGCATATCAGCCCTGAATAACTTGAGCGCATCAAGCCCGTTACCGGCCTCGATGGTGGCAAAACCCTCATCTCTGAGTACATCCCTGACCACGGCCCTCAAGTCCCTGTCATCGTCTACGATCAATACCTTGTCCATTCATTCCCCTTCTTATGTTTTTCCGTCTTCTTTCACAATGAGCGGAAGCAATATCCTGAATGCGGTTCCCTCACCCTTTTTTGACTGCAGCTCGATATTACCCTTGTGCTGCTTTATTATTCCATGCACAATCGAAAGTCCCAGGCCCGTGCCTTTACCCACATCTTTTGTCGTAAAGAAGGGCTCAAATATCCTTTCCCTGATCTCTTCATCCATTCCTGTCCCTGTATCGGAAATGAGTATTCGGGCGAATACCTCTGCTGTTTCAAAAGGCATCACAGATGACGTCTCGATGGTCAAGGTACCTCCGTCTGGCATCGCATCCCTGGCGTTTGAGCAGAGATTCATAAGTACCTGCTCGATCTGAAGCGCATCCGCTATAACCATAAGGGCCTCTTCCGAAAGCGATATTCTCAGGTCGATTCTTTCGCCTGCCATATCCGCCAGCATCGGGGTCAGCCTCCTGATGATCATATTGAGATCCACAGGCGCGGCGTTTATCTTATGCACCCTGCTGAAGGTGAAGAGGCCCTGTACCAGCTCCTGGGCCTTTTTTATCGAATTCTGGATCTGGCCGGTATACTGGCCGCCTATTGTGCCGTTATCACGCAGCTTCTTCTCAAGCAGGTAGACCGAACCTGAGATCGTTGCAAGGATGTTGTTGAAATCATGGGCAATACCTCTTGCTAGGGTGCCTACAGCCTCCATCTTCTGCGCATGTCTGAGCTTTTCTTCGAGCGCATCCTTCTCCTCTTCCCTTTTTTTCAGGTCCTCTGACATGGTATTAAAGGTCATCGCGAGCCTGCCTATCTCATCCTCTGATTCTATCGGCACCTTCCCGACTGTCCTGCCTTTTCCGAAAAGTCTCACAGCCTCTGTCAGGCGGGTTAGAGGTCCTGTTGCACTGCCGATAATGAAATAGATGACGACGGCGTTTGCGGTCAGAGAAAGCATGATAGCCAGCAGGGTGGATAAGAGTATGGACTTGATCTGCTGCCTCAGGATCTCCTTTGAAAGAACTATTTCTACAGACCCGATCAGGTCTCTTCCATCTCTCATCCGTGTATCTTCGAAGTATAGAGCCTCTTCTGCAGCTGGCCTGTCGAGGAACACATCCTTCCTGATCGATATCAGGTCATCGTTTTCAACGATAAAATGATATTGGTCAACCCTGTTTTCAGAACCGGAAACAGCGTTCTCAATAGCCCTGTACTCCTTCTTCTGCTGATGAAAAAGAGGCTTGCCCTCTGAAGCGAAAATCGATACAGCCAGCACATTCTGCTGATTCATAATGCCCCGCACAGAGTCTTCCAGCAGGCCCCTGTTTTCGGCAAATATCCCGGTCCTCGAATGGTGGGCCAGCAGGTCCGCGAGCATCCTGCCTTCCCGTATCAGATTATCCTTCACATTTCTCTGCTGATATAAGATAAAGCCTCCACTGATAATAAGGGATATGATCAGGATAGAGAGGGAAAATGACATGTAAATCTTATAGCCGAAGCTCTTTCTGATTTCGCTAGTTAGCATCATTGGACCTCTTCAGGACCTCATCCCGTATCTCTATCCCCATCTTCCTGGCGATCTTGCTGTTTATGGTCAGGGCAGTCTTCCTCGGAAAGGCCCTGATCTGGGCCTTCGTCCCTTTGTCAAGAAAGAGCTTTCTGGCTATCTCTCCTGCCTGCATCCCCAGATCATATGGAACTATATTTAATGCGGCTATAGCGCCCATATCCACGTATTTTTTGGAGAAGGTAAAAACCGGCATCTTATGCTGGAAAGAAACCAAAAGAATATACTGCAGGGATTCGGGGCTCACCACCATCGGGTCAGGCAGCAGCCAGAACACGTCAATCCTGTCCTTCATTCCGTCTATGAGGGATGGCACATCAGAGGGGCGCATTGCCTTTTTAGCGATTATCTCAAGTCCTCTTGACCTGCAGGCATGAACAGCGTCGTTGACAAAGGCCTCGCTCCTATTCGGGTCAAAGACCACGCCTATCCTCCTGGCATTAGGGAAGACATCCAACAGTGCATCGAGATACCGGTCAGGAGAGAGGGAGATGCTTACACCGGAGACGTTCTGCACGGCGGATGCGGGATGAGTAGGTACCATAGTATAGATAACCGGGCGGTCTTTGATCGTCTTAACGTGGTTAAAGGCATCCATGCCTATGGCAAGGACCATATCAGGGTTGTCATCAAGGATCTCCTTCAGGATATTGTCCCCGTGCAGGACAAATTCCGTTATGTTGCAGGAGCAGGCCTTTCTGAAGCCTTCAAGGGCCTCGTTATAGGGCTTGATCTCGGCGCTCTTTAAGACAGCGACATCATAGGCACCGGCAAAAGAAGGAAAGAAGATCAATGCCACCGCGATGATTATTTGTATAATTTTACTCATCAGTATATCCGTTCAGAAGACAGGAGTCAGGAGTCAGGAGTCAGTCTCCTTCGGCGACCCGCTGGGCCGGGAAGCCACAATGGAAGAAGAACAGACCTCCAGAATCCAGCTTATCTCTTCGCGCTGAGAGACCGGCTCAAAGGGATTACAATAACCGAGATCCTTTATCAGAATCAGATAATAACGACATTCTTCACGAGATCCTTGAGCCATATTCATAAACCTGAACTTGTCTCGTTTAGTTTTCTTTCTGAAGCCCTCGACAATATCAGCCGGGATAGAGACAGATGCCCTCCGCAGTTGTGAAGTTAGACCGTACACCTCATTCTTTGGAAATCCCTCGCCAAGCCTGTATGCAGACAGGACAAACTTATGCGCCTTTTGCCAAATAATGAGGTCCTGAAAATTCTTTGCTGGTGTTCTCGTCATCCCGACCCCCGATTATTGATATCGGTCACTCACATTATATATCACACGGTCCTTTTTTTCTTCAATAATTATTTGACCTTTCCCTTCTGACTTCTGTCTTCTATTTCACCAACCCATATCTGATATCCTGCTTTACCAACTCTTCGATCGTGGCGTCCAGATAGGGTTTCTTGCAGTCGACTCCGTCCATATTCCCGTCACGGACAAACTTCATGTACCGGCAGCCGCCGAAACATAAGGGCAGATAAGCGCAATTGAGGCACTCTTCGTTCTTCCAGTTGTCGAGGTTGTGCGAGATTCGATAATCGTTAACGCCTGTCCTGATATTACCGACGCAGAACTCCTTCCTGCCGATCAGACCGGGGCACTTGTATATTTCGCCGTTATGATTTACGACCAGCACATCCTTGTACTCCATCATGCAGGCTATAGGATTAATTCTCGCTGTGATATATCCCCGCTTCATTATCTCTTCTCTCAAGAATATACCCGCCTCAAACAGCCATGGTTCGTTGAGTGATTCACAGCCGTCGTGGAAATCGGGCGGAGCGATACCAACGGTCTCTTTTAGTACAGGAGCGAACTTGACATCGGAGACCTTTTCCGGGGTAAACCCATTGTCGATCATATAATCGAGAAGCTTTGGGAACTCATGGTAGTTTTCCTGTGTAAAATTGCCACCAAGTTGAATGTCGACAGATTTACATACGTCTCCCATATTCTTAAATATGACATCGAAACTACCATTCCCGGTTTTGAATGGTCTGGAAATGTCATGGACAGCCTTCGGCCCGTCCAGGGTAATGCCGGCTGAGTTCAATCCTAAAGGTTTCAATCTTTCGACTGTTTTCGGCAAAAGGAGAGTTCCGTTGGTTATAAAGGAAAACCTGTATTTAATGCCATTTTGTTCAGCATACGTTCCCAAATTTTCCGAGATGTAAACAATGAGCTCTAAACTCAGGAGCGGCTCCCCGCCATAAAAGGTAAGGTTTATCTCGTCATTATCCGATATATTGCTTCTTATAAAATCTATTAATTGATCCGCTGTCTTCTTCGTCATATAAAATCTGCCTTTTCTCGCTCCCTCAAAACAATATCTGCAGGCAAGGTTACAGTCGAGGTTCATCACTACTATCGCCTTGAATGATCTATTTATGGAGTTAAGCTCATCGATAAAGCCGATCATTTCGTTACGTTCTTCATCAACACTGCTCACAAGAAATCCAAGGTCCATCAGCGTTTCCTTCTCTTCATCAGGTATAGCACCGTTCTCAATATCCTCAAGAACGGTTCTTGAGACCAGGATCTTTGAAGACTTTTTTGTGGAGAAAAGAAGAACCGACGCAGGGTCGTCTTTGTGGGGATATATTTTGCAGTATCTGGAAAGAATCATTACAAAAAAAGAGGGAGGTGAAAACCCTCCCTCTTCAGTCATCGCTAACCTTTTATTTTTGCCTGTGCCCCAGTACAGCAAGGCATATTGATAATATCCTTCTTCGCCACTCCCTTGTCCAAAACGATGAT
>JACRHE010000145.1 GCA_016217695.1 Nitrospirota bacterium | reverse complement strand
TTATAAATTCCCCCGGCCGTGGAGTTTCGGGCGAACTGGTAGGGCATATAGGGATTATAAAAAGGGAGGCAGACGAACTCTTCCTCATTCATGCAAGCGGCAAAAAGCATAAAGGGGGTGAGGTGAAGAAGCTGCGGTTTATGGATTATATCGGAACCATGCCGTTCATCGGGATACGGGTGAGCCGTTTTGAAACAGAAAGGGCAAGGCATCAATAAACAGCTCCGGTCTGACCTGACGGCCTGTCGACCGCAGAAAGCTTATTGTCCTTACCCGTTCTTTCTTCTCTGATGTTTGGTCTTCTTGAGCAATTTTTTGTGCTTGTGCTTGCTCATCTTTTTCTTGCGCCATTTAACAACGTTTCCCACAGACTCACCTCCTTATATTTTTCCTGTATTCTTTTGCCTGGTCCATAAACGCCTCCAACTGGATCTCTGTTGTGAGAGATTCAGTCCCGTCGTAGGGAATGCTCAGGCACGCAATACCAAAATCCGTGCTTAGTCCACGCATCAGGCCGCTGACGATTGTGCCGGGCATGCAGCCGAAAGGCATCGCATTAATAAGACCTGATGCGCCTCTGTTTATGAGGTCAATGCTTTTGCCGATACTGAGGATGGCCTCACCCTCGAAGGAGGGATGGAGGTATGGTCCTGCCTTTTCGATCAACTCTTTTGTATCAGCTTCATGAAGGGTCCTCAGAAACCCTTCAAAAGGGCTCCCCAAACCATGTTCGACCCTTTTTTGAAAGAACCTCTTTATGAGGAGTTTAATCATACCAGACCAGTCTCTTTTTATCAAGACCCGCTGTATACCCATATGGTTTATATAGTAAATCCACTCTTCCACAGGGGCCAGATATGCCTCGCCCCCCAGGGCTTCTATCTTCTTTATCAGGTCCTCATTCGAAAAAGTGTTGGACCTCACGAATATCTCTCCGACTATGCCTATTAAAGGCCTCCTCCCTTCCTGTTTCCTGATATGTTCAAAGTCCGATCTGGCCTTTTTCAGGAGCCCGCCGAGGTTGCCATTGCGGCTTTTTATCGAAGCACAGATGCGGGGGAGATAGTCGTGATAAACGGCGTCCGAGTTTCCTTTTTCGATTTCGTAAGGCCGCGTCTCATGGAGACACTTTTTCATCAGTTCAATGGCTATGATGCCTTTCCACGATCTCATCGTGAAGTCCCTTCCGATATCTCCGAGCTGCCGGTAAAAATGCTCATCCTGGTTTGGAGAGAGCACCGGGACATCCTCAAGCCCCAGTTCTTTAAGTACAAGACGGTGGAATACATTATACTGGCCGAATCTGCACGGTCCTGAACCTGAAGGCATGAAAAAAGCTGTTCTGGACGGCACAACCCCCGGTTCCATGATCTTCCTGACCATATCGCCTGTGGTGACAGCGCAGGGATAACATTCCTTGCCCGAGACATATTTCTTTCCGATATCTACTGCCTCTTTTGATGATTCAGGCAGCACCTCCGCCTCTATGCCGCAGTGTTCAAACGCAGCAGCAAGAGCAAAGGCATGGTCTGACATGAGCGGTATAAAAACCTTACGCGATGACTGCCCAGTTTTCAATGTAGCCGCCTGATGCAGGTGGAACCCCTTTTTGTCACGGCTCGTTCCGGGGATAAGGCCTCTACTGTTTTCGATGCTGTCAAGGAACGCCTCGCACCGCGTTACGGCGCCTGCATCGGCAGTGTGGGCATCGATCTCTAAATGGAGATAGGGCTTCCCTGCCATCTCCTCCTCAAAGAATTTCATGATGAAGGAGTCAGGGCCGCATGAAAAGCTGCCTATATAGACCGCATAGAGAAGCGGATTTGACCTGATGATCTTTGCGGCGCTCAGGATCTTCTGTCCTGCACGCCAGTACATATTCGGCCAGTCCTCATGGATATCAGCATCTGCGAGAGGAAGAAAATCCATGGGGATGGAAAGCACGCCCAGGTCAGCCAGCTTTTGAGGGATTCCAAGGTTCATACCCCTGTCAAAGGAGTTATATGCCCTTCCGGCGATCACCAGTGCCCGTTCCTTCAGCCCTGCAAGGACGCTCGTTCCTTTTTCCCTGATCTCCCTGATAAATGCGTTCTGCGCCAGTTCAGCCTTCTGTATAGCAATCCGGATCCCGGAGGTCTTTATCCCAAATGGCCGGAACGCGCGTTTTAGTTCTGCTACGAGATATTCATTGCCCCTTTTCAGGTCAATAACCGGCGACAGCAGGAGACTGCCTCTAAAGGCGATTCGTGCCGAATAAGGTATTGTCTGAGTGTACGGACATGCGAAGCCTTTTTCGAACCGGTCTTCAGGTCTGTTGAGGTCAACGAAGCTCGGCGCAAAGACAGCGTCGACCCCTTTTTCGATCAGATGACGGATATGCCCGTGGGCGGTCTTTACCGGGAAACAGGTCTCTGCAAGAACGCTCTCCTGGCCGAGGTCCACGATGGTCCTGTCTGTTTTGGGGGATACCTCTACGTCGAACCCCAGTTCCCATAGGAGGGTCGACCAGAAGGGCAGAAAGTCCTGAAAATAGAAGATATAGGGGATGCCGATTCTGGGCGTTTTTGCTGGGCGTACCCGTGGCTGGTCAGCATTGTTCTTTAATGTGCAGCTGTCCCGGTATTTCAGGTGATCCTTCCAGAGCAGGTCATCCCTCAGGGCAAAAAGATCGGGGATGCCGTTATCCGTTTTGTTCTTTCGCACATCATATTTTTCACATCTGCCCCCATAGAAGAGATGTCCTTTTTCACCCTCGATCTTGACCCTGTTTATCTCGCAGATGTTCGGACACCCCTTGCATTCGAACGAGGAGATTTCATAAGATCTTTTCGCTAATCCGAAGCCCTTGAACCCTGTTTCAGCGTTAGGACCCCGTTCTGCCATGTGTCTCCTTGCGATTAAGGCCATGCCGATTGCGCCTGTTACGTCATGGTCAGGAGGAACAGTGATCTGCTTGCCGAGATATTTTTCAAAGGCAGCAACTACCGATTTATTGAACGCGACTCCTCCCTGGAAGAATATCTTATCTCCAATTCGTCTCTTAACCACTACCCTGTTGATATAGTTCTGGACGATGGAATAAGCCAAGCCTGCGAGGAGGTCTTCCCTGTCAGAGCCCCTCTGGAGGTTTGCCATCAGGGAGTTCTCCATAAAAACCGTGCACCGCTCCCCTAACCTGCAGGGGTTTTCAGACCCAAACGCCAGTTTTTCAAATTCTCCTTTAATGGAGATGGCGAGCTTTTCAGCCTGTTCCTCAAGAAAAGAGCCTGTGCCTGCTGCGCAGGCCTTATTCATCTCAAAGTCGATGATCACCCCGTTTTTCAAGGATATGTATTTTGAATCCTGTCCGCCTATCTCGAAGATCGTGTCGACATCCTTGTCAATGAAGGCAGCGGCTGTTGCCTGGGCCGTAATCTCGTTCTTAACGATATCAGCTCCGATATAATCAGCGATCATATAGCGGCCTGAACCTGTTGTCCCGACACCGATGATTTCAATGCTGTCGCCGAGCTCCAGGGCTATCTCTTCCAAGCCCTGCTTAACCGCCTCTATCGGCCTGCCTGCTGTCATGAGATACCGCTTTGTTATAAGCCTGCAGTCTTCGTCGAGTACAACAAGGTTTGTGCTTATGGAGCCTATGTCAACGCCAAGATATCCCTCTGTCTTCTGCGAAGAAGGATGAGCCGAAGATCTGCTTTGCTGTGATATGGCGTCTATTTCTGTCTTCTGCCTTTTGACTGAGTGTCTTTCCAAAAAAAGGTCTCCTGAGCCTAAGAGCGGTATATGCCCTTTTTCCAGAGGCCTGTCTGAATGGATGAACGCTTCAAGCTTTGCCGGATCGACATGCTGAGCCCTGCCGCTATTGATGTCTTTCAATGCAGCGCCTATAGCTCCCATCAGGGCATATTCTGCAGGGACAAAGAGTTCTTCCAGTCCCAGGACCTCTTTGAAGGCCCTTATCATCCCGCTGTTTGCAGCGACCCCTCCCTGGAAAGAGACCGGCCGGGCCATTTCCCTTCCTCTCGCTATAGAACCCTTAAAGTTCCGGGCTACCGCAAAGCAGAGACCGGCAACAATATCTTCCACAGGGGTTGCGATCTGCTGGAGGTGGATCATGTCCGATTTTGCAAATACGCTGCATCTTCCGGCTATCCTTGGCGGGTTCTTGGATCTCAGGCTCAACTCTCCGAATTCCTCTATGGAGAGCCGAAGTCTTTCTGCCTGCTGGTCGAGAAAGGAACCTGTTCCGGCTGCGCAGACCGAGTTCATCGAAAAGTCTTTCGCTGAATTCCCTTCTTCTCCTGTAAAGATAAGCTTGGAGTCTTCTCCTCCGAGCTCTATGATAGTTCGAATCTCAGGATAGAGCCTGCGTGTTGCATAGGTAAAGGCTACAACCTCATTTACAGGTTCAATTCTAAGGATATCGGCGATCAGTCTTCCTGCCGAACCTGTTACAGACAAGGAAAATTCTCCACCACCATCTGCCCCTCCCTCAGTTATGTGGGGATGAGGGAGCAGATGAAATATGGAGCCATCGGCAACTACGGATCTAAGCAGTTCCAGCGCCACGGTCAGAGGCTGACCTTTGTGCCGCTGGTAGAGGCGATAACGCACGCCGCCTGTTTCGTCCAGTAGTACGATCTTTACACTTACCGAACCTGCATCAAGACCTATGAATTTCATATCTGACTTTTTTGAGAGTGATGTCCGAGATACATCTTATTACATCGCTTTATATTCAATGAGAAGATATCCGTTTTCTATTCATTATATGCATTTTTATTTTTTTTTAAAGAGCAATATTTTTCCCCTTTATGACAAGATTACGGCAATGATTGACAAAAAATGTCAGGACGGGTAATATCCCTGACAGAAATAAGATTTTTAAATTTGTATTTTCAATATGTTCAGGGTATTCACCTTTGGCACAAAAGGTGCTATATTTTGAATGCGTATTTTGAAATATTCAAGGAGGTGATGAAAAAGCTCTTCTGGTTGGTGTAAGATAAACGACCTTTGGTCGTAATATGAAGCAAGAAGGAGGTTATTATCATGTACAAGGCAATGCATAATCTGAAGGAGCAGAAGGGTTTTACCCTCATCGAGCTCCTGATCGTTGTCGCGATTATCGGAATACTGGCAGCGATCGCAATCCCCGGTTATCTCGGCATGCAGGAAAGGTCGAGGAAGGGCGCTGTAACAAGGTCAGCAGCAGCAGCGGAGCCTGAAATTCAGGGATGGCTTAATGCAGCACTGAAGGGTCTCGCAGCAGGCACAGGCCCTCAAGGCGCGCTGATAGAAGTTGATACAACCGCTGACGGGCAGGTCACTGTCGCAGACTCAAACAACAGCGGACTCGGAGCTATATTGAATGGAGGCGGTCTCTGCTCCTTATATGTAGCAGCTAAGTTTACGCTCAATGGCGAGACATCTCCATGGGCAGGTTTTCCCGGCGCCCTGTATTCAAATGGCGCTGGTAGCTCAGGTAGGGTCACCTGCAGCCAGACAGCTGCAGCTCCCTGGAGAATTCTGCTCGTTGCACAGGACGCTACAGGCTGCGTAATCCATACCAAAGACATCTATTCTGACTAAGAGTTATGATCAGGTTAGGGGCATCCCCCCTAACCTGACTCCCTATGAAGACCAGAATACTTAAAGCAGGCTATCTCTTAGCTCTGATATCCTTATTTTCCCTTTTTCTATATAGCTATCTCGCGATTCCGCTCTGGGACTATGACTTCTGGTGGCATATGGCTAACGGCAGGTATATCGTAGAGAATCAGGCCGTACCTGACAACGACCCCTTTTCATACACCTCTGACCTCGCTGAAAACAAGAACCTCTTTCCCCGCTATCAGGCTGTTGTGCTCAAGCAGTACTGGCTTGCCCAGGTGATCTTCTATCTGATTTATAAGACCTTCGGTGATGCAGGAATGATTTTTCTGAGGTCTATCCTCCTTACACTCGCTCTTTTATTCGTTTATATGGGGCTGAAGAGAGATCGGATCAGGCTTTATGTAATATTCCCTCTGCTCTTCATGGCATATTTTTCTCTCCAGTCTCATATAGGAGAGAGGCCTGTGCTTTTTACAGTCTTATTTTCTGTTCCGTGCTATCTGCTTCTTGATAACTTCAGGAGAACGAGGGGACGATCGCTCCTCCTTCTCATCCCCCTGATGCTCTTATGGGCAAATCTTCACGGGGGTTTTATTATCGGGGCTGCTGTTATCGTTACCTTTATCCTTGGCGAGACCGTAGACCTTCTGTTCAAAAGGGTGGTATATTCGAAAAAAGACCTGCGGTTTTTTTACCAGACAACAATCATTGCGCTTGCTGCAACTCTAATCAATCCGAACGGACTTGATCCCCTCGTTGTCGCCCTGACAGATTTGAGGTTTTTTACAAAGGATATCCAGGAATATCAACAGATCTTTGTCCTCTACTGGTATAAAACTCAGCCCGTGGACCCCGAATATATAGGACTGCTTTTTCTCTCTCTTATTGTTTTTTTTGCAAGGGGCAGAAAGATGCCTTTAACAAGCGTGTTACTACTTATCGGATTGACTGCTATGAGCTTAAGTGCTGTGAGGTTCATGGGATATTACACATTAATCGGGACATTGATAGTCTGGCCTGAGATAGACCATATCCTGACTGGTCTGTTCAACCGGCGGATCAGCCGGAGGGCGCAGGATGCCATGGCCGTCATATTTGTCGTGCTTATGCTGGTTTCATTTACCGGATATTTTGTTATGAGCGGTAAGTTCGAGATGATCAAGTTTGGAAAGGCTTCGGGAAAGTCGGTGCCGGTAGCGGCTGTTGATTTCATAGAAAATAACCGTATTGAAGGGAATCTTTTTAATGATTTCGGATTCGGCGGTTACGTTGTCTGGCGGCTCTATCCGTGGAAAAAGAATTTTATAGACACAAGGTCTCTTAATTCCATTATTATCCAGGAATACACCTGGATAATAGATGCGGCTGAATCATCCAAGGGGAAAAAACTTATTGAGGGTAAGGCCCCGCTGTGGCAGAGGCTGCTTGAGCATTATCAGGTAGAAATTATTCTCCTTGATAGCCTTCGTGCCGGTGGCGATCTGCCCCCGATCCTACTGAAACTGCTCGATGATGAGACGTGGAAACCCGTATTCGTCGACATTATAAGCGTTGTTTTTGTGAAGAATAAGGATGAGAACCGCGAACTTATCAGTCGTTATGGCATATCCAAGGAGTTTGTTTACGATGCAATTATGGCCAGGGCTACACAAAACGCTATGGTAACAGGGAGTCCTACGCATCTAATAGCTATCGGAGATCTATTTTATAAACGCGGCATGATGAAGGAAAGCGTTACTGCCTATGAATATGCAGTCAAACGCCTGCCCAGAAGCCATTCACTCAGGCGCAGGCTGGAAGAGATAAAAAAAGAGTTCGAGAAAAAGTGAGCATCTGTTTTGAT
Source organism: Nitrospirota bacterium (assembly GCA_016217695.1). GTDB lineage: Bacteria > Nitrospirota > Thermodesulfovibrionia > Thermodesulfovibrionales > UBA6898. The sequence continues at coordinate 24,996 of JACRHE010000145.1, read as the reverse complement.
GTTGCAAATAAACTCTTTCGGAGATATTCCCAATGAAGACGCAATCATGCTGGAACAATAAGAATGTCTTTCTCTCCGGCTGCACCGGCCTTCTGGGCTCATGGCTGACCGACGAGTTGCTCAGTCTCGGTGCGAATGTCATTGGTCTTGAGAGGGATCACGTGCCGAAATCCAGGCTTTATCGCGAAGGTCTTGCTGACAGGATAAATATTGTTTACGGTAATCTTGAAGACTATCAGATCATCGAGCGGGCATTAAATGAATACGAGGTTGATGTCGTTTTTCACCTTGGAGCGCAGGCGATTGTAACAACAGCGAACAGAAATCCGGCATCCACATTCGAAGCCAACATAAAAGGGACATGGGTGTTGCTTGAGGCGTGCAGGAATAATAAAAAGGTAAAAAAAATAGTTGTTGCCTCCAGTGACAAGGCCTATGGCGAGCATCAAGAACTTCCTTACAGGGAGGATATGCCTCTGGCCGGTAAAAATCCCTACGATGTATCAAAGAGCTGTGCTGACCTGATCTCACAGATGTACTTCCATACCTATGGCCTGCCTGTCTGCGTCACCAGATGCGGAAATCTGTACGGCGGGGGAGACCTTAATTTCAACAGGATAGTTCCCGGAACCATAAGGTCTGTGCTTAGCAATGAAAGGCCGGTAATCAGAAGCGACGGCAAATATGTGAGAGATTATTTTTATGTAAGGGATGCTGCGAGGGCATATATTATGCTGGCGGAGAAGATGGAGAATACGGAGATTGTTGGGCAGGCGTTCAACTTCGGCAATGATCTGCCGACGACTGTGCTGGAGATAACGGATGAGATCCTGTCATTAATGGAACGTTCAGATCTGCAGCCGGAGATATTGAATCAGGCCAGAGGAGAGATAACCCGTCAATACCTTTCATCTCAAAAGGCGCGGGAGATGCTCGGATGGAAACCGTCTTTTTCTTTAAAGGAGGGGCTGTCCGAGACTATAAAATGGTATAAAAGGTTTATGCGTCCTGAGGGATGTAGCAGCCTTGGATGATTCTTATGCCGGGACATATCACAGGCTGGAGGAAGATCACTGGTGGTTTAAGGCGAGACGGGACATGATCTTTCGGCTTCTTAAAGGGTGTGACAGGGATTCTGCCATTGTGGAGATCGGTTGTTCAGGCGGGCCTCTTATAAGCTATCTTAGGGGAAAAGGCTTCAGTAACATCAGGGGGATAGACATCAGCGAGAGATCGATATCCCTCTGCAGAGAAAGAGGGATAGAATCTGTCAGGGTCGCCGACGGACAGGAGACAGGGTTCGGAGACAATGAATTCGATATTGTCATTGCATCAGATGTGCTGGAGCATATCGAAGATGAAGACAGGGCAATTAAGGAATGGTGCCAGATCCTTAAATCCGGCGGGAAACTCATCGTATTTGTCCCTGCCTTTCGTTTTCTCTGGAGCAGCCATGACGAGTTAAATTATCATTACCGGAGATATTCAAGGCCTGAACTAATAAGAAAACTGGAACGAAACGGCCTGCTGATAAGAAGGGCATCATACTGGAATTTCATTCTTTTCCCCCTTATAAGCCTGATCAGGCTTATAACCCGTTTTTTTGCCGGGAAAAGGGCGGATGCCGCAGAACAGCTTAGACAAAGTGCTCCGCTTGTCAACCTGATGTTGGAGGGCCTGTTAAAAATTGAGAACAGAGTCATCTCCGGAGGGATCAATTTCCCGTTCGGGGTGAGCGTCTTTGCTGTGGCTGAGAAGAGATAAAGGAGAAGGTGCATTATGGAAAATATCCCTGTTGTGATCCTTGCCGGCGGACTTGGCACAAGGCTGAGAGAGCAGACCGAGTTTATTCCGAAGCCTATGGTGCCGGTTGGTACAAGACCGATCATCTGGCATATCATGAAGATATATGCACATCACGGATTCCGGAGATTCATCGTCTGCCTTGGATATAAAGGGGAAATCATCAAGGAATATTTCTTTCATTATAAGATCAGGAGCAGCGATTTTACCGTCAACCTCGGCGACTATCAGGACGTCCGGATCCATAATAGCAGTGACGAGGAGGACTGGGAGGTTACTCTTGCAGATACAGGTCTTAAGGCCCTGACCGGCGCGAGGATAAAACGTATTGAAAGATACATAGATGCAGGAAGGTTTCTCCTCACTTATGGAGATGGGCTGGCTGATATCGATGTCAGGAATCTGGTGAGCTTCCATATGTCTCACGGACGATTGGCAACGGTAACCGGGGTAAGGCCTCCTTCAAGGTTCGGGGAACTGATAACAGAAGGGGTTCGTGTTGCTGAGTTCGGTGAGAAACCGCAAGCCGGCAACAGTATGATAAACGGCGGTTTTTTCGTATTTGAGAGGGGGGTCTTTGACTATCTGTCAGGAGATGATACGTGTACTCTTGAAAGAGAGCCTCTTGAGAGGCTTGCAAGAGATGAACAACTGATGGTTTATCATCATGGCGGTTTCTGGCAGTGCATGGATACGCTCAGGGATATGAGCCTTCTCAACGAATACTGGGATAGCGGAAAGGCGCCGTGGAAGGTATGGGACAGATGATTGAGGAGCTACTGGGGTGACGGAGCAGCTATGTCTTTGACATGTCCTGTCTGCGGGTCCCAGACTGCGTTAGAGGGGCGGACAAGTGAGGCCGAACTCTGGCGGTGTCCTGTTTGTGATCATTGCTTCAGTGATAAGGACAAGCTCAGCGCATCTGAAGAATACTCCGAGGAATATTACGATAAAACTCACAGGAACTGGTTTGAGAATCCGAACCGTCCGCTATTTGATTCTATAAGCAGCTTCATTGCTGAAAAGAGACCTCAGGCCTCTGTTCTCGATATAGGTTGCGGAAACGGGAACCTGCTGAAGCATCTTCTTAAGAACAACCACTGCACATCTCTGACAGGTATAGATATCACCCCTAACCAGCCGGTTGATGGTATAACCTTTATTCAGGGCGACGCCCTGGCGACGGATTTCGGCAGACAGTTTGATATTGTTACGACATTAGCCGTGATCGAGCATGTATGGGACATCAAGATGTTCATGAAGCGGCTTTATGAATTGTGTGCTCCCTCCGGATTTGCGGTCATCATGACCCTTAATGATCGAAGCGTTCTGTACGGTGTTGCCCGCCTGCTGAATGCATTCGGTTACAACTCTCCGTATGAGAGGGTTTACGACAAGCACCATGTCCATCATTTTAATGTCTCGTCGCTCAGGCGCCTGATAGAGACCAGCGGTTTTGATGTAAGGAACGTATTTCTCCATAATGCGCCTATGAGGTCCGTTGATTTTCCTGCTTCTTCTGCGCTTTCCGCTGCCGTTCTCAGGACAGGCGTGTGGGGAACCTTTGCGCTCGGCAATCTGACCGGCAAGACCTATCTCCAGACAATGTTCTGCCAGAAGATCTGATGCATGCGGGAGCAGGACGAGAAATGATCTTTTCATATAACCAAAAGACTGTCCTGATCACCGGAGCAGCCGGGTTTATCGGTTCGCATCTGGCCCGGAGACTCGTCAGTGAAGGTGCTGAGGTCCATGTGCTTCTGAAGAAGGAAAGCAGCCATGCCAGGATAAGTGACATTGCGAAGCGCCTGTCCGTCTGGTACGGGGATCTGCGGGACTTCGAATCCATCTGCGGATGCCTGAGAAAAGCAAGACCACAGGTCATCTATCACCTGGCCGCATTCAGGGACGTGAGCAGGGACTTTCGACTGATTGATTCCATGATAGATATCAACATTCGGGGTACGATGAACCTTCTGAGGGGGGTCATTGATGAAAAGATCGATCTGACAGGCTTTGTCAATACAGGCAGCTCTGAGGAATATGGAGACGGGCCTGTTCCATTCCGCGAGGATCAGAGGGAGGTACCTGTTTCTCCGTACTCTGCAAGCAAGGTGGCTGCGTCCTATTTCTGTCAGATGGCACATAAAAGCCTGGATCTTCCGGTAGTAACCTTGAGGCCGTTCCTGACGTATGGTCCGGGTCAGGCTGATGATATGTTTATTCCGTCCCTGATACGTCACTGCCTTGAAAAAAAGGATTTTGCGATGACAGCAGGCGACCAGACAAGGGAATTCAATTATATAGATGATATTGTTGATGCCTATCTCCTTGCAGGAGTAACACCTTCTGCGCACGGGAAGATAATCAATATCGGCAATGGAACGGAATATACTGTCAGGGATGTTGCCGGAAAGATCGTAGCGATGATGGGAAGTCCTATCCGGTTGCTCATAGGCGCATTGGACAAGCGCCCCGGCGAGGCAGTACATTTTTACTGTGATGACAAAAATGCAAGGCAACTGTTGAACTGGCAGCCAAAGACAGGTCTGGACGAGGGGCTGAAAAAGACTATAGAGTGGTACAGACATATATTATAAATGGCGCAGCTTGATATCGAATCGGCGTTGGAGATAAATATCACAATAAAAATTGCTATAATGTGAAAAAGGAGGATACATATGAATAACAAAGGTATCACACTCATTGAAATGCTGATCGTCTTAGGTATCATAGCTATGCTGGCGGTCATAGCAATACCGGGGTATATTGGACAGCAGAGGGGCGCTGCAAGGGCAGAGGCCTATACAAACCTTCAGAACATGAGGATGCTTGAGGAGCAATTTTTTGCCGAGAACGGGAGATATACGGTTTCGTTAGGAGTTGTCGGAAATACTACTGTGATTCGCGATAATAATCGCATTGCGATGCAGGCAGGTGAGCTCAGGGCTTTCAGGCCGAATGCAGATTCCACTTACAGTTATATGGTAATTCAGGATGTCAGACTGCCTAACAACCCTCCTGTTCCCTTTAACCCCGGAGCTGTGATACCACAGAACTTAGCCGGGGTGCCGCCGGATCAGCCATGCTATGCTGCGATTGCAACCGGAATAGTCGGCTCGAGGGTAGATGGTGATATTTTTGCGATAGACTGCTTTAACAATAAGAATTTCTAGTTTTCTGTAGCTCAAGGAGTCCTATGAGTGTTGACAGCACGGGCGATAAAATACTTTATCGCCCATTTTTTTCACTTGAATTCTTTTCCCCTGAAATAGTTGTTCTTCCCTGAATAGACATGAGCAAAAACTCTCTGTGTTAAAATAATCAGATGTCGTCTAAAGAGCTTATTATTGAGGGTGCCAGGCAGAATAACCTCAAGAATATTTATCTGCGCATTCCGCATGACAGGGTAATTGCGGTCACGGGTGTTTCAGGCTCAGGGAAGTCGTCTCTTGCCTTTGACACGATATTTGCCGAGGGTCAGTGGCGCTTTATCGAGTCCCTTTCCACCTATGCTCGCCTCTTCCTTGAAAAACTCGACAGGCCTGATGTTGATGCCATTCTCAATATAAGGCCTGCTATAGCCCTTGAGCAGAAGAATCCGGTGCGCGGCTCCCGTTCAACGGTCGGCACTCTCACCGAACTCTATGACCTCTTCAGACTTCTATACGCGAAGGTTGCCACTGCATACTGCCCCTCGTGCGGAAAGGAGATAAGGAGATGGGACCCTTCGCAGATAGCAGCAGAGCTCATAGAAAAATACGCTGGCGGCAAGGCGGTAATCATATTCCCATCAATCGAATCACCCGAAGAGCTGAAGCGAAGGGGATTTCACAGGATCTGGCGAAATGGCGAGACAATAGAAATAACCGAAGAGACAGCGAGGGAAACACTCCCCACTTCCCCCCCCGGCAAGGGGGGAAAAAAAGGGGTTAGAACTGCCGGTTTAACGTTTGACGTGGTCCTCGACAGGATCATCATAAAAAATGAACCGAGGCTGTCGGATTCCCTTGAGATGGCCTGGAGAGAGGGAAAGGAAAGGGCTGAGGTCGTACTCATCGCAAATGATGGAACATCATCTGTCCTGAGCTTCTCCTCTGCGAACGCGTGCGAGGAATGCGGGATTGAGCTGCCTTTGCCAACTGCCCTTCTTTTTTCTTTCAATCATCCTGTTGGAGCCTGTTCTGAATGCAAGGGTTTTGGAAACACCCTGGGATACGACGAAGACCTGATAATCCCTGACATGGGCCTTTCCATTGGGCAGGGGGCGATCGACCCGTGGAATAAGCCTGCCTACAGGTGGTGGAAAAAACAGTTGATGGAGAACGCAAAAAAATCCGGGCTGGACATGAACAGGCCGTACGCGGAATACAGCCCTGAGGAAAAGGCCTTACTCTTTAAGGGAGGCAAGGGTTTTTACGGGATAAATGATTTTTTTGAGGATATGGAAGGCAGGCGATACAAGCTCCATGTCAGGGTATTTCTGAGCAGATACAGGCATGCTGTAACCTGTCCCGGGTGTCAGGGAAAGAGACTCAGGAAAGAGGCGCTCGCGTACAAGGTTGCCGGGCTCGATATAGCCGAGCTCTGCAGGCTGCCGGTCTCGGACCTGATACGGATGTTCTCTGATATCGATCTGTCACCCTTCAGGAAGGATATAGCAAAGGAGATCCTCAGACAGATATCAATGAAGCTTCAGTTCCTCGGGAGGGTAGGACTTGAATACCTGTCTCTTGACCGTTACGGCAAGACACTTTCAGGCGGTGAATTCCAGAGGATCAACTTATCCAACCAGCTGGCATCCCTGCTGACAGGTACGCTCTATGTCCTTGATGAGCCGACTGTGGGTCTTCATGCCAGGGATACTGAAAGGGTCGCCGGAATCCTGAAGCAACTTTCAGAGCTTGGTAATACTGTTATCGTGGTCGAACATGACCGCGGGATCATCGAGTCTGCTCAATGGATTGTGGAACTCGGACCAGGCGGAGGACACAGGGGAGGGGAGGTTGTCTTTTCCGGCCCGGTTCAGGATTTTCTGAGGACAGAGACCATTACATCGAGATATATGAGAGGGCTTGAAAGGGTCGAGATACCTCTTAAGAAGCGGAAGGTATCTAATGAAATGCTGAGTGTTTACGGGGCGACCGGCAATAATCTGAAAGGGGTCGATCTGCAGATTCCGCTTAAAAGGCTGACAGCTGTTACCGGGGTATCAGGCTCAGGGAAAAGCAGCCTTGCAGTTGAGACACTTTATTATGCCCTGGCAAAGCGCTTCAGGACAGGCACGGATCAGCCTCTTGCCTTTGAGAGGCTGGAGGGCGAAGGATTCCTGAAGGGCGCAAGGCTTATTGATCAGTCTCCGATAGGCAGAAGTCCGCGCTCCAATCCTGTCACCTATCTGAAGATATTTGATCAGATCAGAAAACTCTTCTCAGAGCAGAGGGAGGCTAAGGCCTATGGATACGGTCCGGGTTTTTTCTCGTTTAATGTACCCGGCGGCAGGTGCGAGGCCTGCAAGGGGGAGGGCTATGAGCTTCTGGAGATGTATTTTTTTGAAGACCTCTATATACGGTGCGAAAAGTGTGAAGGACAGAGATATAAGCCGGAGGCCCTCAGAATTCGGTACCGTGACAGGAACATAAGCGACGTCCTGAATATGACTATTGAAGAGGGCTTTGATCTATTTAAAGATCATCCGAATATCAGGGCAAAGTTAGGCCTTCTGATGGATACAGGGCTGGGGTATTTGAGGCTGGGACAGCCTGCCACAACCCTTTCGGGCGGCGAGGCCCAGAGACTCAAGATATGTGCTGAGTTACAGAATACAGGGAGTAGGGATCAGGGGGCAGGGATCAGCAAAGCCGACTCCAAAAAAATAACTGCTGCATCCTATCTATATATTCTTGACGAGCCGACAGTGGGACTGCATTTTGCCGATGTGCAGGCACTCCTCGATATTCTCAACAGGCTGGTTGAGGCAGGCAATACGGTAATTGTGATAGAGCATAACCTTGATATGATAAGGGCTGCCGACTGGGTTATAGACCTGGGACCTGAAGGGGGCGACAAGGGCGGAAAGATCATATACGAAGGGACTCCTGAAGGGATTAAGAAATCAAAAAAGTCCTATACGGGGAAGTACCTCAGGGATTCTGGATAGTTGTCTGAGGTCCTGGCGGACTAATAAGGGCCTATCTGCTGAGACAGGGGCATGACTGTAGAGTTTCTGCTTCCTGGGGTGCAGACGGCCAATGGGGGGTTTAATGTGCTAGAATCGACTTATGCAGACCTCAACATATCCGGCCGCAAATTCCGGTGTCCTGACTTATGGATAAAAGACTCCTTTTTCGGCTTGTTCTTGGCGCTGCCTTAATCTCTTTAATCTCCGCATTCTGGATTTTCGATCTGGGGGGATATCTGACCCTTTCTTATATCAAGGATACGCAGAGACATTTTGAGGCCTTATATGCTGCACGTCCTCTTTCGGTCATAGCGGGCTATATGGCGATCTATATTATTGTGACCTCACTGTCTCTTCCTGGAGCTGCAGTCATGAGTCTGGCCGGCGGAGCTATCTTTGGGCTGTGGGTTGGAACGGTTGTCATCTCCTTTGCCAGCAGCATCGGCGCGACCCTGGCCTGCATTGTTTCCCGTTTCCTCCTGAGGGATTGGGTTCAGGCAAGATTAGGGGAAAGGCTCCGGACTGTTAACAAAGGGTTTTTGAGGGAAGGGGCGTTCTATCTTTTTGCATTGAGGCTGATCCCGGTGTTTCCGTTTTGGATGATAAACCTTGCCATGGGGCTGACAAAGATGCGGCTAGGCACCTTTTACTGGGTATCCCAGACAGGCATGCTTGCAGGAACCATTGTATACGTCAATGCGGGGAGGGAGCTGGGGAGGATAGAATCCGTATCCGGTATCTTGTCTGCGCGTCTGATCCTCTCTTTTGCGCTTCTGGGCATATTTCCGGTTGCGGCAAAAAAAATGCTCAGCTCATTCAGGGCCAGAAACGCTAAAATAAAATCATGAATTATTGAAAAGGTACTGCGTGACCGTGTTCGATTTTGACATAGGCATTCTTGGCGGAGGAGCTGCAGGGCTTACAGTCGCATCCGGGGCCGCGCAATTCGGAGCCAGCACCCTGCTTATCGAGAAGGAAAGGCATTTGGGAGGGGACTGCCTCCATTTCGGATGCGTGCCGAGCAAGACCCTTATCAGGACTGCCTCCGTGTATCACCTCATGAAAAATCCGGCAAGGTTCGGGCTTCCTGAGATCGAGGTCAGGCCTGTAGATTTCGGAGATGTGAAGAAAAGGATTCAATCGGTCATAAGAGCCATTCAGGAGCATGATTCCGAGGAAAGGTTCTGTGGTCTTGGGGTCAAGGTGGAGTTCGGAGATGCTTTTTTTGCTGATGAGCATTCAGTCAGGATCAATAACAGGACCTGGTCTGCCAGGAGCTGGGTTATAGCAACAGGGTCCTCGCCTTCAGTGCCGCAGCTTGACGGTCTCGATAAGACCTCATTTGTCACTAACAGGGAGTTGTTCTCGCTCGACAGCCTGCCTAAGTCCATGATAGTGCTCGGCGCCGGTCCTGTGGCTATAGAAATGGCTCAGGCCTTTAGCCGTCTGGGCACGAAGGTCACGGTTGTCCAGAGGGGCAGGCAGATTCTCAGCAGAGAAGACAAAGACGTCGCAGACCTGCTGATGAGCGTAATGATATCGGAAGGAGTTGTTTTTCAACTCGGCAGTGCGGTTGTTGCCGTAAAAGACCAGGGCAGTGACAAGGAAGTGGTCATTAAAAAAAGCGACGGGAATATCCTGGCTCTGAGGGCTGAAAAGTTGCTTTTGGCAACCGGAAGGTCTGCGAACCTCGATGGGCTGGGGCTTGAAGGCTTATCTCTTGATTACGATAAGAAGGGCCTGAAGGTGGATGGGAGATTAAGGACACGACACAAACATATTTATGCTGCCGGAGACGTCACAGGAGAGTATCAGTTCACTCATGCTGCCGGATACGAGGGAGGCATTGTGCTGAGCAATGCCGTTCTCCGTCTGCCGAGGAAGGCTGATTATACCCTCATGCCGTGGTGCACTTACACGGACCCTGAGCTTGCAGGGATCGGCATGAATGAGACGAGGGCAAGGTCTGCCGGGATCAAGTACGACATCTGGCTGGAGAAGTTCTCGGCAAACGACAGAAGCCTTGCAGAGGGCCACGATGCTGGTATAGTGAAGATGCTGCTCGATGAGAGGGAAAGACCGCTCGGGGTCCAGATCTTCGGGCCTCATGCAGGGGAATTGATAAGCGAATGGGTAGCGGCTCTTAACGGCGGTGTAAGGCTTACGACCCTTGCTGCTGCCGTGCATCCGTATCCCACGCTCGCCGAAACAAACAAGAAGGTCGCAGGACGATTTCTCTCCGGAAAGATATTTTCCGGCAGGGTGAAGAAGGCTCTCAGATTCTTCTTCGGTCTTAAGGGCAGGGCTTGCGGATGATCGGCTGCACGAGTTGCATTCGAAGCGGCTGTTACCGCGAGCCGTAATTCGCGCTATAATCAGATTATGGACTGCTTTCTTCACAGATTTTTCATCTTCCGGCAGTAACATAAAGACAGAAACAAAGGAGAGACTTTATGATGAACCGTATGAGGTCTGTGATTATAGTGGGGGTGATAGCGATGCTTGCGTTAGCCTTTTCCGCAGCTGACGCGGCGGTGCAGGAGGCTACATTCGCCGGAGGCTGTTTCTGGTGCATGGTGCCTCCGTTTGACAGGCTTGAAGGCGTTAAAAAGGTGGTTTCCGGCTATACCGGCGGACGGGGGGAGAACCCCACCTATGAGACTTATGCGGCAGGAGGTCACGTGGAGGTTGTGCAGGTGACTTTTGACCCTTCGAAGGTCTCATACGTGAGACTGCTGGATATTTTTTGGCGGCAGATAGATCCAACCGATGCAGGAGGGCAGTTTGTCGACCGGGGACCCCAGTACCGTTCCGCGATCTTTTTCCATTCGGCGGAGCAAAAGGCCCTGGCAGAAAAATCCAGGGCAGATCTCGGCAGGTCCGGCAGGTTCGGCAAGCCCATAGTGACGGAGATACTTCCTGCAGCGAAGTTCTACCCGGCTGAGGACTATCATCAGGACTATTACAGGAAGAATCCTGTCAGGTATAAATTCTACAGGTTTAACTCCGGCCGCGACCAGTTTTTGAAGAAGATCTGGGCTGGAGAAAAGCTTTCTGCACCCGGCGCCAGGGCTGACGGCTCTCAGGGATCAGGGAATTGGAGGACATTTGTGAAACCTGCGAAGGCAGAATTAAAAAAGAGATTGACCTCGATGCAGTACAAGGTGACCCAGGAAGATGGAACCGAGCCTGCGTTCAGGAATGAATACGCGAACAACAAGGAAGAGGGTATTTATGTTGATGTTGTGTCCGGCGAGCCCCTTTTCAGCTCACTCGACAAGTACGACTCCGGCACCGGCTGGCCGAGTTTTACCAGACCGCTCGAACCTGCCAATATAGTCGAGAAAGACGATTGGAGCCTCTTTACGCACAGGAGGGAGGTCAGGAGCAGAAGAGGGGATTCGCATCTCGGCCATGTTTTCAGTGACGGACCAAAGCCTACAGGCCTGAGGTACTGCATGAACTCTGCGGCCCTGAGGTTTATTCCAAGGGAGGATCTGGAAAAGGAAGGCTATGTGGAATATCTTAAATTATTCCGCAAATAAGAAGGCCGGGAGTTCCATCATGCGTTCCGATTTTACGAGATTATGAATTTTAAAAGCAGGCTGCTCGATATACAGGGAGGGCCTCTAAGGCCGCTTGAGATTGCGGCTCTCCAGGTCAATCTCGGCTACTGTTGCAACATGTTCTGCGGGCACTGTCATGTCGAGGCAGGACCTCACAGAAAAGAGATGATGGATCTGAAGACCGTGACCTCGGTTCTCGAGGTCCTGCATGGCAGCAGAATCTCTGCGCTTGACATTACAGGCGGCTCTCCTGAGATGAATCCGCATTTCATGCATCTTGTGAAAGGCGCAAAAGATATCGGCTGCCATGTGCTTCTCAGGACGAACCTGACGATATTTTTTGAAGGCGGGATGGATTTTTTGCCGGGGTTCCTGAATTCTCAGGGGGTGGAAGTGGTTGCATCTCTTCCCTGTTACACTGAAGACAATGTGGATAGGGTGAGGGGAAAAGGGGCCTTTAAAAAGTCCATCAGGGCGCTTCAGATGCTGAACAGCCTTGGTTATGGCCGCGCACTGACCGGCAGGAGATTGAATCTTGTCTATAATCCTGCAGGAGCCTTTGTCTCACCTTCACAAAAGATCCTTGAGGATGACTACCGAAGAGAGCTGGGAAGGAGATTTGGGATATCCTTTGACAGCCTCTATGCATTTACCAATATGCCTATAGGCAGGTTCAAAGATTATCTGATCAGGACAAACCATCTCGAAAAATATATGGCGAAACTGGCTGATTCCTTCAACCCTGAAACTATGCAGGGGCTGATGTGCAGGCATATCATAAGTGTCGGCTGGGACGGCAGGCTGTATGATTGCGACTTCAATCAGCTGCTCTCGCTTGCCGTTGATGACGATTGCCCCCGGACCATAATGGAGTTTGATATCGACCGCATCATGGACAGGACAATTACAGTCGGCAATCACTGCTATGCCTGCACAGCCGCTCAGGGGTCGACCTGAATGGGCGCAATTACAGGGCAGGCGGTCGGCCTGCAGAGGTGACAGGCGTTATTTACATCTTCAGCAGGTCTTCACGAGTATCCACATCAGACAATGTACCGACTGTCTTATACGTCAATTTAAGTCTGCGGATTACAGACAAAGTATCATGAAAGACATTTTCGGTTCCCCAGGGCAAGCCGCGGAAAACAGGTTCATGCAATGACCTCATTCCGATGAGATAATATCCCCCGTCAGTCGCCGGGCCTATTACGATTTCGTCATTGTTTAGTTCGCAAAAGGCCTGCCTGAGCACACCCCTGTCGAGATCCGGGATATCTGAACCGGTGATAACCGCCTTTGAGGCTCCCCTGTCGAAGAGGTCCTTCAGTGCATTGGCCATTATCTCTCCGATGTCGTCACCCTTCTGGGCCAGTAATTCTTCGCCGGGGAACCATCGCCGAAATTCCTCCTTCCTGTCAGCAGGCGCATAAAACAGCACCCTTGCATATTCACTCTGCAGAGGCTGCGTGGCCTCCATGAGCCTCTCTGCGATAAGCCTGAATGTTTCGGCAGCCTCTTTGTCTCCGATCTCCTCCGCAAGACGCGTCTTGACCTTCCCTGGTTCGGGAAATTTCATGAGTATTCCGTAACAATTTTTGTCGTTCACCGGTAATATATCCCTGCAAGCGTGTGAGGATCCACGCCGAGCCGATAGAGCAGCAGCAGGGAATGGTTTGTCAGCGCAGTGAGGACCAGGCCTTTTTTTGCCCATCTTCTTTCAGAGGTATAGGCATTTTTCTTAAGCATGACAAGCCTTCCTGCCTTCTTCATCCTGCCGACAAAATCGACGTCCTCCATTAACGGAATATCCTTATACCCGCCAAGCTGGTCAAATATGTCCCTTCTGACAAAGATGCCCTGATCGCCGTAAGGCAGCGTGAAAACAGCGCATCTGAATCTGACCCACTGTTCTAAAAACCTGTATCTCCTCAGGGGACTGTTTATTGCAAAGCTGAAGGCCCCTCCCGCTATTGAGCTGTCAGCCAGAACAGATACCAGGTCCTTTCCCCAGCCTCTTTCAAGTATCGTGTCCGCATGGAGGAAAAGCAGGATATCTCCCAGTGCAAGGTCTGCTCCTCTGTTCATCTGAGTCCCTCTTCCCCGGACCGATTCCAGCATCTTTACGTCCGGATGTCGCCCGGCCAACTCGATAGTTCTGTCAGTACTCCCGCCGTCAGCTACGATTACTTCAGAGACGCCTTCTTCTGCTTCAACCTGGGCAATGCATTCTGAGATATGTCTTTCTTCGTTAAATGCAGGTATTATGACCGAAATCATTTGACCGGCGGTGTAAACGGCATCAGCATCAGATGATGCAGTTTCAGGCTTTCAGGGTTTCTGTATGCGCCCATGCCGATGATGATCCTGTCCTGGCCGATTTGCCTCAAAAAGGTCCCCAGCATCCTGTCCCACAGCGAAAAGATTGTTCCGTAATTCGTGTCCCTCTCCTTTATAACGACAGAATGGTGGATGCGGTGCATGGAGGGCGGGACAAACAATACCCAGAGGATATTTTCGAACCAGCCGGGCAGAAAGAGACTGCTATGCTGAAATTGGGCTGCCAGGACCAGCAGAATTTCGAAGGCCGCCACTGCTGGGATATCGGCGCCGAGGAAAAAGATCAGGGAGATCTTTATGGCGTTTGATATAAGGAGCTCACCTATATGAAACCGCGAGGCTGTGGAGACATCCATGTTTATGTCGCTGTGATGCACCCGGTGGAACCGCCACAACAGGGGGACCACATGGTTTAGAAGGTGCCATACATAGGTAATAAAATCCATAAATACGACGGTCAGCAAAACCTTTCCCCACAAGGGCAGTGCAGTCAGGCTGAGCAGGCCTGAGCGCCGGGCTGCTGCAAATTCCGAGACATCTGTTATGGTTGAGGCAAAGATAAGGTTCAGCACGATGCTGTTTAACACTGCAAGGGATATGTTGATAACCAGTCTCCCGGCCTTGGAGACACTGCTCTTCCGGTAAGGCCTCAACAGCTCCAGAAGAAGGAAGAAAAAAAAGCCTCCCCAAAAAATGAACGCCTTGAACATAAGAATGTCTTTCATTAATGCCTCTCGGTAATGCTTTGATTCCTCAAGTAATATATAACACACTGTACGCAGTCTTCAAAGACTCTCCTGATCGTTGGATGGGATAAATTTCACGGGTATGCCGAAAAAACTCTTCGCCGGAACAAGATTCATTAATTGAAAAAACGTCATAATTACAGTATTCTTAACCAGTTATGAAAAAGGTATCCTGTTTTTTCTGTATCCTTCTTCTTATGGTTTTTTCAGGTGCAGGTTGCAGGGAAAAGGAGAGGACAGTGTTACAGACCGCCTCCGGGAACGGTTCGGATGAAACGGCCTATGGTGACGCGATTATAGAAGGCACGATCGGCGAGCCTACCGTGCTTATACCCATGCTTGCGGGCGACAGCGCCTCCCATAATGTCGCAGGCATGATCTTTAATGGGCTTGTGAAATATGACACCGACCTCAGCGTTATAGGCGACCTCGCTGAATCATGGGATATCTCTCCTGACGGACTTGTAATAACATTTCACCTCAGAAAAGGGGTGAAGTGGGCCGACGGCGTTGAATTCACCTCAGACGATGTGATGTTCGGATACAAGACTATAATCGACGAGAAGACGCCGACTGCCTATAAAGAGGATTTTCTCCAGGTAAAGAAGGCTGAAACGCCTGATAAACATACTTTCAAAGTTACATACGAAAGACCCTTTGCGCCTGCCCTTACCTCGTGGGGCGGTCTTGTTGTGCTCCCAAGGCACCTCCTTGAGGGCAAGGATATAACCAAGACCGAGTTTGCGAGGAAGCCCGTAGGTCTTGGGCCATATGCCTTGACGAAGTGGGCTCAGGGACAGGAACTCGCACTTGATTCATATAAGGGCTATTTTGAGGGAAGGCCCTACATCGACAGGTACATATACAGGGTAATTCCTGATCCTGCCACGATGTTTCTTGAGCTTCAGGCAGGAGGCATAGACATGATGGGGCTGACGCCGATCCAGTATACCAAACAAACAGAGAATGATTTTTTCAGGAACAATTTCCAGAAGTTCAGGTATCCTGTTTTTGCATATACGCATATGGCCTTTAACCTGAAACATCCCTGGTTCAAGGATAAGAGGGTGAGAAAGGCGATAGCATATGCGATCGACAAAAACGAGATAGTTGATGTTGTCCTCTTCGGCCTCGGAAGTCCGGCAACAGGGCCTTATGTCCCCAATACCTGGCCATATAACCCGAATGTCGAAAAGTATGGATATAATCCTGAAAAGGCGAAGCAGCTCCTGAAGGAAGCCGGCTGGCTGGATACAGACGGAGATGGAATCCTCGAAAAAGACGGCAGGCCGTTTAGCTTTACGATCCTTACTAACATGGGCAATAACCTTCGAAAAAATACTGCGACGATTATCCAGTGGAGGCTTGCAAAGATCGGGATCAGGGTGGAGATCAAGGCCCTTGAATGGTCAACGTTCGTCAATGAGTTCATCGATAAAAGGAGGTTTGAGGCCGTGCTTCTGGGCTGGAGCATAGGCCTTGACCCTGACCAGTATGATATCTGGCATTCGTCAAAGACAAAGGAGAAGGAATTCAATTTCATAAGCTACAGCAACCCTGAGGTGGACGAACTTCTCGACAAAGGGCGAAGGACCTTTGCTCTCGAGGAGAGGAAGAAGGCCTATTTCAGGATACAGGAGATCCTGGCTGATGAGGTGCCGTATATCTTTCTCTATGTGCCTGATGCCACCCCCATTGTCCATGCGAGATTTAAGGGTATAAAGCCTTCCCCCATAGGCATAAGCTATAACCTGCCAAAATGGTATGTGCCCAAGAAGCTGCAGAGGCACAGCATGGAGCAGTAAGTGCCTGTCTATCTGATAAAGCGTATCTTCGAGATGATACCGACATTGTTCGGGATCACCCTCATAACCTTTTTTATTATTCATCTTGCGCCCGGCAAGCCCTCAGACATCTTCAGTGAGCTTAACCCCAAGATTACCCCCGAGGCCAGGGAAAAACTGGAGAAGTATTACGGCCTCGACAAGCCGATCATGGTCCAGTACGGCCTGTGGCTGAAAAAGGTTGTAAGGCTTGATTTCGGGGAGTCCTTCTCCTCAGACAGGCGGCCTGTTATGCAGAAGATATGGGACAGGAAAAAGCCTCTGCTTGAGAGGAGGCTCTTTGTCACGTTCATGATCAATATAATCTCTGTAGTCATTATCCTTCTCATCGCGATCCCGATAGGCATTTCCTCAGCTGTCAGGCGAAATTCTCTTTTTGACAAGATCACCACCACTACCGTCTTTGTCGGTTTTGCCATGCCCTCGTTCTGGCTTGCACTTCTGCTTATGATGTTTTTCGGCGTATACCTGCACTGGCTCCCGATATCGCAGCTCAAGTCCATGAATTTCGATTCGCTCTCCTTCTCAGGCAAGATCCTGGATGTTGCCAGACATCTTGTGCTGCCGCTCTTTGTATCTGCCTTTGGCGGGATTGCGGGTGATTCGAGGTTTATGAGAAGCAGCATGCTTGAGGTGATAAGGCAGGATTTTGTGACGGTTGCCAGGGCCAAAGGCCTGCCGGAGCACCTGGTGATATACCGGCATGCCCTGAGAAACGCGCTTTTGCCGCTTGTCACCCTGATCGGTCTTTCTGTCCCAGGGCTCATCGGCGGGAGCGTTATTTTCGAAAATATATTCGGTATACCCGGTATGGGACAGCTCTTTTATATGGCGGTGATGACAAGGGATTATCCCCTGGTCATGTGTATCCTGACCATCGGTTCAATGCTTACCCTTATAGGCAATCTGCTCGCCGACATAGGGTATATGATTGCTGACCCGAGGATACGGGCAAGGTAGGCATTATGAGAAGTGATAAGCTGATAGACCTTTTCTGGCAGAGGTTCAGGCAGAACAGTCTTGCAGTTGCCGGCGGGATTATCGTGCTTGCCCTGTTTGTCATTGCCATTTTTGCACCTGTTATCTCGCCGTATGATCCGCATGAAATAGACAGGAAACATATACTTGAACCCCCGGGACTCAGTCATCCCTTTGGCACCGACGACCTCGGAAGGGATATACTGAGCAGGATGATCTGGGGGGGGCGCATATCCCTTGCCGTCGGATTTGTCGCTGTAGGCATATCAACAATGATAGGCATAATCCTCGGTGCCCTTGCAGGATATTACGGCGGATGGGCAGAGAGGATAATCATGAGGTTCATAGATATAATGCTCTCTATCCCCACTTTTTTCCTCATACTGGCAGTTATCGCCTTTATCGGATCCAGCATCTGGAACATCATGGTTGTCATAGGGCTCACATCCTGGATGGGGGTTGCGAGGCTTGTGAGGGCGGAGTTCCTCTCGCTGAAGGAGCGTGAATACGTGCTTGCTGCCAGGGCCATGGGCGCAGGTGATCTCAGGATAATCTTCAGGCATATCATGATCAACAGCATGGCGCCTGTGCTTGTCTCAGCCGTCCTCGGCATTGCCGGGGCTGTTTTGGTGGAAGGGGCGTTGAGCTTTCTGGGGATAGGTGTACAACCCCCGACGCCGAGCTGGGGGAATATCCTGACTCTTGGAAAGGACAACATAGAGATAGCGTGGTGGCTCTCTGTATTTCCCGGTCTCGCCATTCTCATAACAGTTCTCGGTTATAACCTCCTGGGTGAAGGTATCAGGGACTCCATAGATCCGAGGCTTTGGGAGACGGAGAGGAAGTAAGAAGGGTGATGACCAATTGGTAGTTGCCCGGAACCACCATCAACCGCGTTTGGAGTGAAACATAGTGAAAGGCAGAAGGCAAAGAACAACCCCCCTTAGTCCCCCCTTATCAGGGGGGCAGCAAGAGAGACGAGTTGATTCCAGTCCTGACGGGGCGAGGGAAGTGAGTCCGAAATCGTAGCGGGACAGCAGGGGAGACGAGTTGATGGCGTATACACTGATTTAGTTAAAAGGATTCATGGATAATCTCCTTAAAGACGCTGCCTCAGCCACTCCTGACCCTGAAAGGTCTCTCAAGAACCTCTCATCTTTTCTTGAAGAGTATCCTTCCCGATATGAAGAACTGGAAGTGCAGGTAAGAAGCATCTCGATGCTCTTTGGCTGCAGCCAGTTCCTGGCAAATTACTGCATATCAAACCCCGATATTCTCTTTCGGACCCTCAGAGACCTTGATACAGCTCTTGACAGGGAGATGTTAACCTGTTCGCTTGCAGAAGCGTTGGCTGTATGGGGAGATAAGACCAGGGCAAACAGCCAGAAACTCATGACAGCGACGCGGGAGTTCAGGATGCGGGAGATTTTGCGGATTACCCTGAGGGATATCCTGAAAAAGATCGATCTGGTTGACGTGATGGCGGAGCTGAGCATCCTTGCCGACGTTATCATAGAAAATTCCCTTGGCATTGTCACAGGGTTTCTTCGGGAGATATACGGCGCCCCGCCAGAGGAGGCTTTTACTGTTCTGTCTTTCGGCAAGCTTGGAGGCGAAGAACTCAATTTCAGCTCTGACGTGGACCTGATGTATATCTACGGCTCTGATGAAGGTGAGACCTCAGGAGTGAGGACAGCACAGGGCGTTGTTACAAACAGGATCAGCTGTCATGAATATTACTGCAAGGCCGGCGAGGAGCTGACGCGGTTTCTCTCACAGAATACAGAGTCAGGCCTGGCGTACAGGGTGGACCTGAGGCTGAGGCCTGAGGGGCAGAAGGGGGCCATCGCCTTGTCCCTTGGCGGGTATGAGATGTATTATGAATCCTGGGGCAGGGCATGGGAAAGGGCGGTACTATTAAGGGCAAGGCCGGTTGCGGGTGACAGGCGCCTGGGGAATGATTTTGCAGAGATGATAAAACCCTTTGTCTACAGAAAATATCTGGACTTCAGTTCCATAGATGAGATCAGGAAGATGAAGACGCGCATTGACGCGACATTCAAGAAGGGGGATATAAAGAGAGGCTACGGGGGCATTCGGGAGATAGAGTTTTTCGCCCAGGCGATCCAGCTCATATATGGGGGCCGGGAACCTCTTGTCCGGGAAAGAAATCTCCTGAAGGGCCTCCACAAATTACTGCAGAAGGCCCTGATCGGTCAGGAGGATTATGCTGTTCTTACGGACAACTACCGTTATTTCAGGACGCTTGAGCACCGTCTCCAGCAGCTCAATGATCTCCAGACCCATACCCTGCCGTCAGGCGCTTCAGAGCTTGAGGCTCTTTCAAAAAAGATGGGCTGTCAGGACAGGAAGGCCTTCACCTCGGATCTCGAAAAAAGGAGAGGGAGGGTAAGGAATATCTATGATTCCCTCTTTACGGAAAAAGAGGTTGAGCAGATTTCTGATGGAAGGCTTTTCGATGAAGAGCTGACCGACTCCGAACTGAGGGAATATCTTGCGAAGACAAGCCTGAAGGATGTTGAAAAGGCTGTCAGAAATATCAAGGCTGTCAAAGACAGCACATTTGCCTTCCAGACCCTCAGGGGCAGGAGGCTTCTCAGCGAGATACTTCCTGTCTTTGTGGACTCCGCACTGAAGAGCGGCGACGCTGACAACGTATTGCATTATCTGCAATACTTCGCAGGTCTTTTAAGCTCCAATGAGTCCTACCTGGAGATATTCAGCAAGGACAGGTCCCTGATCCATATGCTCACCTATGTTTTTTCCCAGTCTGAGTATCTCTCAAAGATGCTGATGACGAGGCCGCAATATCTTGAGATGATCGGCTGGCAGGAGGCCCGCCGCAAGAGCCTGGCCCTGCTGATCAGTGAATTAAAAGACAGCATTTCCGCCGGATATGCTGTCAACGATGCCATACGCCTTGTCAGAAAGACAGAGGAGATACGGCTCGGCTTGATGTTTCTGCAGAAGAAAACCGGGGTGCCGGGAGTGGTCGATGGCTTGAGCAAGACAGCGGAGGCGATACTTTCGGCTGCCCTCGGATCCATTTGCGGAGACAGTGGACTTGCGGTAATAGGGCTCGGCAAGCTTGGCGGAAGGGAGATTACCTTTAATTCAGACCTTGATATAATATTCGCCTCAGCAGGGGATGTGGAGCAGACCTTTACCAAAGACGCAGAGCGACTGCTGCGAATGCTCATATCGTACACGAGGGAAGGCATAGCCTACAGAGTCGACACGAGGCTCAGGCCGGAGGGGTCGAAGGGCCCTCTGGTTTCGTCGCTTTCTGCCTTCCGTCAATACTATGCAAAGGCCGCGGCCTTCTGGGAATTTCAGGCGCTTCTGAAGGCCAGGCCTGTTGCGGGTGATATAGAGACCGGCCGCAGATTTATGCAGATGGCATGGGATACTCTTTCTTCGCAGGGTCACAAAGTTTCTGCATCAGATATAAGGCAGATGAGGGACAGGATCATGAGGGAGCTTTCGAAAGAAGCCGTGGGATATGACATCAAGCTCGGTCCCGGCGGGATAGAGGACATCGAGTTCATGGTGCAGTTCCTGCAGCTGAAGCATTGCGGAAAGAGCCGGAAAATCCTTGTCCAGTCCACGCTTGCCGCTATTCACAGGCTGTCTGTTTCTGGTATTGTCAGTCAGGCAGAAGGCACGCTGATGACGGAGGCCTATCTCTTTATGCGCACGCTGGAAACCTTTCTCAGACTGCGGGGCGAGGGTGTACTGAAAAAGGATGATGCGAGCCTGGGTAGCGCAGCATGGTTTATGGGATTTGAAAGCCTGGTTGAATTTACTGTCAGGCTTGAGGTCATGAGAGAAAAGATAAAGGGACTGTCTGAGGAGTGTCTCAGGAATTCCTAGCCCGGTAAAGTTCCATTATTTCCTCTCTGGTTACAACTGCCTCTACCTTGTGTCCGGTTGCCTCGATGTTTTCTTTGCCTCCCTCCTGCCTGTCCACAAGCGCAATGACCTTCACTACATCGAGACCTCCTTCTTTTGCCCTGGTGATAGCCTCGATCGTGGACTTGCCGGTCGTGATTACATCATCCACGATAACGACCCTATCTCCGGCCCTGACATTTCCCTCTATCCACTGCATGGTTCCGTGGGCCTTTGCTGTCTTGCGCACAACAAACGCCTCGACAGGGTTTTCCTTCAGGTATGAGGTATATGCTACCGAGTCTGCGATCGGGTCTGCCCCTAGCGTGAGGCCGCCAATGCCTTTGGCGCCTGAATCTTTTATCATCTCATAGATGATATTTCCGATGAGGTGCATGCCTTCAGGATGCAGGGTCACGGCCTTGCAGTTGAAGTAGTAGTTGCTCATCCTCCCTGAGACGAGTCTGAAGACAGGCTCCTGACTGTATTTGAAGGCCTTTTCAAAAATCAGTTCTGTAAGACGTTTTTTCATCTGCGGATCTTCCTGTTTATTAGAGTTGACTGTCCGGCTATTATAATCGATAGCAAAAAGATAATGAAAAAAATAAGAGGCAAGGGATCCTTTTTTTGAGATATATTCAATAGATAGCATTTTTCTTTTATCCCCTCCAAAATACATTAAAAAAACTTAATTGGACTTACTCCTGAGCGCTTTTTATAATTTACTTAGTAAGTAACTTAAAAAGTAGAAAAACTATGTTCATAGGAGGTTACATGAAGAGAATTTTGAAGACGGTACTGGTTATGGCGCTGATGCTCACATGTATCGGCACGGTTTATGGATTTTCCAACTATCTGACGAGCTTCAATGCGACATATGGAACTGCAGGAACTGTCCTTGATACGTGCAATACCTGTCATAACCCGGATTTTACGCGTAATTCTTACGGAACGGCGTACGCAGGTGGGCATAATTTCCAGGCTATAGAGTCAACTGACTCTGACAGCGACAGTTTTACTAACATCGATGAGATCAATGCCAGGACATTTCCGGGCGATGCAGCGAGTCATCCTGTAGTAACACCGCCGCCTCCACCTTCAACACCTCCACCTTCAACACCTCCACCTTCAACACCTCCACCTTCAACACCTCCACCTTCAACACCTCCACCTTCAACACCTCCACCTTCAACACCTCCACCAGCAGCATCAGGTATGCCTATGCCGGCAGGACAGGGCATGTATCCCTATGTGGCAGCAGTTTCGCCATCAGCGGGCATGGATCCTGGTCAGGCGATTCCGGTTGGGTTAGGTGCTGTTGCCCAGGGAGGCAATACCATGAACCTGGATGTGGCGATAGGTGATATCGCAGGTCCTTCTGATATATATCTTGGGATATCAGTACCCGGAGACCCGAATAACATGTTCATCCTTAGGTCTGACTATACGTTACAGCCGCTTTCAGCAGGGCTTGTGCCATGGAAGCCAAACACAGTGGGACCGGTCCAGGAGACCCTGCTTTCAGGCATGCCTGTAGACGGCCTGACTCCCGGGACCTACACTTTTTATCTCTTGCTGACGCCTGCCAACGATTTAGGTAGCTTTTATCTCTGGCTGACAGCTGTGACAGTAGCGGGCAATGATGGGCCTTCTCTCTACGCACAGAATTGTGCAGGGTGCCACGGTGCGCTTGCTTCCTCGACGAAGATAGGGAGGACAGCAGGCCAGATTCAGGGCGCGATTGATGCTGGTGTTGGAGGCATGGGTAGCCTTAGCAGCCTTACACCTTCGCAGGTTCAGGCTATTACAGATGCATTGGCACAGCAGACTCCTCCTGCGACACCTCCGCCGACTGTTTCAAATCACTCTTCCAGCTGGAATAAAGATCACAGAGAATATGTGGAAGACAACGGTATTGCATCATGCACGCCATGCCACGGTGCGGATCTCAGGGGCGGTTCAGGTCCGTCCTGCTATACATGCCACGGGAATAAATGGAGCTGATTTAACAATAAGAGGGGGCGATGTTCGCCCTCTCTCATCAAACACATTAACCACTCGAATCCAGATAATAAAAAGTAAGAAAACAATGGGAAGTGCTTTTCAAAGGGAGGTAAGATGAAAAGAGTATTAAAAACGGTATTGGTAATGGCGCTGATGCTCACATGTATTGGCACGGTTTATGGATTTTCCAACTATCTGACGAGCTTCAATGCGACATATGGAACTGCAGGAACTGCGCTGGATACGTGCACGACCTGTCATAACCCGGACTACACGCGTAATCCGTACGGGAGTGCTTATGGAGGCGGGCATAATTTCCAGGCGATAGAGTCAACCGACTCTGACAGCGACAGTTTTACTAACATCGATGAGATCAATGCCAGGACATTTCCCGGCGATGCAGCGAGTCATCCTGTAGTAACACCGCCGTCACCAATAACTCCACCACCAGCAACACCGCCACCAGCAACACCGCCACCTTCAACACCGCCACCTTCAACACCGCCACCTTCAGCACCGCCACCTTCAGCAGGTATGCCGCTGCCTGCAGGGCAGAGCATGTATCCCTACGGGGCAGCAGAGGCGGCTTCGGTAGGCATGAATCCTGGCCAGGTGACCCCGATGGGGTTAGGTGCTGTTGCCCATGGAGGCAATACGATGGACCTGAATGTCTCGATAGGGAATATGGCTGGACCTTCTGATGTTTACCTCGGTGTATCTGTGCCCGGAGATCCGGATAATATGTTTATCCTGAGGTCTGACTACACGATACAGCCCATGTCAGCAGGGCTTGTGCCATGGAAGCCGAATACGACAGGACCAATTAACGAGACCTTGCTTTCAGGTATGCCAGTGGACGGCCTGACGCCGGGGACCTACACGTTTTATTTATTGCTGACGCCTGCCAATGATTTAGGAAGTTTTTATCTCTGGCTGACGGCAGTAACGGTTGCGGGCAATGATGGAACTATTTTATATGCACAGAACTGTGCAGGATGTCACGGTGCTCTTGCTACCTCGTCGAAGATAGGAAGGACAGCGAGCCAGATCCAGGGTGCGATAAACGCCTCGAATAATCTTTACAGCATGGGACATCTCAGCAGTCTTACGCCCTCACAGGTGCAGGCAATAGCAGACGTGTTGGCCCAGCAGGCGCCTCCGCCACCGCCGCCGACGACAAACGGGACAACATTATATGCACAGAACTGTGCAGGGTGTCACGGTGCCCTCTCCAGGTCGACAAAAGCGGGGGCTACCGCAATGAGCATAAGGCGTGCGATAAGCGCCAACGTGGGCGGGATGGGAAGCCTTAAGAACCTCACCTCTATGCAGATACAGGCTATAGCCACAGTACTGGGCAGGCAGACACCACCGCCGCCACCGACAACGACAGATGGGCCGACACTGTATGCCCAGAACTGCGCATCGTGCCACGGGACGCTTGCATCGTCAACAAAGAAGAACCGTACTGCAACGCAGATCCAGAACGCGATCAATGCAGGGACAGGCGGGATGGGCAGCACGGCATTGCGGGCGCTGACTACGACACAGGTTGCGGCGATAGCGACAGCGCTGGTATCTGCGACACCGCCGCCACCGCCACCGACGGATGGGCCGACACTGTA
>JACRHE010000142.1 GCA_016217695.1 Nitrospirota bacterium | reverse complement strand
CAATAATTACCTCGGCCTTACGAATCATCCGCAGGTGAAGGAGGCTGCTGTTGACGCCGTGAATAAATATGGATCCGGATGCGCGGGTTCGCGGTTTCTCAACGGCACCCTGGATATCCATGTGAAACTGGAAGAAAAGCTTGCACGGTTTATCCGCAAGGAGGCCGCTCTTGTCTTTTCAACCGGATTTCAGGTTAATCTCGGGGTGATATCGGCACTCGCCGGCAAAGATGATCTTATCGTTATCGACAAGATGGATCACGCAAGTATCATAGACGGATGCAGACTCTCATATGCTGAGGTGCGGAAGTTCCGGCATAACGAGATGGCGGACCTTGAAAGGATACTTTCTGAGAACAGGGACAGGAGAAAGCTCATAGTGGTCGACGGTGTATTCAGCATGGAGGGCGACATCGCTGATCTTCCCGATGTCGTAACACTTGCAAAAAAGTACCACGCGAGACTGATGGTTGACGATGCCCATGGCATAGGGGTTCTCGGTAAAACAGGCCGTGGTACGGCTGAGCATTTCGGGTTGGAGAAGGAGGTCGACCTTATTATGGGCACCTACAGTAAATCCCTTGCTTCCATAGGAGGCTTTATTGCAGGAGAAGAAAAGGTCGTCCATTTTATCAAACACTTCGCGAGGGCCTTGATATTCAGCGCAAGCCCTCCTCCGGCATCGATAGCTGCGGTTAGCGCTGCAGTCGATATAATCGAGAATGAGCCTGAACGAATAGAAAGACTCTGGGCTAATACGCGGAAAATGCATGACGGCTTTAAGTCTCTGGGATTTGAAATAGGGCCTACCGAAACGCCCATTATACCCATACTTGTCGGGGATGATCTGAAGGCCTTCACCATGGCGATGATGCTGCAGGCAGAGGGCGTTTTTGCCAATGTGGCGGTAAGTCCCGCGGTCCCCAGCGGCAAGGCCATAATCAGGACAAGTTATATGGCAACGCATACGGATGAGCATCTTGACAGGGTGTTGAGCGCCTTCGAAAAAGTCGGCAAGGCCCTCGGCATAATAGGCTGATAAAACAGGATGATAGAACTCATTGAGGCTGGGAAAAACCTCAATGAGTTTATTCGTTTACCCTTAGCCCTTTATTCAAAAGACCCTCTCTTTGTCCCGCAGCTCAATAGGGATATGCGTGAGCATTTCTCCGGGAAAAACCCTTTTTTTCTCCATTCTCATGCCCGATACTTTATCGCAAAAAAAGACGGCCGGCCGGCCGGCAGGATTGTCGCCTTTGTTAACAGAACGCACAACGAAGTGCACAGAGATAAAACCGGGTTTTTCGGTTTTTTTGATTCTCTGAACGACCGGGACGTTGCAGGTGCTTTGTTTGAGGGAGCTGCCGGATATCTCCGGCAGTTGGGCATGGAGTGCATGAGAGGGCCGATGAATTTCTCAACCAACGAGGAGTGCGGCTTTTTATTGGAAGGATTTCACGAATCTCCCTTTATAATGATGCCGTATAATTTTCCGTACTATAATGACCTGGCTGAAGCATATGGGATGAAAAAGGTGAAGGACCTGTTCGCCTATATTTATAAGGTTCAGGAGAGGCTGCCGGAGAAAGTTTTGCGGGTAGCTGTTATCGCAGAAAAAAGAGGAATAACGGTAAGGCCGATAGATATGAAAAAATTCATGTCTGAGATGATGATCTTCAAGGATGTTTACCATTCTGCCTGGGAAAAGAACTGGGGATTTGTACCGATGACGGATGAGGAGCTTGCGTACTCGGGAGAAAGGCTTAAACAGGTCATCATCCCTGAGATGACCCTCATCGCGGAAGAGTATGGGAGGCCGGTCGGTTTTATGGGGTTGATCCCGGATTTTAACTCTGTTCTTAAGCATATGGGCGGGAAGGTAAACCCGCTAAGTCTCATAAAGGCGCTCCACTATTCCGGAAAGATAAGGGACCTCAGGGTAATGCTCCTTGGCATCAAGAAGGAATTCAGATATAAAGGGGTGGAAGCACTCCTTTTCAGGGAGGGATTCAAGCCGATCAAAAAGGGAGGATACCAGCGGGTCGAGTTTTCATGGATACTTGAGGACAACATCCCGGTCCAGAGGACGATAGAGATGATCGGAGGGCAGTTATATAAGACATACCGGGTTTATGAGATAAATCTCTAGCCCCTTTTGTTCATGAAACAACGATTATTTCACGGCTCCTGCCTCAAAAATTTTTTGTAAGCGCCGGCTATCGGAATATTATGCGGCTTGATCAGAGCAGACAGTGTAAAATCATTTAAGAGCATGCTCCATACTGACGAAAAGTTTTTTCGGCATAACCGTGAAATTTATGAATAATGCGGCTGGAGGTTTTTGGGAGACGTTATTCCCATCATGTTCCGGGTGGTTACTCTTTTTCTGCCTCGGTGAATGACCGGCCTCAACAGGCAAGTGTATCAGAAAAAAACACGGGTGTATTGAAGTTGAGACAATTAAGTTGTGGCAGGAACAGGACTGTTTGCGCGCTGACCCGCAGTGCGGGGCCGGCTGCGCGAACTGAAGCTTTGCTAAGCTGTGATCTTAGCTTGGCTTCTGAATGGTTGCAGGCCAGCTCGCTTCATAGCCGATCTCTGTCTCTTCATCAGCGCCCTCTGCAAGGAAAGGGTAGCACTCTGTCAGCCTTTCCTTGAGAGAATTTCTCTCTTCTGTGGAAAGTGTTGAGTAGAGAGAAGATTCCATTAATATCGAGGTAAGGCTGTCTGCATTTTGAGCTCTCATTGAAGTACCTCCTTGATATTTTAGATGCAATTTATATGCCACTATGCGCGGCTGACTTGGGCATCTGCCTTAGGAAGCTATTTTTTCTGCGTTTCAGCCTTAGGTGAGCCTGTGCGGGATACAGTGAATGTCAGAACAAGGTGTATATCCTGCAGGATAGATCAGAAAGTGTGGAGCTGTTGGGAATAAATATTACCTTTTTAGGAATTTGTCTTCCTACCAGATAGAAGTTGAAGAGGGTCTGGCTTTCTAACTGAAAAGTCCGGCAGGTATCATGGTTTCGTCGATGGCTGATTCCAGCTCCTCCAGGCTTTTTTCGGATATGCCGAGGAGAGTCAGTGAAGACGGTTCGAGCGGGTAGGAGGGGTCTCTGTCTGTCACTCTGTAATAGCGCCTGTTCGCAAGATAGTCGGCGACATGTATGAGCGAAACGAGCCGCATCCTGCCCTGTATCTGCGACGGATTATGATGGTAACGAATTGACAGCAGAACCGCTTCAGGGAGCATCCAGGTATCGGCGAGCCATGCTCCAATGTTTGCATGGGTAAACCCAAGGGTCTCTTTCTCTGAATCGAGCAGCGGCTTTTCTTTTTCAAAGTCGGCGATGGTCTTGCGGTACAGATCGGCAAAATACCGGTTCATGACCAGCAGTCCGAGATCATGGAGGATACCGCATGTAAAGACTTCCTCCGGTTTCTCGACCTTCAGATTGTCTGCCATGAGCTTGGCGATCATGCCCACAGCAACGGAATGCCGGAAGATATTTCGAGCATCAAGAGGAGGGTGTGATCTGCTGTTTTCAAGAACCGTCATTAAGGCTATGCCAAGGGTTATATTCCTGACATTGTTAAAGCCTATTCGCATTATTGAGCCGCTTATGGTCGTGACAGGAAAGTCAGAGCCGAAAAAAGCTGAATTTGAAACGCTCAATATTTTTGCAGATATGGGCGGGTCATTTTCTATGAGATTTTCGAGCATATCTACGGACGTTGAATCATCCTCAGTAAGATTCAGTATCTTCTGTGCGATGACTGGAAGGGTGGGCAGTTTCGTAATCCTCTGAACAAAAAGCCTTAACGCATTATCCATCTTTTTCTTGCATCCCCGCTCGAAAAGTTTTCATGAGGTTATCCTATAATAAAAAAAGATCCCCAATGTGTTTAAACCTGTTCTGTTTCTGATGCCTCTCTTATCGGTCCCGACCGGAAAAACTTTAATCTGTCATGAACCACCACAGAGCAGTCTCTCCTCGAATCGGATAATTCCTGAGGATCTTTGTTATGGATTTCTCCTCTTCAGAGTTTAATATCTACGGCATATCAGGTCGCTTAAGGATAAGCACCGCATTGACACCTCCGAAACCGAACGAACTGCAGAGGGCTATATCTATGGCCCTCGCTTTTTTATCGGTGACTACATGCAGACGGCATTTCTCATCTTTCTCGGAGATATTGATCGTGGGAGGGATAATTCCTTCTCTCAGGCTCATCAACGTGCATGCAGTCTCAAGCGGACCGGAGGCTGCAAGCATATGACCGGTCATGGATTTAAGCGCGCTGACCGCAATGGAGGCTGTCCGGTTCCCGAAGACCTTTTCTATTGCCTCTGCCTCAATGCGGTCTCCGATGCGGGTTGAAGTGCCGTGTGCATTTATATAGTCAACATCTTCAGCTTTGATGCCTGCTCCTGAAATTGCGGCCCTGATTGCTCTGTGTTCTCCTTCAACATCAGGTCTCGTAGGGTGAAAGGCGTCGGCCGTATTGGCATATCCGATTATTTCCCCATAAAGCCTTGCCCCCCTTTTTACCGCATAAGCGAGATTTTCAAGAACCATGACGCAGGCCCCTTCAGCTATTACGAAGCCGTCTCTTGATCTGTCAAAGGGCCTGCTGGCCGAGGTATCTTGCCGCCTTGAAAGCGCACCGGAAGTCCCATAGCCTTCGACACACAGCCTGCATATGGGCGCCTCGGCCGCTCCTGCAAATACCGGCCCTTCAAACCCGGTCTTAATCAGCCTGTATGCCTCTCCCAGCGCATTTGTGCCTGACGCGCATGCATTTGAGATACCGAGGCAGTAACCCCGGATCCCCAGTTTCTGCGAAACTGAGGATGGGGCTGCGTTTACCGTGGAGCATGACATGAGATAGGCTGATGTCCTTCTGTGTCCGGTGACAGCCTCTTCAATTGAGCCTATGCCGCCCCTGCTTGAGCCTATAATGATTCCGGCTGAGTCGAGGGATGGATGACGGCTAATGGATGAAGATGAAAGTCCCGAGTCTTCGGCTGCCATGAGGGCGGCAGCAACAGCATATTGGGTAAAACGATCCAGCCGAAGGACCTCCTTTCGGGTGAGGTGGTTTCCCGGATCAAATCCCTTTAGTTCACCTGCAACTCTCCAGGGAATATTAATATCAGATATGTTGAATCTCGTGATCTCGGATATCCCGGATTTTCCGGCCTTTGCCGCCTCCCAGGTATCCCTGAAGGTGTTTCCCAGCGGAGTTACTGCACCTATGCCTGTTACTGCAACCCTGATCATCGTAAACATATAATACCATGAACGTTTACGACTGTTTTAGGCGAGAAATGTTTTAACGGAAAGAGAGCCCTGTTCAGCAGATGAATGCTATGACTTCTTGTCTCTGATCCTGGAGAATTTAAAGAGGGAAAACCTTTTGATTTTAGGGACCTTTACTCTTTCAAATCCATAGGACTTGAAATACTTTATGACACCCTTGAAATTTATCTTGCCGTCTTTAGTAAGGAGGTAGCGGTGTGATGCTTCATTTATCTCGTCAGGTGCGACCGATGCCATCTCAGGGACAAAATAGACGCTCTCATAACTGATAGTGTCAGTCAGGGACGTATTGAAATTGTCAAGACATCTCCCTACATATCCGCCGCTATATAATACGGATTTTATTTCGGCATCATGCAGGAAAGCCTTAAGGATTTCCATATCTTCCCTGCTCATAAATCCGGTATTGGGTTCAAGCGATTCCAAATAAATTATGGATTCGGAGAGATTAGTCAGATCGTTGATATACCGGGCATATTCATCTTTTCCCGGAATATATTCCCTGGTCATATGTTTTTTATAGTCTCGCGGCACAATGAGTATCACCAGTTTCTTTTCCATGGACATAAACTCCAGGAAATCCCTGAAAAGAGCCTCCTGCTCCTGCATAACATTAAGGTTAAAATCGTTCGGCGAGATCTCAAGTGACAGCCGCTCAACAATATTTTTTTCAGGGAATCCCCCGACAGTGTTGTTGGCCGGCGACAGGGCAGTCTTGTTGTCGAAAAAAGCATAGTAACCGGGATGTACAACAATATAGACGCCGCTCCTGGAGACATACTGTTTATAGGACTTATACTCTTCTT
>JACRHE010000141.1 GCA_016217695.1 Nitrospirota bacterium | reverse complement strand
CTTTATGGCGGGAAGGTATACATTACGTATAATCATGTTTATCCGGACGGACACAGGTTCATCCGGATTATTACGAATGCCTCTGGCGACTGGAAACACTATGACATAGTTGAGGTGAGCATCCCTCCCTATAATAAAAACGGCCTGACAGCGAATCCCCTGTTCATCGATCCTTCAGGCAGGATGCATATAAGTTATTACAAGGACGGCGATCTCTATTATGCCACCGGCATTCTTTACGATGCCCTGCTTAATTACTGGGACTGGGCTGTTGCGGACATAGTAGACGAGAGCATGATCGGAGAGGGTATATATACATCCATAGTCTCAGACGCAGGCGGAAATGTGCGGATATCATATTATGACGAAACAGACGGCGATCTTAAGTATGCCCAATAATTAGTAAGTTCAGCGTCAATGCGAATGAGGTATTCACTGCGTGGATACCTCATTTTTTTATCCTGTTTGGCGGAGGAAATTGTGGACAGGCTCATCATAAAAGGCGGCAGTAAGCTCAAAGGCACGGTAGAGATCAGCGGTGCAAAAAATGCAGCGCTTCCTATTATGGCCGCTTCCATCCTTGCAGGCGGCGAACATGAGCTGGACTGCGTGCCTCATTTGAGGGATGTTATGACCATGGGGAGGCTGATCGCAAATCTCGGGGCCGGCTTCCACCTCGAAGGAAATAAGGCGGTCCTGGACTGCAGCGCCATAAGTAATCATGAGGCCCCCTATGAACTGGTCAGCACCATGAGGGCCTCTGTTCTGGTCTTGGGACCTCTTGTGGCAAGACTGGGGAAGGCAAAGGTTTCGCTGCCGGGCGGCTGCGCAATAGGCGCGCGGCCGATCAACCTTCACTTAATGGGGCTTGAGAAGATGGGTGCATCCATCACCCTTGAATCAGGATATGTCCTTGCCAGGGCAAAGAGGCTTAAGGGGGCTTCCATATATTTTGATATCCCGACTGTAACGGGGACAGAAAACATCATGATGGCTGCTACGCTTGCAGAGGGGAAGACCCTCATCGAAAATGCGGCGAGAGAGCCTGAAATTGTTGATCTCGCGGATGCGCTGACAGAGATGGGCGCGAATATAAAAGGGGCTGGAGAGGGTGTTATCGAGATAGAAGGCGTCAGGAGCCTGCGGCCGCTAAGGCACAGGATCATTCCGGACAGGATAGAGGCAGGTACCTTCATGACTATAGCCGGCATAACAGGGGGAGACATCACTCTGAAGAACTGCAGGACAGACCACCTTGATGCGGTGATAAATAAACTGCAGGACGCCGGGATGATCTTCAGTGCGGTGAATGGTGGCGTCCGTGTCCGGGGGCCGGAACGGCTTGCGGCTGTGAATACCAAGACGATGCCCTATCCGGGGTTTCCGACAGATATGCAGGCTCAGTTCATGGCCATGATGTGCATTGCCCATGGCACCAGTGTCATCTCGGAAAAGATATTCGAAAACAGGTTTATGCATGTGGCCGAACTTCGGAGAATGGGGGCGGATATCACTATCGAGGGAGGGACGGCAACAATACGGGGTATACGGAAACTCAAGGCCGCCCCTCTTATGGCAACAGACCTGAGGGCCAGCGCGTCCCTGATCGTTGCAGCTCTTGCAGCTACGGGTGAGACCACCATAAAGAGGATCTATCACCTTGACAGGGGATACGAGAGGATCGAGGAGAAGCTGGGGAAGATTGGAGCCCATGTCCGCCGTGAGAAGGAATAGAAGAGCCGCCGCATGAGGGACATAGAGATTTCTGAAACAGCGAACCGCGCTGCTAAAATGAAATATAAGTGTCCCTATTGTGCTTTACAGTATTATTTTATACGTACTGTATGACAACTTCGTAGGCAATTGCCGAGTGGTCGGCAGCTGTACCGTTTCCTTCACAGGAGAGTTCCCCTTTTGTCGCCTCCCTGTGGCTTCGGATCATCGAGGTGATTACCTGAGTTAAATCGAATCCTCCGTCAACACAGTTCTTGCTCAGACAGTCTATCTTGAAAAAAGCATAACTGCCGGGAAAGAAATTAACGGTACGAAGTAACGCTTTTATTCCCTTCTGATTGTACATCATGCTGATGACAATGTTTGCAACCTCAGGGAAGTGTGCAGCCAAAAAGCCTGAGTCAAGCCTCTCCTGCTGCCTTTCTGCCTTTGCTTCATTCTTCCTGCTGTTCATGTCTCTCCAAATGAAAAGGCTCCCCCGCCGGAGGAGCCTTTTACTACTGATTACAGCTTGACTACGTTAACAGCCTTTGGGCCTTTCTGGCCTTTTTCAATATCAAAACTGACTTTGTCACCTTCTGCAAGGCTCTTAAAGCCATTGCCCTGGATGGACGTATGGTGGACGAAAACTTCACTTCCGTCTTCAGCAGTGATAAAGCCAAAACCTTTGCTGTCGTTAAACCATTTCACTGTTCCCTGTGCCATTTCTTTACCTCCTTCTCTATAAACTGAATCCCGGAATGTCGCAATAAAATAAGGCCGCAAAGTTAAAAGTCTTTGTGGCCTTCGCAAACGCAAAAACTTCCAAAATTCTGGATTTAGGATAACAGGTCCTTCAGCTATTCGTCAAGACAGAAAAGGGAATATTTGACAGGGGTTCCTAAAAGCTGCTACAGTTAACAATCACACAACTGCTGTACCCGGATGAAAACTACATCATTGTAAGCCCCGGAATACACCCGGGGTTTTTCCCCCCGAACGCAGAAAAAAGGAGTTTATGGAATTTCACACTTTTAATTTTCACCCCCGCGTTGCTGCAGGAGTCACGGCTGCGGGCTATGTCACGCCAACGCCTATACAGGCTCAGGCTATCCCGCCGGTCCTGCTTGGCCGCGACGTAATGGGTTTGGCGCAGACCGGCACCGGCAAGACAGCGGCCTTTGTGCTGCCTATCCTGCAGCGCCTTATGCAGGGTGAGCACCGGAATGTCAGGGCCCTTATCATCGCCCCTACGCGCGAGCTTGCCGAGCAGATCCATGAGACGATCAACAGCCTCGGTCAGCAGACACGCCTCCGGAGCGTAACCGTCTATGGCGGTGTTGCGGTCAATAACCAGGTGGAGAAGCTCAGACGAGGTGCAGAGATTATCGTAGCCTGCCCTGGCCGGCTCCTCGATCACATCAATCAGCGCACGATCAATCTGTCTCATCTGGAGGTTTTGGTGCTGGACGAGGCGGACAGGATGTTCGACATGGGTTTTCTGCCTGACATCAGGAAGATCATCAGGCACGTGCCTGCAAAGCGCCAGACGCTTCTTTTTTCGGCAACCATGCCCGATGATATCCGGCGGCTTGCCCACGATGTTCTGAATAATCCGGTAACCGTGCAGGTTAATCCGGCTGTGCCGGCAAACACGGTCAGCCACGCGCTTTATCCGGTCGATCAGCATCTCAAAACCTCGCTTCTGCTTGAACTTTTGAAGCATACCGATACAGAATCCGTGCTTATATTTACGCGCACCAAGCACCGCGCCAAGCGCGTGGGTCAGCAGCTTGAAAAGGCGGGCTACCGGGCCGCATCGCTGCAGGGGAATCTGTCACAGAACAGACGACAGGCAGCGCTCGACGGATTCCGTGACGGCTCGTATCAGATCCTTGTTGCAACCGATATCGCTGCACGAGGTATCGATGTCTCGCGCATATCCCACGTTATCAACTATGATATGCCTGATACTGCGGATGCGTATACGCACCGGATCGGGCGCACCGGCCGTGCTGCGAAGACCGGCGATGCCTTTACGTTTATAACTCGTGAAGACGAGGCTATGGTGCGCAGCATAGAGGGCGTCCTCAATGAAAAGGTGGAGCGCCGCACACTGAAGGGTTTTGATTATAAAAAACAGGCGCCGGTACGGGATACAGAATTTGCCCGGCCGCCCCGTCAGCAGCAGGGCCAGCGGCAGAGGGAAAAGTCCGCTGCACCTCCCGGAGTCCGTACTGCTGCAAATGCCCCTCAGAAAGGGCGGCAGGCACAGCTGGCCCGGACGGCCTCATCTCAGGGTTTTGCTGCCCGTCCTTCTTCGGGTGCAACGACACACAAGTACCGGCCTCAGAAATCCGCCCCCGGTCGCTGAACAGCTGAGGGGAATTGATGACAATCGGAATTAAATTATGGCATCCATGGGGCTGTGAAACGGCAGTAGACCAGGCAACAGCAAGAAAAGCGGCTTGAGCTGAATATCACATGCTGAAAATCAGCCTCTTTACGATCCTGGCCACCCCGATCTCCACTTTGGATGCCGGCAGGTAACTCACCCTTACTTCTATCTCCGCGCTCTTTGTTCCGGCCGGCAGCTCGGCCAAAAACCGCTCGGTAATCGTTTTACGGGGCGGCAGGGTA
Organism: Nitrospirota bacterium; assembly: GCA_016217695.1. Lineage (GTDB taxonomy): Bacteria > Nitrospirota > Thermodesulfovibrionia > Thermodesulfovibrionales > UBA6898. The sequence continues at coordinate 18,920 of JACRHE010000141.1, read as the reverse complement.
AGATCAACGATCTCCTTTATCTGCCATGCGCCAACGCGGTGCCTGCCGTCAAGGTCAATCCCGATCTCCCAGTACTCCTTCTTGCCGATGCTGATTACAACGCCCTGATCAGTCTTTGCGGTCACATCCAGGACCACCTTTGCTGTCCAGAGTCAGCCGTCGGGGATTCGGTGGCCAGCCCGGTTAATGAGGCTGACGTTCACCACTGCAACAGGCGTCCAGGTGCCGGGAGTGAGCCTGAAGCCTATCGCCTGCACGTCCACTCCTATACCGTTTTTCACCATGGCAGCATCATAGGCGCCGGGGAAGGTATGGCCCCTGTTTTCAGCTCTCATGTGGCAGTCCTGGCAGGTCTCCAGGCCCCCGTTGCCGCGGTATGCGTCCTGGTAGCTTCCGTACAGGGTATTGCATCCGATGAAATCTCCGTCAGGCGGAGTGTGGATTCCGTGGCACTGGCCGCAGAAGGCAGCTGAAGTGATGACCGGCGACTGTGCAGTGCCGTGCGCAGAAGTCGGCCTGCCTGTCGGTCCGTAGAAGACGCCGGGCTGCGGCGCTCCCTTAAGGTTCTTCTCTATCGATGCTTTGGTGTTGTGGCAGACAACGCAACCTACGTTCAGCCGGGAAAGCTGATTTCGCGCGGACGCCTTTTTGGCAGCATCTTTCTCATCGTTAGCTGTGAGAATGAGAGCCACCACTTCACTCACCACGGATTCCGAGGCATACAGGAGTTGGGGTGCATGACAGTCCATGCACCGCATCAGGTGCTCCTTGCTCACCGGCTGTTTCCATGCCTCCTGCACGCCGTGGACGATGAAGTTTCTCAGTCCTCCCAACGAGTGGACTACGGACTGCGAATGAAAGGACTTCTGCCACTCTTTGTGTGCTTTTTCATGACAGGTCTTGCACGAATCGTCGTCATAAGCCTTTGCAATCTGGTCTATCGTTTTGAACTCGGCGTTCGCCGAAAGCGGAACGGCGGCAAGGAAAAAAATCAGGATCAAGCGTTTCATAAGAGCCTCCCTATTATTAGGCTAACATAACCACAGGCACTGTCAACCCGGATAATCCCGCCCTTTATCTGAGCTTCAGAATTTTCATTATCTCACGCATAAATGCAGGCAGGTCTGAGGGTTGCCTGGAACTTATGAGGTTATTGTCTACCACGACCTCGGTGTCCTCATATAGGGCCCCAGCCTCGTTCATCTCAGGAGCGACAGACCTGTAACAGGTCATTTTGCGGCCTCTCACAAGTCCGGCGCTGATCAGGGTCTGCCCTCCATGGCAGATTGCGGCAACCGGTTTGTTTTTATTGAAAAAATACCTGGCAAGATCAAGCGCCTTTTTCTCTTGGCGCACCGCTTCAGGGGCCTTGCCTCCGGGAAGGATGAGTATATCGTAGGCTTCAGGAGTCACATCCTTAAGCGACTTTGTGACGGCTACCTCATACCCGTGCTTTCCCCTTATGCTGCCGGTCTGCATAGAGGCTATATCCACCTCTATCCCCTCTTCCTTCAGCCGGTAGTAAGGGACGAGGAGTTCAGTGTCTTCGAAATTGTCAGCGCTTATGATCAATGCCTTCATTGCGGCCATATTTCGCATCTCACGGTTCAATCTTCTCCCCGGTCTTTTTCCAGGTCTTGTCCGGATCGAAAACCTTCATTGCCTCTGAGATGCGGTTAGTATCTTTACCCAGATCTTTTTCGTAGATAGTCCCTTCCTGGTTTACCATGAAGGTCATGACCCCGGAATTGCCGTACTGGGCCGGATATGCAACGAGGCCGAATCCGAGGATCATTTTCCCTTTTACCACGTAGTTGTATCTTCCTCCCTCTGCATGCTTTCCCTGGCCTTTCAGGATTTTGAAATAATATCCGTGGAAGGGCGAAAGGTCCGGAGACTGTTTGTCACCGGCATAACCTTCATTGGCAGCCCGCGCAATAAGAGGACCCAGGGGGCTGGTCTCTTCTCCTTCCTTTGCCTGCCAGTAGAGTCCGTCATGTTTTCCTTCAGAGCTGATCAACCGCTGCGCGAATTCAACCTTGCCTCCTCCCAGGCAGTCCTTGCTGGCGTATTCATGCTGCGCCTCGACGTAGGCGTTCAGCACATCAATGACATGCAGTTCGTTTCTGCCTATTCTGCGGTTCAGGATCTCTTTTTTGCCTTTGCGAACGTCGAATGCCCATGTTTTTCCTTTTTTTACTATCGGGATAGGCAGTGTCCATTGATCTGGGCCTATATGAAGAACAGCAGTAACCGCTGATTGACGCTCAAGGCTGTTCAACTGGTCATAAGCCCTGAGGAATTTTTCGCGTCCTGCCCTGTCAGCAACAACATCGCCGGAAGAGATCAATTCTTCGCTCCCCGGCCCCAATACGGCACTCATTTTTTTTATGTCACTTTCCCTGACTGCCGAAACAAGGGACTTAACCGCCTCCTCAGGTGATGGAAAGTTTTTCTGAGTTATACCTGCAGCAAACGAAACGAGAGATGTACAGTGCAGGAGCAGGGCCGCCGCCAAGACACATATAAGTGCGGTCAGACCTGTCTCTGAGTCCTTTCTATCTAATATGGAAATATTCATTTTTCCTCCGTTATATTTTCATTTATACAGTAAGGGAATTTAGTCAGGCCCTTTTCTTATCTCCGGGTTCCCCTGCCTTTACCCGTGTCCCTGAAGCCGCCGCCTTCGTTGCCGCTTTTGCGCCCTGTGTCTCCGCCCTGACGGCCTGTGCCTCTGTCAATCTGGGGAATACCACCGCCCTGACGGCTTGCACCCCTGTCAATCTGACGGATACTCTCGCCCTGCCTGCTTATGCCTCCGCGTTCACTTGCCTTACGTTCGAAGTTTCCGTCGCCTATACCACGGAAGGGGGTCTCCCTGAGACGACGCGGCTCGATTCTGACAGGCGGTGTGATGCCCCTTTCGCGTCGCTCAACAGGGCCCTGAGACGGTTGCAAAACCCGCCTTTCAACCCCTCCAGCCGGATACCCCCGCCTCTCCGGGCCTACTACCGGTATCCGAGGAGGTCTCAAACCGAAACGCTCGGACGTATTTCTGTCCCGGTATGCAACACCTCTTCTGTGGATCGGATTATGGCTCCATACAGGGCGGTCAAACCCAGGCCTCCTTATATCCGGTCTGTGGAAACGTCTTGTCTTATGAATGTCTATATGTATGAAATGACGAGGCCAGTCGAACCAACTCCATGAGAAGAAATCGATTCCGACAAAGAAACCCGCGCTGAATCCTATAAAGCCGCCGCTGATAACGATGCCGGCCGGATAGTACCAGTAATAAGGCGGATACGCAGGATACCACCACGGACCGTAAACATATAGCGGATTGTATACAGGCACATATACGACCTGCGGGTCAGCCGGTTCGAGCCTGATCTCATCCCTGTCGTCGATGACATTCAGTTCTTTTGTTGTCCTGAGATTTCCCTGCTCCTCAGCTTTTCGGCGTAATTCCTGTATGGTGACCATAACATCATCCTGCTGGCTCAGAAAGGCATCCCCGAGTTTTCTCGTCTGGTCCAGCTTTTCACTCATGGAAAAGAGAAGGTCCGGGAAATGACAGAGCGCCTTGACGCTGGGGTCCCATGTCTTTTCCTGCAGAGCCGCGTCCAGTTCATCTCCTTTAAGTTTCTTATTCTGACGAAGCCACCGCTCGGCCTCGACTATCTCAAGAGGATACGTTGACGCCATCAGCATCTGGGCAATAAGAGAATCCGGATATAGTGCGATCGGCGCCAGCATCTGTGCCAGTTCCTCTTTTTTGAACCTGTCGGACTGCTCAGGCTGCACGGGATCCTGAGCCGGTAAGACCGGGGGTATAATCAGCATGGCGATAATTATCCATGCTGCCCCACGCAGAATAATTGTTGCAGTTTTCATTGCGTCTCCTTTTTGCGCCTTCAGTATATTTCGGGTGTCCACGTAACCCTGGCCGGGTCGGGTCCCCGTGACGGTTTTTATGAGCTGAGCAACTGCGGCTGCTCTTTGTTTAAGTTTATCACTGTAAGGACCGGAGTACAAATGAGCTGTAAGTCAAAATAAAGAGGAGCAACCCCCGCGCTAATCTCTGAACGGGGTTCATCCCTTGTTAAAATCTTTTTTTAAGTGCTATTCTTTTCCATGCAGAAAATCTGCTTATTCTCAATTGAATCGGCTGTGACGCCCCTTTGCCGTTGGCAGTGGCGGAGCCTGAAATATAAAGGATGATGAAATGCTACACCTAAAAAGACAGCTGCCTTACAGGCCTACAGAAAGGATGAATGTCGTAAGCTACCCAATACGGGACATAGTTATGGAGGCCAAGCGCGAGGAGGCCAAGGGCAAAAAGATGATTTATCTCAACATCGGAGACCCGCCCCAGTATGGCTTCGAGCCCTTCAGGGTAATATCCGACCGTGTAAAGGGCGCGCTCGATGAAAACTGGAAGGGCTACGCTCCTTCCGAAGGCGACGAGCAGTTAAGAAAGACGGTGGCGAAGATCGAGAAGTGCAGACCTGAAGACGTGTTTGCCGTAGCCGGCCTCACTGAGGGCATAGACTTCTTTTTCCATTCGTTCATAGGGTTCGGGGAGAAGGTGCTTCTTCCGAATCCGGTATATCCGCTTTACCTCAGCAAGGCCAAACAGTTCGAAGGCGACAGTGTGTTTTACAGGCACGATGCCGACGGTCAGATCGACGTAGGCAACCTAGCTAAGAAGATCGAGGGTGCAAAGGCGATGGTGATAATCAACCCGAATAATCCCCTTGGGTCGGTTTATTCCGAAAAGAACCTTTCAGAAGTCGTGACGCTCTGCGCCGAGTATGACGTGCCCATATTCTATGACGGGTCTTATGACCAACTCATCCTGGAAGGCAGGCAGGTGGATTTCAGAAAGATTGCGAGGGACAAGATCCCGTTTATATACGGCAGCTCGCTTTCCAAGGTCTTCAGCTATCCTGGCGCAAGGATAGGATGGGTAACATTCCACGGCGATAAGTGGTCAGAGGTCAAGAATGCCTTTTTTCTGCTCTGCAATCAGCGCCTCTCCGTGAATTGGGAGTATCAGAGGGCTGCAGCAGCGGCAATAGTGGACCCCTCATACCCGGCTTTTCTTGCAGATATGAAGCGGAAGCTTTTGGAGAGGAGGGACACTTTTATGAAGATGGCTGCAAAGCTGCCGCTCTCCTTTCCGGTTCCGAAGGGCGCGTTTTACGCCTTCATGAAGATAGAAACGACTAAATGGAGGAAGGACCTTCAATTTGTGCGGGCTGCACTTAAAGAAGGAGTTGTCTTTGTCCCCGGTTCAGGGTTTGGAAGGCAGGAAGATGGTGTTTATTTCAGGACCACGTTCCTGCCTGAACCTCACGTAATAGAAGAGGCGTTCTCTAAGATCAGGCGGATATTGTGAACTGCCTTAGAGGAAAGAAATGACTTTGGAAAAGCCGGTGGAATTAAATGACAGGGGTGCCGAGCTATATGAACAGAATAAGTTCGGCGATGCACTTCTGTATTTTGAAAAGGCTATTGCCCTGTCTCCCGAGTACGGCAAGGCCTGGTGCAACAGGGCGAACTGCCTCTTCAGCCTCGAGCGTTATCAGGAGGCGGTTAATTCCTGCAGGAGAGCCGTAGATGTTTCACCACTCTTTCCGGAGGCATGGCTCTCTAAGGCCACATCAGAAGTGACCCTCGGGCTTTCAGAAGACGCTGTTGTCTCTTTTCAGATCTTTCTTGCACTGGCAGACCAGCAGAAGCATAAGCCACTGATGCAGACCGCCACGCAATCTCTGAGAGAGCTGTCTGCAAAAGGATTCAGGATGAAGGATGCCGAGATTTTTCTGTGGCTTGTCAAGGGCTGCAGGGCCGTTTCGGAACAGAGGCAGTTAGACAAGGCCATAAAGTTTTTCGATAATGCGATCTCGCTCTTTCCTCAATGCGCGGCGGCGTGGCACTTTAAGGCGCTCTGTCTAAGGGAACTGAACCGCCCTGATGAGGCCATAGAATGCTGGGAAAAAGCTGGTGCCGCCGACGACAGAAACGCCGTTTATTGGTTCAACATGGGAGTCCTCTTAGCAAAGCAGAGCTCGTTTGATGCTGCATTGGCCAGCTATACGAGGGCAACTGAGCTGGATCCCTACTATATGGAGGCATGGAATAACAGGGGCAGGGTCCTCGGCATGCTCCGCAGGGTTGAAGAGGCATTGCCGTGCTTCGATAAGGCGATTGAGCTGTCTCCCTCTTCTGCGGTCACGTGGTTCAACAAGGCGCGTCTGGAAGACGCTGACGGCCGGCGGGAAGAGGCCGCTGTTTCATACTCGAGGTTTGTTGAGCATGCTCTTGATTTCCCCGACGAATATGAACAGCAGCTGACTCATGCCGGTAAACGCCTGGATGAGCTGATGCCTGCTATACCACTGACTGCTGATGGAGCCGCAACGCATGCGGATAAAGAAATTGCAGGCCGGGGGGGAGCTCCTGCGGCAGGGCAGATAAGCGGGGAGGCGGTTATCTGGTCTGACAAGGCATACGATTGTCTTGTTGCCGGCGATCTTGACGGAGCTATCAAGAACGCTGAAAAGGCGCTCTCACTGGATGATCGTGATGATCTTGCATGGGTCAACAAGGGAGCTGCTCTTTACAGCAGATCATGGATCGGTCATGAAGCCTTCAAGTTTGACAAACACATGATGAACGAAGCGTTGTCCTGTTTTAACAAGGCTATAGAGATAAACCCGCGCGGGCCGCTGGGATTCCTCAATAAGGGACTCTGCCTCAATGATCTCGGGCAGTATCCTGAGGCGATAGCAAGCTTCGAAAAGACTCTGGCGCTGGATCCTCGGAATGTTACGGCCTGGTGCCATAAGGGCAACAGTTACAGGGCCGCTGGTCTTTGCAACGAGGCGGTATATTGCTGCGACAGGGCGCTGGAGCTTGATTCTTCTTTTTCCCTTCCGTGGTACTTCAGGGCTGTTTCGCTTTTGAGCCTGAACAAGGAGACCGAGGCCTTGGGCTGTTTCAGAAAATTCCTTGAAAGGGAGCCTGACAAAAACTCTGTGCTGGCCAGGGACGCAACTGAAAGGGTTGCGGCTATAGTCAGGCGCATCATGGACCAGTCCGGAAGCGACAACGGATAGTGCATGGCCTCGGTGACTGTGCAGAGCAGGACCCCTGGTTGTCTCCCTTTTCCTCTGATAATCATAGTGATTGTCGCGAGCTCCGTAGCCCTTCTCCGCAGCGGATACCTTGTGTCAGTCTGGACGCTTTACAGGTGTCTGGGGACTGAGATTAGTGCTGTTGTGGAGCAGAGCGAGCAGTATCAGGCATTGGTGAGAAAACCGAGACCTGCCACTTATATAAGACGTTGTAGGGGCACCTACGGTTTCGATATTAACCAAGGCAATGGAAGAGGGACACATGTCAGCGGTCATTTTGATACGGGGGAATTCGGATTATCAGGAGACGGCTTGTTCGAACCCGGAGACAGAATCTCCGTAGTGTATCTTAAGTTTGCATCATCCAGATCAAGGCCTGCCGGAGAACTGGGAGGATGCAATATGCTCATTGCACTTATAATTTCTCTGGCATCTTTATTTCTGCTTATAATCTGCGTTGCATCATTGCATGCAGGGAAAGAGGCCCAGAAAAAAGACTCAAGCCGCTGAATGCCGCAGGATTTTTCTGCGCTTCTTAACCCCTATGCAACATTCAGCCTAGCTTTTGATATTTTTTTGTACTGTATTACTGCCTCATACTCGATGCTCGCATGGTCTGAGGCATCTTTGTCTACGCTTCCCCGGCAGACCAGTGTCCCTTTTCTTACCTTCTCGCGGATTTTCGCCATGTTAGCGACAACAGAGGAAAGGTCAAAACCGCCCCCGTTACAGCCCTTTATCATGCAATCCATATTAAAACAGGCATAAGAGGTTGGAAAGATATTTACTGTACGCACCATAAGAACAGGCATCACCGCTTTCCGGTAATATGTCATGTGAATGACGATGCCCGAAACTTCAGGGAATCGGTCCGAAACCAAACCTGCAGCAACATTGATCTGCTTTCTTAATTCCATCTTTGCTGCATAATTATATCTGTTCACTTTGTCACCTCCGGGAAAATAAAAATCCCCCCCGCTTTTGGAGCAGGGGGGATTTCGTCTGTCAATTACAGCTTTGCTACATTGATCGCCTTGGGACCTTTAGGACCCTTTTCAGTATCAAAGCTGACCTTGTCACCCTCAGCAAGGCTCTTAAAGCCATTGCCCTGGATAGAAGTATGGTGGACAAAAGCTTCGCTTCCGTCTTCATTTGTAATGAATCCAAAACCTTTGCTGTCGTTAAACCACTTTACTGTTCCTTGTGCCATTTTGTGTACCTCCTTATCTTTAAATTTAAATCTCAGAAGGCCTCGACACATAAAAAAAGCCACAAAGTCGAAAAGTCTTTGTGGCCTCATAATCAGCAAAAACTTCTAAAATTCTGTATTAAGCATAACAGGTCCCCGTACAATTAGTCAATGAGCAAATAACCGCAGAAGGTTTCTTCTCAGCTGCCGGAGCGTTTTGGTCTGTAGCCCATCTTCCGCAGAGCTGCCAGCAGCGAGTCGCAATGGTCGCCCTGGATTTCCAGGCCGGCAAGCGTCAGAGTGCCGCCTGTCCCGAGCTCTGCCTTCAACTTCTTAAGAAATGCCTCTCTTTCCTTATCAGGCATCCGGATACCCTCGACGACAGTGACGGACCTGCCGCGCCTCGCCTTCCGGTCAACCCGGACAGTAACCTTCTGAAGTGCCGGCTGCAAGACCGCATGGAGGGCTTCTCTAGCCGGCTTTCCCTTCCCGGGGATCGTCCTGTCAGTGGAGTAGACTAACGTTTCATTTTCATCAGGCATTATTTGATTTTAGCATAGAACTGTGGCTGCTCATTGCTGCTGGGTGGAGCTCAGAGGGTTTTTGTCTGCAATCCGCGCCTGCGACCTCTTTCTTTCGTGTAGACTATATCTGGAAGTAATATGGACAGGAGTGATATGGAAGCTGCGGATGAAACACAAAAAGAGGCATGGTGTGTATATGTTCTCAGATGCCGAAATGATGCCTTATATATCGGCCTGACAAATAATGTCCATAAAAGGCTGGGCGAGCATGAGAAGGGAACAGGCAGTAAATATGTAAGGTCTCAGAGACCTTTTCGGCTCGTTAAAACCATACCCTGCAATAATGCCTCAGAGGCACGAAGCCTTGAGTACAGGTTAAAGAGGCTCTCCAGGAGCAGAAAAATCGAGATGCTCGGTCTGAATTCCGAGCAGACGAAAAACTAACCAAATATCTTTTTTACCCGCCCCACTTCTCCGCTTTCCAGCCGGACTTTAATTCCATGCGGATGCGCAGACGAATTAGTCAGGATATTTCTAACAATCCCTTCTGTGAGCCTGCCGGTCTGCTGGTCCTTCTTAAGTACGATTGAGACACGTAAGCCTGCTCTTATATCGGAACGTCGCGTCCCTTCCATTTTGTTCTCTCCTGCTGACATTGCCCTTTTTTAGTTATTATAGCTGAACTCGCGATTCTTTCTGTCAGGGAGCCGCCGGGATGAACAACTCAGAATGCTGAAGCATGGAAGTTATACCTGACTTCCATGTTGACGCACGGTCCGCGCTTTTGCACTTTTGAATTGCCGGCTGAAATGTTAGAATAACCACGATTTCAGCAATTATTTAAAAGGAGCATGAGATGAGACTTGTAACCCGTGGAGATCTTGACGGCGTAACTTCTGCGGTCCTGCTTACTACCATGGAGGATATCGATACGATTGAACTTGTGCATCCTCAGGACATCACAGACAAGAAGTTCGAAATTACTTCGCATGACATCATAGCTAACCTCCCTTATCATCCTTCTGCTGCAATGTGGTTTGACCACCATGAACTGACCCTGAGCAACGAGAGTCCGCCGCCGAAGTTCAGGGGAAGACACGCGATAGCCCCGAGTGTCGCCAGAGTGATATACGAGTATTACGCGTCCGATAAACTCGGCAGCTATGAGCATCTTGTCAGCGAGACCGACCGGCTTGATTCTGCCATGCTCGGCATAAAGGACGTCACAGACCCGCAGGGGATCATCCTGCTGGGATTTACGATAGATTCAAGGTCCGGCCTCGGGAGTTTCAGGGACTATTTTAATAATCTTGTTGCATGGCTGAAGACCATGCCGGTAGAGAAGGTCCTTTCTCAGCCTGAAGTGAGAGACAGGGCGAGGCTTCTGATGCAAAATAACGCGGCCTTTCTGAAACTCCTGAGTGAAAACTCCCGTCAGGACGGCAATGTCGTGATAACGGATTTCCGATCGGTCGAAAAGGTGCCGGTCGGTAACAGGTTTCTTGTCTATACGCTCTTTCCCGAGACGAATGTCTCTGTCAGGCTGCAGTGGGGGCCTGAGAAGAAATTCGTTGCTGTAAGCCTCGGCCATAACATATTCAACAGGACGAGCAAGGCAAACTGCGGCCGCATCTGCAGCATCTTCGATGGCGGCGGACATAAGGGAGCAGGCGCCTGTCCCCTACAGCCTGATAGGGCGGAAAGCCTGATAGCTGAAATAATCAAGCTCCTGAAAACCGCGGGATAGATACTTTAAATTTGCCGGTCTGTTGCCCTTTTTACCTGTTTTTGCCTATGATAACTGTCGGCTATGACAAGGCATGAATACATAAACGATCTTCCCCGTCGGATGACATATGACGGATGATAAGCACCTCCACGATGCATTAAAGCAGCTTTCAACTGATCTCCGGGTCCTTATCGACCTTTCCATGCATGAGAGCGAGGAATCATGGGAAAAGATGATCGAGATCGTAAAAAAGGAGATCGTTGATGAGATGCTTCAGCATAGGTCCCGGAAAGCCGGGACAGGTGACATGATTTACCAGACGCTCATTTCGGAGATATATGATCACCTGGGGATGCTGGTAAAGAATCTGAAGACCTCTCAGGAGAGGCTGAGAAAGCTCGCTACTCGGGACCTTCTCACCGGCGTGTACAACAGGAACTTCTTCAACGAAACAATTGTTCGGGATATCCAGAAGGCTGTGAGGCGGCACGAGAAGCTTTCGATGATCATAATCGATATCGACAACTTCAAGTACATTAACGATACGTACGGTCATCTGCACGGAGATGGTGTGCTGAGAGAGTGCGCGGGTATACTGAAAAATTGCGTGAGAAAATCGGATTTTCTGTGCAGGTTCGGCGGCGACGAGTTCATCATCGTGACCCCGATGAACACCTGCAGTGGGAATGAGCATCTCTTCGGCAGGATAAACGAGAGCCTTCAAACATGGAACGAAACATTTGCGACCTTTGATTACAGACTCTCGGTGAGCATCGGCTGCGCCGTATGGGAAGAGGGCAAAGATATTATCGAGGTCCTCAGAGAGGCCGACAAGAAAATGTACCTGCACAAACAGAAAAAGAAATAGGGAAGTCTTTCCATAGAGACGACATAACGAGATCAAACAACGCGTGGAGGGGAAACAGACATGAGCATTCTTCCGGAAGGTGAGCAACTGAGAAAGGCGGTAAAGTGGATATCAGATGAGCGGACCGGGCAGCCTGCTGTCCCTCTGTATACCCTGATCGAAAAGGCCTGCCTGAAGTTCGACCTGACTCCAAAGGACGGGGAATTTCTGATGCGGTATATTACAGAGGAAGAGGCGAAGAGATAGGCAGACGTTGGCCCGGGAGCAGTCCATTGCTGAGAAATTTCTGGATTGAGCCGTTCCTGACAAAACGGCCGCACATCCTTACCTGCGGTCCTCATCTTTAAGATAGTCAGCAAGCAGGCCCCTGCTGTGCTCATCTTCATGGCAATATGAGCAGAGATTCTCCCAGTTTGACCCATCCTTAGGGTTGTTTTTATGATTTCCGTCCTTATGATGCACTGTCAGGAGATGCCTGTCCCTTTCTTCAAACTCTCTCCCGCATTTTGAGCAGATCAGTCCGTGAATCTTCAGGGACTGATCCCTGTAGTCGCGCGAAGGCACAGCAGCCTGCCTTAGTTCCCTTACGATCTCCTGCACGGTTTTTTCTCTGTCATTTTCCTGCCGGGTTGACCGTTTGCCGAATCTGCCGTGTTTCATGGGGTATCTCCGGAGCTCTCTTTTCTTACAGAAATAAGTCACTGTGAAGGCAGATAAGCCCCCACCTTTGCCTCTAAACTGATTTCTTAAGTCCAACGCTGATGATAAGCAGCGCTACACCATCTGCCAGCAGAAAAAGATTCAGGATCGAGCTTGCTGCATGCAGGCGCCTGAATTTTATTCTTGCAGGGTCATCAGGGGATACGGCCTCAAAAGACCTCACCTCATGTTTTACCTTCTGTATTTGAGGATAGAGTCTGTAATTAACATAAAGGGTTGTTACGACAGCGAGGGAGAGCAGGACAAGGGACAGTTTATATCCCGAGGCTGCAGGATCGTAAGCAGACAGAACAAAGACAGCCAATGCTCCTGCCGTGACAATGACACAGAAGAGAAAATAAGCAGGGAAAAGCCTGCCGACAATATCTCCGGCCATATCCCTGGGATAGGCTCTGAATATCACAGGGGTCATAATAAAGGTGAAAATAAACAGTCCACCGATCCATAGCGAAAGGGATATTGAATAAAGGTAAGTAATAACTGTTCGCATCCCTCATATTATAGCTGATCCGCCGGATGCATGAAACATGAACTGGGGTATAAGACGGGCTGATTGAGACTCTTTGTAAGCCGCAGTAATCCTGATGAGCGTCTGCTTACCTGCGGGTCAGCGATATTGCACCGGTCCCGCACGCCCCGCGGCAGAGTCCGCAGCCAAAGCATCTGGCCGGATCAATGCGGCTCAATGGGCTGCCGCTTCCGGTAAAGCCGGCTATAGCCTTAAAGTGGCAGGCCGCATCACAAAGCCCGCATCCTGTGCATAATGCTTCATCGACCCTTGCAACATATTCTGCCCTCGCCATTATCTCGACATTGATCCCGGACAGGGTCTTCATTGCAAGACATTCATCCAAAGAGCAGTTGCAGATAGCGCCGATAAAGGGCGTCATCATGGTCCAGATAGAGTGGACCGCCCCGTCTTTTTCCATCTCCTCCATCTGCTGTATCGCTGATGTCGCGCTCAGGGATTCGAGGCCTTCGTCTGATGCCTTGCCGAAGTAGCTCATGTCTATTCCCTTATACCAGGGCTCCGGACCGTAGCTGATGGCGTAGCAGCAACGCACCTCTTTTTTGAGGACGTCCCAGCGGCAGGCGCAGGGCATGCGGACAATGGTCATGGCGTTGCCTACGAGTTCTCTGATCTCTTCTATCGGCAAGACCTGGCCGAAATGCTCCTGCTTCGCCTTGTTGACGAGAGCGGCTTTCACGGCCTCCGGGAGACGGCCTTTTTTCTGATAGATAGCCTCAAGCCTCCCGAGAGTCTGAAAGCCGTCTTTAAAGGCAGAAGACAGGAAGGTCTCGATATAGTTGCGGCGGCTCAGATCGGAAAGCAGGTCATTGGCGTAGTTTGCCGCATTTTTGTACCAGATCTTGCCTTCCCCGTGACTGCTGCAGAACTCACACATGTATTATTTTACGCGCTTCGGTAAATCTGACGCAATAAAATAGAAATGAGCACAATCCACCCGCAAGCGCCGATTTTCTTGCTGGCGGATCAGGGAAGAACTATGGGGAGATTTTAATAATCTCGATAAACCTGCTAACTGAAGCTTGACGTCTGTACATGGCATGACTAAATCCTGCTGCCGGGGTTATAATTTCATATCATGGCGGACAATTCAATATACTCTTCCTATGCTATTTTGTGCGAGCTCAGCAGCCGGGAGTTCAGAAGAAAGCTCAGCCTGTTCCCGGAGGAGATGCGTTATTATGTTATCCTGGCGGGCAGCATGATAGGCTCAGAAAACGCCAAAAGGGTGAAGGAGACCCCCGAAGCCGTGGTTGAAGACGGCAGAGATTTTGTCTCGGAGCTGCTGGAAATGGCAAGACCTGGGGAGGATGACGCATTCAGGGAGATCCTCGAAACGTATCTGATCGAGACGCTGAAAGACGAGCTGAGATTCTGCTGCCCCAACTGTTCCAATTTCAACGCATGCCTTGACCTTGAGAAGTTGTCCGTAGGCGATCTTTTTAAGAGGCGTGCAGGCGGAGAGGAAACAGATGAGCTTAAAAAGGAGATCGCCCTTCAGGTTGCGGCTGCACTTAGCAGCACACCGTATATTGATACTGACAAGGCTCATATATTGTGCGGGGACTTCAGGCATCAGTGTCAGGCCTCCGGTATAGGCGAGGTCTTTGGCCGGTATGCTGACATTGCGGCAGAGCTTCGGGATTCTTTCGGCATTGACTATAAAAGGATTCAGAAGGCGATGATCTCGGTCAATATGGACTTTTATGAAAAGAGCGGGATTGCTTATTAGGAGGGCTCCCGTGGTTCAACTTCCCCTTGGCTTAGCCTTACGCGTCGGTACTGCATTCCACGGGTCATCAGGCCATGGATGCCTTGGATAGCGGCCTTTCAGCTCCTTCTTTACCAGCTGGTAGCCGCTGTTCCAGAAGCCTTTGAGATCCTGAGTGACCTGCACAGGCCTTTGGGCCGGAGACAGGAGATGCAGAAGCACCCTAACCAGTCCATCCGCCACTTCAGGCGTGTCTGCGAGGCCGAACATCTCCTGCAGCTTTACGGAGAGCACAGGTATATCTCCGGAGGCATAATCTATTGCCACGCGATGGCCGCTCGGCACTAAAATGGAGACAGGAGCCCGTTCATCAAGAAGCCGTTGCTGTTCCCATGACAGACGGGCCTTCAGAGCCGGCAGAATATCGATGCAGGCAAGCTGCTGACCTGTGCGGATTTTGCCAAGCCACGGCAGCAGCCAGTCCTCAGGCCTTTGCATAATGCCTTCTGCGGAAAGGTCAGGCCAGTTCTCATCCGGAAAGGTTCTCTTCATCAAGCTGACCCGCGCCAGAAACTGAAGCGCCTCCCTGCTTAATGTGACTAATCCCGGATCCGATCTGATCGCCTCACAGAGAAGGGGCGCAGCTTCCTCATCAGAGGGGCTGAATGGTCTTGAAGAAAGGAGCAGGGCGTCCAGTTGCTCCTCAAGAGCGGAGACGACCCTGGCCTCTTTTTTGGCCCATTCAATTCGTCTCACAGTCCTGATGCAGTTGCCTAATTCCTGCCTCAGAAGATCTTCAGTCACCTGCTGTGCAAGGTAGACCATACCCTCCGCTTTTTCGCCTGCATCAAGTTTAACGGCGATGATAAAGGGGCTGTTGGCCAGACTGCCGGGCGAGGCCAGCCGTACTCCTCTTCCCGGTCTGAGTATGAAACGGCCATCGCCGGAGTCCCTTTTTTTAGCTATTCTGTCAGGAAATGCCCTGAGCAGGAGACGGGCGATGGTATCGGCGTGAGGCTCCTCCGAAGATCTATCTTGCTCTGCGGCCATGAGCCTCATGAGCTGCTGAGACGTTCGGTCTACAGCACGCAATGCCCATGGATCAACGCAGTCCGGTATGGTTTTTGTCTTTCGCCATTTGCGCAGGTTACTGAGCCTTTCGCTGATGTCAGCAGCGTCTGAATATGTTATTCGGCCTGTTTGGCTGCGCCTGATAATGTCACGCTCTGCCAGGATCGCGGCCAGATCAGCGCCCTGTCCGACACATCCGAGTTCAGCTGCCTTCAGCAGCATTCTGCCGAGTCTGGGATGCAGGGGCAGCCTGGCCATTGACCTGCCGGTCTGCGTAACAGTTCCCTTCTGATTGAGCGCATCCAGGTCTCTCAGGAGCCTCAATGCCGATTCCCACGAAGCTGCAGGCGGGGCATCGAGCCATGAAAGGGTAGCAGGGTCTCCTACCCCCCATGCCGCCAGTTCGAGGACAAGAGATGAGAGATCGGACGCGAGAATCTCAGGCTGGGTAAAGGGGATCATCGACTCAAAGGCATGGCGGCTGTAAAGGCGAAGGCAGAGGCCTGGTCCGAGGCGGCCTGCCCTGCCTTTGCGCTGCTCAGCCGATGCCTTTGAAACAGTGCCTGTGATCAGGCGGTTCATGCCTGATGTGGGATCGTACTGAAGTCTCCGTGTAAGCCCGCTGTCGATAACAACCCTTATGCCCTCAATGGTAAGGCTCGATTCAGCTATGTTTGTTGCGAGCACGATCTTCCGCTTTGGACAAGGGAGTACAGCGCGTTGCTGCTCCTCAAACGGCAGATCGCCATAAAGAGGATGTATTGATATATCGCCCTTTCTCTTTTCCACGACTTTTTGAAGTGCTTCGCTGCATGCGTGAATCTCGCCTGCACCGGGGAGAAAGACAAGGATGTCTCCCGTGGTCTCGATCAGGGCGGTCCGGACAGTCTCAGCTATGCGCTCCTTAAGGGATTTTTTCCTGTCATCTGCATAATAGCGCTCCTCAACAGGAAAGGCCTCGCCGCCTGAAGAGACCACCGGGGCATTGCCGAGCAGGGCTGCTATCGGGCCGCCCTCCAGGGTGGCAGACATAACAATTATTTTGAGGTCCTCCCTGAGATTGCGGAGGATATCCAGACAGAGCGCCAGGCCGAGGTCTGCATGGATGCTCCTTTCGTGGAACTCGTCGAAGATGACCAGCGCAACGCCTTCGAGCCCCGGATCCGCCTGAATACGTCTTGTGAGTATACCCTCGGTTACGACCTCAATCCGGGTCTTTTTCGAGACCCTGCTTTCGAACCGGATGGTATAGCCCACAGTCTCTCCTGCCTGCTCGCCGAGTGTCTGTGCCATCCATCCGGCTGCTGATACCGCTGCTATTCTGCGCGGTTCGAGCATGATGATCCGTCCCTTTTCAGAGGGTATCAGCTCGAGCAGGGCAAGGGGCGCCCGAGTCGTCTTTCCTGAGCCCGGAGGCGCCTGCAGGACAACGCAAGGATTGGCGCGCACTGCCTCTTTCAGCCTAGGCAGTATGCTGTCTATGGGATACGATTTCATGGGCTGCTCAGAAGCACGCTCGGACATTGCTCAATAAATTCATTCAACTCGATCTTTATAATACATCAATCCCACTCAAATCCGGCTGGTCAAGGCCCCTGAGACCAGAGGGGTTCTTAAGAGAAACTTGACCATGTTGCGCATCTGCCTTATTCTTATGTCATGAAATGGAAAGACAATATATCCTTTGTTCTTGTAGAGACCAGGGAGTCCGGAAATATCGGGGCCTCTGCCAGGGCGTTGAAGAATCTGGGGTTCTCAAGGCTCGAACTCGTCAGTCCCTGGAAATTCCCTTCTGATGAGGCCGGATGGTTTGCCCATGGAGCTGAAGATATCCTCTCAAATGTCAGGGTTTATCCTGAACTGGCTCCTGTTCTGAAGGAGAAGTCGGTTATCATCGGAACCACGAGGAGGACCGGGAAAAAACGCGGATTGGTCTATCCTGTCCGGGAGGCGGCAGAAAAGATCAGGCTTCTTGCAAAGAATAGCCGCGTTGCGCTGCTCTTCGGAAGGGAAGACAGGGGTCTTACGAATAACGAGGCTGCCGCATGTTCGTCCCTGATCAGGATTCCGGCCTCTCCTGAAAACCCGTCTTTCAATCTAGCCCAGGCAGTTCTCATAGTCGCCTATGAACTTTCCAGTACAGACTATAAGGAAAATGCTTCTCCTTCTGTGATCCTCAGCGATGAATTTTCCAACCTCTTTCAGAGACTCCTGCAGATAATGGAGATGGCCGGGTATGCGCCGAAGGGCATCAGGGACAGTGCAGGAGAAATCATGAGGGACCTAAGGCGTATAATGGCAAGGGCCGGGATCACTGAGCGTGAGGCTCGCATGCTCCACGGGATCCTATCTCAGGTGGAGGAGGGTCTGGGGTCGAGATTGAAAAAATCATATCAGAGCCGGGCATAAAAATTTCATAACCTCCCTGACTAAGTTGGCTTCCCTCTCTTCTGCCAATCGTGTCTTGAGCTGAAGGACACCGCTTCCCTTTTTATCCTTGCGTAGATAAAAGGGAATAAAATCACGACCAGGTTTGTCGAAAAAAACTCTATAGTCCCGATCCTCATTCCCATAGCTGTTTTCAGCGAAACATATATATGGCGGCACAAGGCCGTAGTTCCTATCCATAGCATGCCTGATATTAAGATCGCAAAAGGTATCAACGGATGGGTTATCTTATCGCGCATCCCCATAATCAGGAGGAAGGCAAACAGAACGAATGAGCTTATATTTAAAGAAGCCCATAACCTGTATTGAGCCAGCAATGTACAAAGGGGTTTATCCGGCTTCATGTTTATTGAGTGAGGCAGACCAAGGAAAATTATTGCGAGTGCTGAACATGCTTTATTGTAGCTTAATTTTCTGAAGTATGTTTGCACCGAATACAGGGAGACTTGCTGTTACGCAGGGGGGCGTGAACTCATGCTGTCTTATCGGCATTTCCGGTGCATTTCCATTATTTTCTTGACAACCATACAACAATGCAAATCAATTGCTTTCGTTTATCCCTTCTCCGGGCTCAGCAAAGGACATGACCTATGACGATAATGGAAAGATGATGTCGGTGACGAATGGCTGTGGAACATCGACGTATTCGTGGGACGCAAGGAACAGGTTGACCGCGATCACCGGTTTCATGCCCGACTGCTCCGCCCTTACCGCCTCTTTCAAATACGACCCCCTTGGGAGTAGAATTGAGAAGACGATAAACGGCAGGACGATCAAGTACCTGTATGACGGGATGGAGCTCGTGCAGGAGATGGAGAACAACGCAGTGACGGTGAACTACCTGAGGACGATGAACATCGACGAGCCACTGGCGAGGATAAAATCTGACGGAACAATCAGGTATTACCAGCTGGATGCGCTTGGCTCGGTGATTGCGCTGACGGATGAGAATGGAGCTGTGAAGACAACCTACTCTTATGATCCCT
>JACRHE010000146.1 GCA_016217695.1 Nitrospirota bacterium | reverse complement strand
TCTTCGATCGCTTCCCTGTACTTACCACTCCTGGAATAAGAATTTCCGCGGTCGTTGAGGGCATTTGCATTATCCGGTTCCCAGGCAAGGACCTTGCTGTATTCTTCAATGGCATGCGAATAGGCCCCGCGCCTGGAATAGTCATCCGCCATCTTTAGCGTCTTGTCCTCATCAAGGGGCATAACCATGACCTGCCTGGCCCGATTAAAGTCTGCCTGGGCCTTCTCGATTTCCCCGAGGAAATAGAGAATATCCCCCCTGTTCATGTAAGTCTTTGACATATTCGCCGGCGTAAAGTCCGCGTTCTCCCACGCCATCATTTCGCTGATATTCTTGGGAAACATGGATATCGCTTTGTCGAGGTCCTCAACCGCGAGTTCATACTTGCCTGCCTTGGCGTACGCGTTCCCCCGGTTGTTATACCCTATTGCCTTGCCGGTCTTTCTTACCACATCGTCCCAGAATTTCAGCTCATCCGTCCAGATCTCATTTCTCAAATATGTACTGACTGACAAAGGCATAATGACTATCACGGCAAGAACCGATATCTTAATGCGATCACTCCATCCTTTCCCGGCTTTATTCAGCAGTCTGAGGAGTAATACAGAAGATGCCGCAAAAAAGCCGACGCTTGGAAGGTATGTCCGGTGTTCAAAGATTATATCCTTGATCGGTATCACGGAAGACTCAATCGAGAGGGCAATGAAAAACCACATAATTCCCAGTGAGGCGAGTTTATTGCCGGCGGAAGCCTTCTTGTCCGGGTCCTCCTTCCTCCACAGACGCAAGCCGCTATAAGCAATTAAAAGAAGCAAGGCGAAAGATAAGATAACCTTAGGTTCAAATAATGAATGGGACACCCTGAAATCATATATCACCTGCTGATGCACAGGCAGGACCAGCAGCCTGATGTATGTCACGATCACCCGGAACTGCGTCAGCAGATACTCATAAGCAGACCGTTCATAAAGATCATAAAGCTTGTCCCTGCGCGTAATCTCATCTACTCCAGTTCCCCCTCCTATAAGTCCCCACTCCGGCCCGAACAGCGAGAGGGGCACAATGATCAGAGTCGCGGCAAAGGGTATCAGACAGATGAATCTCCTCTTTGACAAAACCGAGTTTCTGAACAGGAGAAACTCAAGGATGCCGATCACAAATGGGGCTGTGAACGCAATCTCTTTGGTCTTCATGGCAAGCACCGTACCGGCAACCGAAAAAATATAGAGAGCATAAGTCCCCGCACGTCCCCGTGTATGCTCAAGTTGTGTCCGAGCCTTGAGATAGAAGAAGACGCCTGCGATATAAAACAGGGTACTCAGAGAGGTAAAACGCTGTGTTACGTAAGATACTGACTGGGTCGCTACAGGATGAACAAGAAAGAGAAGCCCGGCAAGCATTGCGGTTGTGTCCCCTTCAGAGGCCGAACCTTTTTCAGCAGCAAGGAGGGCATAAATGATCTTTGTTAAGGAGAAGACCAGAATTGAATTGATAATATGTATGACTAAGTTGACAAGATGAAAACCGAAGGGCGTATTACCATGAACGGCGTAGTTCAAGGCAAAACTGAGATAGCCGACATGCCTCGGGTCCGTCATATCTTTAAATAAAGAGAGGCTCTGGATAAGCGGATTCCCGTAAACGTATTCGAAATCGTCGAACAGGAATTTGCCGTGCAAAAGAACATTCGAATAGATCGCAAAGCCAGCGGTTACATAAATTGCAGCAACCACAGACAGCACAAGGAATTGTTTCCCGGTCGACTTACCAATAACCAGCATATATACCTGAAAGCAGCCTTATCTTCAGCACACCCTTCGCCCCTCGCCCAAAAAGCAAGGAATATGCAAAAAAAAGAATTTGCCTTCTCCAGGCAGATGAGCGATGCTGACCACTTAATGCCTGATCTGCCGGTCAACCTCTTCATACGTCAGCCGGGATATATCCTCAACGACCGGAATAAGCTTATTTAAATCATCCCCCCTGGTCATGACGCAGAGCAGATAGGGGTGACCGGGATAATAAACAATCCCGCAGTCATGAAACTGCCTCTGGTTCTCGACCTCCCGTTCCCCGAACTTATGCGCAATCTTTAACTCGGCCGGCACTCCGGCAACAATGCCTCTCCGGAAGTCGGATGATGCCAGCAGGTCGAGGGCCTTGTTGGACATCCCCTTGTTCAGATACGAGGCATTGTACAGAATTCTGAAGAATGAGGCATAGGCCTTCACGGTAATAGAGTATTCTCCCTTGACCAGATTAGGCAGGGGGAGTCCCATAGTCTCGTATATCTTCTTGGTTATCGACCACCCGGAATTGCTCAGCAGTAAAGTCGAGTTATTATCTGAATAAACAATCATCAGGCTGAGCAATTCATCTACAGTGTAAGTCTTGCCGAACTCGGCTTCCACCCCGGCCATAAGATTCTCCCGTTCATTATCGCTGTAATTCTCCCCGGTATAGGGAATTTTTTTATTCAGTATCTTGGGGTTTGATTCAGCCTCTTTCAGATAAGCCATCAGGATCGGGACCTTCAGCAGACTCGCTGGAATAAAAAACTCCCGTTCCTTTATCCCGAACCAGGGGCCGTTATTCAGATCCCGGAAATAGACAGAGACGCTGTCTGCCGTCTTGGCCTCGATCTTCCTCTGTAGGAGTTTCTCCACCTTTTCCTTAAACGGAACGAGCTCCCTGCGTATCGCATCCCCTCCGTCTTCGCACTCAAGCAGCGGATTAATGAATTCAAACTGGCCCTCGTGAATCTCCATTTTGGCAGGCTGGCTTTTCTGGTCGCTGTCCCAGGTTCCCTTTATCACCCAGCCCAGCAGCATACCAGATAGAAAAACAAAGAGCATCCAAGCCACAAGACCTATCTTTTGTTCACTGAACTTCAATCGCAATCACCTCTGAAAAATAAACCCGAGTATTTTTATTTTAGCATCTGTAACAGCAAAAAAACCCGTCCTCTACACCTTTTTACATAAAAAGCTCACCTGTTCTCTTCCACGCTTTCCTTCCCAAAAACCTCTTTCGGAACATTCGTCTTTCGCCGCCAACCGAGCAGGATTGAAACAAAAATCATAAGAAGACCGGGCGCTATCATAAATATTCCGTAGTCTTTGACTATCTCTATCTCCGCCCACTTTCTGAGATCCTCAAATGAAATATACGTCGAATCCACCTGATATATCTCGTTAGGGACAACGTATCCGTTAAATACAACCTCAAGATTTCTGGCAACTCTCAACTTATAGAGGCCGCCTTTGCCTTGCTCCGGGATGGGTATCTTCTTATCCCTGATCACGGCCCTGTCCGGGTAATATTTCATATAAAACGTATACGGCTGCTTTTCAACCCTGAAGGAATCCTCAGCGCCCGGAGGAAACAGCCTCAGCATCGGATATGCCTCATCCAGAAGCTTTCCCGACGAATCGGTCAGACGGTAAAACGGAGCATACCCAAAACTCCTGATCCTGAAAAAAACACCGTCGGCAAGAACAGGCACTGCCGAGTTAATCTTCATCTTCTTTTCGTACTTATTTCCAACCCCTGTATAGAGAAGCTCCGAAGCAATACTGCCTGAACCAAAACGCCCTCCCCTGAAAAAAGGTGAGATATTAGTCATGTGCAATTTCATTGCTGGAGGGAAGGACCGCTTCCCTGCGTAAACAGAGCCCTCGATGTAACCCCGGGCATCACCGCTGAATGACTCTCCCTCGGGCAGGTAAATCCTCCCCTCGAACCTCATCTGACTGCTCACCAAAATGCCGATTATTGTCAGGATAATCCCCATATAAAAAAGGATGCCTGAAACACCATTTTGTCCCGCGGTGCTGCGCGCTTTCGCAAAAATTAACAGCCTCACGAAAATAATGACCAGTAAAAAAAGGAGACCGATAAGTGCAGGGGGCTTGTGCAGTATTTTCATTAGGGATGAAGGTACAGAGCTGAATATCCCTGAAAGTCCCAGGCAGACATAAGTAACAATGAAAGCCGCGCATGCGGCCAGCGCCTCACTGGAAATAATAAGATTCTTGAGTTTTACCATTGCAAAAATTGTTCAAAAGGTACAGGCATCATTTCATCATCTCTCAGATAGACCTCATAATCGATAATAATCCACCTGCTCCACATTTTTTTAAGGAAATATCGGACAGTAATAAAGCCGGCCTTCTTAGCCGAAAGCGGTTTTCGCGCTCTGAGCTGTGCATCCTGGTACTGACTGAACCAGTCTTCATCAACAACGGCTACTGCGTGGGTCAGGTCGGCAAAAAGTATCTGTTTAACAGAGCTCTTATCGCGATCTATAGCGAGAACTTTTCCTTTGTCGATAAGATCTCTTATATCCATGGCTATCCTTCTTTTCACCATGTTAGCAGCCGGTATCGTATTGAGCCCTGCTGCAGCGCCCCCGGAATCATAGAATCCCGCTATATGGGCGCTGAACTGCCTGATAGCGTTTTTAACCAGGGCAGTCTCGCCTTCAATATCATAATTGCCTATCTTGAATCTGAGATTATCCCACGCTGAAGGGACCGTAATAAAGGCAGCGAAAACAGAAAGGATCACAGCGCACGCACAAACCTTCACGTATCTGTTCAAGGCTATTTCACCCCTACGACATGCTGACTGCTCTCCATGAAGAAATTGACACCCCAGTAAGTCACAATGATTCCCAATATGGCAAGTATCAGTATCCAGGCAAGTATTCTTCCTCTCCAGCCCAAAGAGACCCTGAAATGGATTGTCAGGCCATAAATAAGCCAAGACACCAGAGACCATACCTCCACAGGATCCCACGACCAGTAGCTTCCCCACAGGTCCTTTGCCCAGATCGAGCCGGCAGCGATCATAATTGCGTCGGCAATAAACCCGTAGACCACAAACTTGAACATTGTTTCCTCAATGACAGGCAATTTGGGAAGTTTCTCATAAAAAGGTATCGCGACGTTTTTTCGAGCTTTATTGTCCTTGAGAATATAGAGAAGGCCGAGACCCGAAGCAACCAGATAAGCTCCGAAAGCAAGCTGGGCGAACAGCACATGAATGATAAGCCATGAGCTCTTTAGAGCAGCGCCATGGGCCTGTCCGCCCGGTTCAGTCATGATTCCGTACCCCAGGGCGAGCAGAGTCCCGGGGACAGTTATCAAGCCTACCCCGCGAAGACCTTTTCTTCTCAGAAAAAGAAACAGAGTCAATGCGATTGCAAACCATCCGCTGGTAATGCCGTTTTCGTATTTGCCGTTAGCCGGAAAGTACCCTGTCCCATACCACCGCATGATAAACACGGCTGAATGAACAATAAAGGCCGGCACAAGCATATAAGTAGAAATGCCTAAAAGCCGCTCCTTGTTAAAAACAAACGCCGTGAGGAGCAGGATAGCGATAACCGTGTAGGCGTATATGACTCCCCAGCACAAAAAAATATCAAGACCCTTTGTCATTCTTTTCTCCCTCTAAATATTCATTTGAGAGACTTCCGGTTAGTGTCTTTTGCAAATCGCGAACCAGTTCGTCAAGATCTTCCCTGAATGAGTGTATATAATATTCGCTTTTCCCGGCAACGTACACCTTATATCCGTCTTCCGACGTTTCCAGATAAAACCTCAGTTCTTTCTGGTAAAAGACCAGCCTCATAACAAGCCCCAGGCACCCAAGAATGAATCCTATAAATAAAGGCGCAGTTCCGTACTCTCGAATAACCATAAAGTCTACCCAGTAACGAACATCCTCAAAGGCCACCTGCAGACCGTCAAAAGAAGCCGCCTTCTTGATGCCGAGATTCCCTTCATAAACAGTCTTTTCATCTCTTTCGATACGCAGATGGACTACAGGATTTTTCAGTTCCAATGACTTCGAATACTCTTTGCCGTTGTCAACTGCATATTCCGGATAAAACAGAACATGAAATTTATAGGGAAGTGAAGGCATCTCAAAAGAATCTTCCTGCCCCTTCAGAACACGAAGTATGAAGTATCCGCCTGATATCTCCCTGCCGTCCGATGCCCTCAGCACAAAAAGCGGCGATACCCCTATATTCGAGGCAAGAACAGCGACAGGCCCTTTCTTGACCGGTTCATTGACCTTTACCAACACATCCTGTTCCTCATTCTTATATCTGAACCTCATCCTCACCTTAAGATCGGTGCCAATGCCGCCTTCATAGCTCGGCTCAACCTGATCAACTCTAATTCCTATTGGGGGAATGGCCTTGAATATCCTGGGTTCTCTTATTTCCCTGAATTCCGTCATGTCAGAGTAGAAATCCTGTCCTGCTGTCAAAAGGAGTTTTCCTGAAAATCGTGAGTAGGTCAACAGTAGGCCCCCTACAAGACATAAGATGAAACTGAGATGGAAAAACAGGAAACCGAGGGGCGAATAGCGGTTCTTGACAGCCAGGAGCGATCTCCCATCTCCCATATGAATTATTGACCACAGCCTCTTTGAGAGAAACCCGGTTATCTCTCTTACGATATCCTCTTTCTCTCCGGAGCCGGGGGAGTCATGTCCAGCCCTCAGGAACCTTCTCAAGACAATGGCTCTGACATCAGGGCCATCCTTAATCCTGGAAAAATCAGGATCCGGTCGGGCCCGGTCCAGAAGATAAGCCCTTCTCAGAACAACAGGTATCCTGTGACCAACAACTACGGCAAGGTTCGCAAAAAAAAGTCCCAAAAAGGCAATGGTTATCGGAGAAACATATATCTCGTTGAGCTTCAACGACTCTAAAATAAAAGAGATATTAGGATTATCGGTCTTCCATCTCTCATAATCTGCCCTCGACTGATAAAACCTCTTCTGCGGTATCACCAGCCCGGTAAAGAAGAGACCAGTTAAAACCGCTATTATTATTATCGTAGCCTTCGGACTTCTGAAGAATCTGTAGAAATCTTTTAGGGAAACAAAAAGTTGTCGGTACATACTATAGATAGCTTAATTTTAAGGGTAGAGTATTTTCAAGCGATACGGGGTCACGACTATTTCAGCATCATACGGTCATTGAATGTTCAGAAGCCGCCTTGCCAATTTTGCTTCACGGTTTTCTCCTCTCTTCTCAGACAGCTCAAGCATCCTCTTCAAAGAATCCCTGTTACTGTCGGCATCAAATCTGATCTTCTCATCATACGTGGACCCTGCCTTTTCATAATGTATAACTGCCTCGTCCATCCTGCCGAGAAGATAAAAACAATCGGCGATTCTCATCTGAAGATGAAGCGAATCCACAAGGGCCTCAGCCATCTGATAATATTTAAGCGCGCCACTGTAATCCTTCTGCATATACAGCATGTCTGCATATCCGAGAAGGGCATCCGGGAAGCCGGGCCTCAACTCAAGCACCTTTTTAAAATACCTCTCCGCATCACCGGCATTTTTCGTTAAGGCAATATCCCTGCCCATGGAAACCACTGCGTAGGCGTAGTGCTTATCCTGCCTGATGAGGTCCTCAAATATGCCCAGTGAGTCATCGGTCTTTCCGACAAGCGCCAACCCTACAGCCCTGAACATCTTCACCGAGGACTCATCAGCATATTCCCTGCCGGAGGAAGCAATATATTCGACTGCGCCCTTCCCTTCCCCCCGGGACAAAAGACTGCTGACAATGTCACGGTGGCGCCACAGTTCGGGCGGATTTTCCTGTTTCATGATATGAGGATCTTTCAATGCCGCCCCAACCTGATCAGCTACATAGCCATGAAAAGGCCGCTTAGACGCGCTCCTCTCCGAATAAGCCATTTCGGCAGATACGACCTTTAAGGCCTTCTTGCCCATCAGATCGAAAAAGATCTTCATTCCCTCCAGCATACCCTTATTCCGCAAGGAGGAATAAACAACGAAATAGTCGGCCCCGATATCAAGCACGACCGGTTCCGCGATAGACGGCAGTGTCTCGGCTGCACATATATTCAATTCAGCGCCATAAACCTTGCCGGCGACGCACAAACCTTTCAGACTCATCTTATCGATGTCACTTTTATCAAAAAGAGAGGCCTCTGAACGCAGGAAGTCCTTGACCCTTCTTTCGGCATCGATAACTTCAAAGAATCTTTGGGGAATTACCCAATATATCCTTTTTACAAGACCGAGCCTCATCGCAGCGTAAAGGTAATTGGA
>JACRHE010000140.1 GCA_016217695.1 Nitrospirota bacterium | reverse complement strand
CAGTTGCCGCCGGATCTGACAGCGCTCGGCGTCAGGACAACCGATTCCTATAACAGGCCCTTATTCTATGACAGGGTCGCCGCGTTTACTGCAAACAACCTCTGCACAAATCCGGGCGCCTACCTGACGGTCAATGACAACAGCAGCGGAACTCCGTCGACAAAGACGAATGTGGCCTTCATAATCCTGGCTGACGGGGAGAACAGGACAAACAATACAGGGGCCGCATCTCCTTATACTATACAGGTCCAGAGCGACACCTATGACGATATTGTGATGTATGTGGATATAGACACCCTGAGGAAGCAGACCTGCACTTCCTTTAACATCGTTACCGACAGCCTGCCGACCGGCTCGGAGGAAGGCGCATATCCGGCTACACAGCTAGAGGCAACAGACGGCACAACTCCGTATACATGGGCCCTGGCATCAGGGGCTCTGCCTCCGGGCCTGATCCTTGCAGCGGCCGGGACTATATCAGGAACGCCTACCCTGGACGGAAGCTATAACTTCACCGTCAGAGTCACTGACTCAGACACCCCAAACCGTATTGCGACGAGAAGCCTGACGATAACGATCAATCCGAACAAGCCTCATATAACCACTGAATTTCTGAACTACGGCCAGGCAGGCCAGAGTTATGGCGCCACCTTAAGCGCCACCGGCGGGCTGGCGCCTTATCTCTGGAACATACCAGGCGGCCTTCCTGCAGGCCTTTCTCTCCAGACAGCAGGAACATGCACCGCAGGGGCAACTGCCCTGAACTGCAGCGCTTCAAATCCCTGCATATGCGGGACTCCGGCAGCAGCAGGGACCTTCACATTTACGCCGACAGTAACAGATGCAAGGGCAAGGACCTCGACAAAGACCCTTTCATTGGCGATCAATGCCTTACCATCTGCAGGTGCTCCTGCGTGCTCACTCACGGCAAATCCCGATTCGATAATATCAGGCAGCACGACGCTCACCTGGGCGATCAATAACGGGCCTGCGACGGGCGCCTGGTCTTCCCCCCCGGGAGGCACATGCCCCTCTCCTGTCCCGAGCGGTAGCGGAGGCAGCTGCACAACCGGCCCTATTGCTGCCACAACAACCTTCAACCTGACCGTTACCAGCTCACAGGGGAGCAGCAACTGTTCGGCCACGGTCTATGTGGGTCCGCCCACGACCATCGTTCCTTCCTGCACATTGGAGGCGAATCCGAACATGGTGCCATCCGGATCGCCGACAACACTCATCTGGTCGATCAGTAACGGCCCTGCTACAGCCACCTTTGCCCCGGCCAGCGGGACATGCATAGCCTTTCCGAATTCATTCGGAGGCAACTGCACTACAGCGGCTATCGGCGCCAATACGACATTCACCCTTACGGCATCCAATGCCAATGGCAGCGGCTTATGCGCAACTACGGTCTATCCCCAGACCGGTGGCGTCTGCCCTGCGATGTCCATCACAACCGGTTCATTGCCTAACGGAGTGAGGAACCTCAACTATTCTGCTATACTCTCTGTCAGCGGCGGCTTATCCCCCTTCACCTGGACCTGGGCAGGCAATCCTGCAACACTTACCTTAAACGCTTCAACAGGCCAGATAACAGGGGTGCCGACCCTTGCGAGCGTCAGCCCGGCATACAATGTGGCAGTTACCCTGACCGACAGTTGTTCGTCTCCGCAGACAGTCAACAGAAACTTCACATTCGCTGTCGGCTATAATGCGAACTATGTGGTAAGGAATAATCGGGGAAGCACTTATTATATCCGTGGCGGGCAATATGCTGCCTGCACCACGAGAAATAACAATCAGGACTTTAATGTGGGTTACGCCGATGCAACACCGGTAAATGTCTATTCAACAGCAGGCTGCAGTAATCTGCAACTGACCATCTATTACAGCAATGCGGTGGCTGCAGACACCCCTCTTGTCAACGGCTTACTGAGAATAAATGCGGCATGGAATCTCATAGACAGATAAATATGTCTTCCTATATTTTGAAGGACATATTTCTCAGGTGGAGAGTGACGGCATATTTCGAAAGCTCGATCCTGATCTTAGACTGATACCAGATATTGTCCTCCCTTACCGGAAAGTCATAATAGATCGTCAGTTCTCCGCCCTCGTCAAAATAGATCTTCTGCTTCTTCGGAAGAAACGTCTTCTTGTCCACCCATACCTCGCGCGTTAAATTCCTGAGAAGGTAATCATCTGCATCTTCCTGTATCTGAAGGCCCTCCATATCCCACCAGAAGAGACAGTCCCTGAGCCCCTGCGTAAGGATAAGCGTCTTGTTCCTGTCAAGCCTGGGCGTACTCTTGACTGTTCCATCCCTTGAGGTCATCTCCATGGCAAGAAAACCGAGGGAATAGACCCGCAGGCTCATGTCGCCGGAACTGGAGATATGAAGCGCACCATCCCCCCTTATCTCGCTTTCGTTTCTTTCAAAGGATATGGAAAAAGTCGTCTCTATCTCCGAGATCGCCTTCCGCTCCGACAGGACATCTCTGAAGTCCCTGCCTTCATATGAAGGCATCTCCACTTTTTTGGCTGCGCATGCGGCCAGAAGGATGATGATACTAACGCAGCACAGCCTCGATACATTCTTCAATGCTTTTCACCTTTATGATTTCGAGCCCCTCAGCCCCTTCCAGTTTTTCCGCATTTCCGGCCGGGATAACCGCCTTCTTAAACCCGATCTTGGCCCCTTCCCTAAGCCTTGCCTCAGCCTGCGCAACTGCCCTGATCTCCCCGGAGAGGCCGATCTCCCCGAAGACAAAGATCCCCGGATCAACCGGCACTTCCCTGAATGACGAGGCTATTGTTGTAATGATTCCCAGGTCTACCGCCGGCTCTACTATCTTCAGGCCGCCGACAACGTTGACAAAAACGTCCATGCCGCCCAGATGCATCCCCGCCCTCTTTTCGAGTATCGCAAGCAGAAGGTTCACCCTGTTGAAATCAACTCCTATCGACGTCCTTCTGGGCATCCCGAAGTTGGTCTGGGTGACAAGCGCCTGTATCTCGACCATAAGCGGCCTCGTGCCTTCAAGGCTGGCAACTACCGTCGAGCCGGACACATTCCGGGGCCTCTCAGAGAGAAACAGCTCTGAGGGGTTTGCGACCTCCCTGAGCCCGGCGTCGGACATCTCGAAGATCCCGATCTCATTGGTGGAACCGAAACGGTTCTTTATCGTCCTTAGAATGCGGTAGGAATGTCCCCTGTCACCTTCAAAATAAAGGACCGTATCCACGATATGCTCAAGCACACGCGGGCCGGCGATAGTGCCTTCCTTTGTCACATGGCCGACGATAAATACCGGGATTCCCGAGCGCTTCGCAAACATCATCAGTTTTGCAGCGCATTCCCTGACCTGCCCGACAGAGCCGGGGGCTGAGAGCAGTTCCTGCGTGTAGACCGTCTGGATGGAGTCTATGACCATAGCCTCGGGAGAGAGCTTCTTTGCAGCATCGAGTATCCCCTCAAGGGAGGTCTCGGGCAGCAGTATGATATCGCCGGTGGACGCAGGAAGCCTGTCAGCCCGCATCTTTATCTGCTGGGGTGACTCCTCGCCGGAGACATAGAGGAGCTTACCTGATCTGTCTGAAAGCCTGAGGAATGTCTGAAGCAGAAGCGTTGACTTGCCGATGCCCGGATCTCCGCCTACCAGGATCACAGAACCCCGGACAACGCCGCCTCCGAGGACACGATCAAACTCCTTTATCCCTGTCGGCGTCCTCTCCTCTGAGATACCTTCTATCGAATGAAGAGGAACAG
The DNA here is from genome assembly GCA_016217695.1 of Nitrospirota bacterium. Taxonomy (GTDB): domain Bacteria; phylum Nitrospirota; class Thermodesulfovibrionia; order Thermodesulfovibrionales; family UBA6898. The sequence continues at coordinate 13,699 of JACRHE010000140.1, read as the reverse complement.
GCTCGGTCTTTCCGGGCGACTGAACAGACAGGGACTGTTTCCCGCCAAAGGATTTTTCTTCAACAAAGCTGTTCCAGTTGCCGCAGTCAGGGCACTTCCCGAGCCATTTCGGGCTTGCATGACCGCATGTCTGGCACTGATAAAATGTCCTGGTCTTCGACATCGATTATTATCCTGATTCCCGTTTCATGAAATTATATCAGATAAGATTATTCTCGATATGTATAAAGCTGTCTAGCCCTTATTGCAGCTGCCCCTGCAGCCGCAGCTCAGGTTTCCCTTTGACTTTTCAAAGGCCTCGCGTCCTTCCCTGAAAGATAGCCATGCGATGAGAAGCGCGCCGGCCGCGTCCATGCCTCCGAGCCCTGTCAGTTCATATCCCGCACTCGCAAGAAGAAGGACAAAGGAGAGGTACATGCATGTGCGCGTACAATGAGCATCGGCTATGATCGCCTGGGAATTGAGCCTTCTGCCGACCTTGAGCTTGTAATGGATCAGTGCCCACATCGTCAGGATTGAGATGAGGGATACAACGATACCCCAGACTGTGGTCTCAGGCCTGTGATGGCGGATCAAACTGAAGACGGCGGTGGCTATCAGGCTTGCAGTAAGCAGATAAAAGGCGGTGCCGGTGATCCTGAGGGCCTGCGTCTCGAAGGCATCGAGGCTGACGTGGTTGTTGAGCCGCATCCGCCTTATCGTATGCCATATGCCGATGCCCGAAATGACCTCTACAAAAGAATCCAGACCGAACCCGAAAAGTGCTATCGTCTCGTCTTCAAGCCCGAAGAAGACAGAGATGATACCTTCTCCGATATTATAAAATATGGTTATAAGGGCCAGGATATTCGCCCATCTGTACAGGTCTGTCTTGTCCTGTGGGATGCCGATGCTTAAAGACTGCATGTTTTTATAGTAACAGAGTCCTTGTGCAAAATACCCTGGACAAGAGTTGACGGACATTTTAGAATGTCCATAAGCCCTGACCCCAGCTAAATGGGCGAAGAGAAACTTCGGGGATGAAAGGACAGGATATAGAGATGACAGGCAATGCCTGCCCTGGCTGCGGGAGTGCAGCCGGAGACAAGACAGTCCTGATGGAGGTCTGGGAGGGTGAAGGAGCCTCAGATTGGGTCTTTTACGATAACTGGGTGGACAGGCTGGTATTTCTTGGCCGAAGAAGAATTCATAAAATAACCTCTCCCCCTCTGTGCGGTGCATGCGCCTCTGCGCTCAGAAGAAAAAGGACAACGGCATCTGTGCTGACTGTTATGCCTGTTTTGTTCGCTGCCTGGGGTCTGCTGCCTGATATCAACTTCTGTTCCTTTGCCTTCTTTTTTTTCTATAGCTTCTATCTGGTTTCGCGGGGCGATTATAGCTGGGCAGATTTCCTGGTTTATGGAGCGCAACTCAGGGGGCAGTTCAGTGAACTGGTCCCTGAGAAGGTGGAAAAGGTCAGCATGGTGCGGTTTCCTGTCCCGGCATCTCAATGCCTTCTGCGATTATCACTTTTTTTTGTCGGCGGGTTTATCGTGCTGATTGTACGGGAGCTATCCCGATAAGAAGATCATTGGTTCAGCCGCTTTCATCAGCATAATGCTGCCCGGCTTCGCTGTGAATGTTTTATTATGACTGTTTTATTTGACATTTTCTGTCACGATTCTGTATCGTAAACAGTTCGGGGCGTAGCGCAGCCTGGCTAGCGCACCTGCCTTGGGAGCAGGGGGTCGGAGGTTCGAATCCTCTCGCCCCGACCATTACCTCCCTTGTTTTTAAAGGATTTCTCCTTCAAAAACCCCCTAAATTCAGTTGCATGGCAGTTGCATGGACTCTCGAAGAGCTTTAAGTAGTTTTTGTTGATTGTTACCGTCATTTGTCTGCCTCCCCCTCTTCCCTCAAACCCCTCCCCTGAGCCTCAGAATAGCCTCTGGAGCCGCTTTCAGGGGCAAAGATAGCCTAACCCCCGTCTGGAGAGGTTCAGGGCTTACAACGAAAATGACCAAGCTGTTTTCCGTGGCAGACAACCCATCACATTTGTAATGGAGAAGATAAATAGAAAAATCATTAATGTGTATGGTTCCAAACAGTCGTATCAATGAGCTATAATTTATTGCAATTACGCAATTTTTTGGATTTTGCTTTAAATCAGCAGGAGGATGTCCTAACAGATCATAATAGTAGCTCAAGAAACAGGGAGGGGTTACATGAAAAATGGAGTATTTCTTGATGAACAAGAGATATCACTCAATTTATCAAAAGATGCTATTGCAAAGCTATTTGATAAAGAAAAAGATGAAACTTTCTGTAACAACCTCAATTCTTCTTTAGGAGATATTCTTCTCGGCAAAGAAAGCGAATTTTACGCAGACAATAAAGAAGATATAGACAATAACTTCGATAAGATAGAAAATGCAGTTAAAGAATTAACCAGACCCTACCGAGAGCACCTTAATAAATATTTCCTTTCCGAAAATCTCAATTTCTTTATTAGTAATGGCTGCTCGATATATGCTGGTTCAAAAGCAATAAATCAATCAGGAAGCGACTATGTCTCTATTTTAGAGAATATAAGAGCAAGAGAATTTAACAAGAATATTCGAAGCAAGATTGAAACTCTTAAAGGGTTAAAACCAGAACAGATATTAGATCAGCTATCACAAATTCAATCATATCTTTCGAATGTTGAAAACAACGCTAAATACGCAAATCGTGTGGAGAACTTGATTTCACTTGTCAAAAAACAATTTCTTGACAACTGTGTTATTCCAATTGATTATTTACAAAACGAATATCATAAACTTCTGCTTAAGAAAATTATTTCACGCCCGTCTACTCTCAACAAAGTCAATATATTTACCATCAACTATGATCTACTGATAGAGAAGACAGCGGAAGAGCTAGAAATAGTAGTCAATAATGGCTTTGTAGGCTTTCACAATAGAACCTTTTTGCCATCAGCTTTTAAGTTAGGGCTGTTCACAAAGGACTCAGCTATAAGCAAACAATTTCCAAGAAGTATTAACCTATTCAAGTTACATGGCTCAATTTCATGGCGACTCAATCTTGAATCTCGAAATAACCCCTACGGCATAGAAGAAGTTCAAGTTATCGACCACAAAATAGATAATTCTAATGCTTTGCCCGATTGCATTATTTACCCTCTCCAACACAAGAAACGATACTCTCTCGATCTTCCATATAGTGAATTACTAAGGCAGTTCATCGAAAATCTGCATAAGCCAATCTCAGTTCTGATAATTATGGGATACAGCTTCATAGATGAGCATATAAATGACCTAATTCTAAATGCCTTGCTTAGTCCCGACTTCCATTTAATAGTATTCTCTCATCAAGAAAAATCTGAACTTTCTCAGGACCAACTATTCTTGAGTAAACTAATTGACAGGAGCAAAACTGATTCCCGTATAACCATATTCACAGGGCGGCTACTGGGAAGTTTTGAAAACATAGTCAATTACCTAATGGCTTATGTAGAAGGAAAAGATTTCCAAGCAATCAGGCAGGATACAGTAAAAGACATTCGAGACGGAATTCAAAAAAAATGACTGATGTCAAGATTGGCAAAATACTAAGAATAGAAGGACTAAGTCTATTAATCCAAATTACTGAGGACGTATCAGATAGACTGCTAATCCATGACGATTGTTCGGACTTTCTTGTTTCAATTAACAGATTGGTCTATTCGAAGCTTCCATCTGGCAAAATTGTCATTGCAAAGATAGCCAAGATATTTGATAAGAGTCTCTTTGTGAAGGAGGACCTATTCAGAGTCCCAGAAGGCAAGTATTTGCTTGATGCAAAACTAATCGGTATTTATGATAATTATCTTAAACACTTTGATTCTGGCATAAATACTTTTCCGATTATAGGTTCGGAAGTATACGCAGTTAATAACGTTATCTATAATACCGTCTTAGAAATCTCCTCAAAATATAAGCTCGAAATCGCAGAAAGTTATCACAATCGAAATATCAAAATATTTGCCAATCCCGATATCCTTCTTGGCAAGCATCTCGCAATAATTGGCAACACTGGAACAGGAAAAACCTGCACCGTGGCATCTATTATTCAAGGGTTGAAAAGAAGATTAAATCAAGAAAACAAAATCAAGCCAAAGATTTTGATTTTTGATTCGAACAAGGAATATGAAAGAGCTTTCAAAAGTCCCGAATTCAAAGTGAAGTGCATAAAAAAAGAAGAAATAAAGCTTCCCCATTATTATCTTAATTATCATGAATACTACAAATTTGTTGGAGCAAGTCAAGGTGTCCAGGCTCCTGTTTTGAAGGAGGCAATCGCCAGCTTAAGAAATGGTCAGATTAAGTTTGATTTTGCACAACTACCAGAAACCATCATAGAGATAATAAGAGAAAAGGCTCAAAATAATAATTTTAACTATAACCAGTGGTATGGTTGGGTATCAACAATGCTAAACAGGATTCAGCAATTGATTGATGATGAGCGTTTCGACAGCATCATTCAGGCGACTGATACTGATTTGGAGGAGATGTTATCGGGGGATGATGAGATTCTTATTTTTGAGACAGACTTTGACAGAGATGTATTGGATGTTGTTATGTTTCTTTTCTGTAAAATACTTTATAAATGGACTCAGGATAATGAATCACGGAAAAATATATTGCTCATATTAGAAGAGGCTCACAGATACATTAACGAAGACGAGTCCGATGATTACAAATTAGGTAATTACTACATTGAAAGAATTGCAAGAGAGGGGCGAAAGTTCGGACTCAGCTTAGTCGTGTCCAGTCAGCGTCCATCAGAATTATCCAAGACTATTTTATCGCAATGCAATTCTTTCATTATTCATCGAATTACTAATAGATTGGACTTAGAATTTATCACCAAACTCCTCACCATTGACGACAAGGACTTATTGAATATTATCCCTGGACTCGAAAAACAATATGCAGTTATAACAGGTGAAGCTTTCGGCTATTCCGACATTACCAGAATCTTAACGGCAGAGCCAACGCCTAAGAGTGATGACCCAAAGGTAATTGATAGCTGGATGGAATCAGAATAAGCTTGCATGAAAATCAGGGGGCATGATGGCAAAAGATAATACCAGTTGGGGATATGACAATCCTCATCCATTAAGCAGGATGAAAACCGAACTTGTCTGGGACGGGAAATATGACGAGTTTGGGAATAGACGTGAAGTGGATATCGCAGGGTGTGCAATGCCCATGCAGAAGATTGAAACAATTGATGAACCTGCCAGCAGACTGAAACCTCTTGGTCTTTTCAATGAGAACAAAGCTGCCAATACCGATTTTAGGAATATGTTGATATGGGGCGATAACAAGCTGGTCATGGCAAGCCTTCTCAAAGACTTCAAAGGTAAAATTGACCTCATTTACATTGACCCTCCCTTTGACATAGGTGCTGACTTTACTATGGAGGTGCCAATAGGGGAGGGAAAAGAAAATGTTTCAAAGGACCAATCTGCCCTTGAAATGGTAGCCTACCGTGATATGTGGGGAAAAGGGTCAGATAGCTATCTGCAAATGCTGTATGAGCGCCTTACCATAATGAGAGAATTATTAAATGATAATGGCAGCATGTATGTCCACGTTGGTTGGCAAGTTAGCAATCTTGTAAGATGTATTTTGGAAGACATTTTTGGAAAGGATTGCTTATTGAATGAAATCGCATGGCAACGAAGCAGTTCTCATAATGATGCAAAAAGGTATGGAATAATTCATGACACTATTTTTCTATGTGCCAAATCTGATAAATGGGTATTCAACCCTGTCTACACAGAATATGAAGAAAGCTATATTAAGGAGAGGTTTCGTTCTGTAGAGGAAAATACGCAGAGACGCTATTGGTTAAATACTATGACTGCTGCGGGGTCAGGACCTGCAAAGGAATTTAATGGCAAAATTATGAATCCTCCTCCAGGAACACACTGGCGATATTCTCAGGATAAAATAAATGATTTCATAAAGATTGGCAAAATTGTTTTCACCCAGTCTGGGATGCCATACGTTAAACAATATCTGGATGAGAGCCCAGGAAGACCAGCTCAATCTGTTTGGGCAGATGTAGTGCCAAGTAAGTCAGGTGACGAGTTGATGGGTTACTCAACACAGAAACCTACAAAATTATTGGAGAGAATAATTTATGCATCTTCAAACGAAGGCGAGATTGTAGCAGACTTCTTCTGTGGTTCAGGCACAACGGGAGCAGTTGCAGAAAAACTTGGTAGACGCTGGATAATGGCAGACCTTGGAAGATTTGCTATCCACACATCAAGAAAGCGTATGATAGGAATCCAGCGTGAATTGTATGAGCAAGACAAGCCCTATCGTGCCTATGATGTCTATAATCTTGGAAGATATGAACGACAGTGGTGGCAACAGGAGCGACTACAGGGTGCAGACGCAGAACATAAGCGAGTAGTGCTTGAATTCTACAAAGCTGAAATTCTATCGAACTCCTCATCCCCTCTGATTCATGGACGAAAAGGGAATGCTTTATGTCATGTGGACAGCATTGATGGATTATTTACACGTGACGAATTAAAAGCAGTGTCAAAGGCTACTCTTGGAGCTGGAGCTAAAGAAATTCATTGCCTTGCTTGGGAATTCGAAATGGATTTGAAGCTGACCTGTCATGAGATTGAACATGCTGAGAAAATCAAAATAAAGCTCATCCCCATCCCACGTGAGATTATGGAAAAGAACAGAACTACACCTCCACCATTCCTTGAGGTTGCTGTTCTGGAAGCTGAACCGCTTTTCAAGAAGGAAAGCGGTAAGACAGTAGTGGATATGAAGTTAACGAAATTTGTTCCTTCCCTTGCCGAAGTTCCAAGCAAAGAACTTCAGGCGTTAAAAGAGAGGGCGATTAAAAGCGGCTTCGATTTCATAGACTTTTGGGCAATTGACTTTGACTATCAGGATGGGCAACCCTTTGAACACCACTGGCAAACATACAGGACAAGGAAAGATCGTTCTCTTTCGACTATTTCTGACTTAAATTTTGATAAATACTCAAAAAAAGGCAAATACACAGCTTGCGTGAAGGTAGTAGATATCTTTGGGTGTGATACCTCTATAACCGTGGAGGTGAATTATGTCTAACAGTGTAGATACGCCTATCGTAAATATTTCAGCACTCGAACCACTTTATCTTCCCCATGAAATACCCACAAAGCATCGTGTAAGAGCAAAGAAAGATGGGCAACCCGCAGAGATTAAGGAAGGGAGAAGACCCACAGATATTATCATTGCCCAAAATCTCAGGAGCTATGTTGATAGTTGGCGTGAATCTGATTATGCAGGAGCATCTGATACTACAAGGGAACTGCTTTATCATTGGTTTGGTCGTGACCATACTATAAAAACCAGTTCGGATGAAGTTATCCCTTTCAGATATTACTTCTGCCAGCGTGAAGCAATTGAAACATTTATATTCCTTAAGGAAGTCAGGGGATATTCTTCCCTTACTGAGATTGTCGGAGAATTTCATGGGGCAAATAGTGAAATAGCAGCACTTGGCATAGACCCTGAAGAGGACATCTGGGCAAAGTATGCCTTCAAGCTTGCTACTGGGGCAGGGAAGACAAAGGTTATGAGTCTTGCCATAGTATGGAGCTATTTCCATGCACTCAGAGAATCCTATTCTACGATGGCAAAGCATTTTGTGGTTATCGCTCCTAATTTGACAGTATTTGAGCGTCTCAAGGAAGATTTCAGCAATGGTGTAATCTTTGATAATGACCCGTTAATCCCTGTTGCTTGGAGGGGTGACTGGAATCTTTCAGTAGTCCTTCAGGATGAGGCATCAGGAGCATCCACTGGAGGCACTCTTTACCTCACGAACATTCACAGACTGTATGACACTTCGAAGAGGAAGAAAAAGAAGGATGAAGACACCTATGATTGGATGGGTCCTGCCGTATCAAAAGCAAAAGCTTTAGATACAAGTGAGGTATTAAGGGAAAGAATTACCTCCCATAAGAGAATCATGGTTCTCAATGATGAAGCACACCATGTATGGGATACTGATTCAGCCTGGAATGAGGCAATATCGTATCTTCACAATACATGTAAGAAAAAGGGGGGAGAGGGCATCGTATCTCAACTGGATTTCTCTGCAACTCCAAAAGATAACAAGGGTCAGAATTTCAAACACATAGTCTGCGATGCTCCTCTAGGTGAAGCAGTTGATGGTGGGATAGTTAAATCACCAATCATCGGCAGGGGAGACGGACTCAGGGAACATACGAGTGATGATGCATCAGTGCGATATCAACAGCACGTAATGATGGGTTATGCACGATGGCTTAAATCAAAAGAAGAATGGGAGCAGAGTGGGAAGAAAGCTCTCATATTTATCATGACGGATAGCACAGAGGCAGCAGACCAAATAGCGAAACGCTTAAATACAGATCCCCAATATAAAGAGCTTAACGGCAAAACAATAAATCTTCATACCAATCTCAAGGGAAAGCTCAAAAAAGTGGGCAAGGGTGATGCTGCCACGCATGTTTTTGTGGAAGATGAAAAAGAAATAAGCGATGAAGACTTGCAGATGCTCAGAAAGCTTTCTAGAGAGCTTGATTCAAATACCAGTCCTTATCTCTGCATAGTCTCTGTTTTGATGCTTAGAGAAGGCTGGGACGTTAGGAATGTGACTACCATTGTTCCACTGAGGGCTTATAGTTCTAAAGCTAACATTCTCCCAGAACAGACTCTTGGTCGTGGTTTGAGAAGAATGACACCCCCAGGACAGGCAGCCGAAGTTGTTACGGTTGTTGAACATAGTGCCTTTGTGAATCTTTACAAGGAGCAACTGAGTCAGGAAGGGTTGCCTATTGAAATTGTTGACATAGATAAGGTGCCCAAGACTACCGTCACCATTTATCCTGATACTTCGAAGGACTTTGAAAAACTTGATATAAAACTCCCAGTACTAACAGCTGGATTTAAGCGTACCCCAAAGCTTGAAAACCTAACGATAGATGATATTAAGAGTGCCTTTTCGAAATTTAAGCCACTGCCTCTGGGAGAGGCAACAAAGAAAGAAATTGATTATGAAGGTAGACACCTATTTACAAATGAAGTAATCGAGAAAATGAAGATTCAGCTTCCCTTACTTGAGAGTGGCATGGGGGCAATATCTTATTTCAGGGAAGAACTAGAGAGGATTACTTCACTCAGAGGCACTCATCAAGTATTAGCACCTCTAATTCAGACATTTATCGAAAATATACTTTTCGGTAGCACAGTAAGCATTTTTGATGATACAGTGGTAGGTCGCCTTGCTGATTCCGATGTCCAAGAGCATATCAGGGCAACTTTTGTTCCTCTTATTCTTGAAAAGACAACGACAACAGAGCAACGTATTGCCGATGCAGAACCAACTTCAGTATGCAACTGGAAACCTTTTCAAGTAACGCATTCTGAGAACAGACCTGCAATACCAGACGGAAAAACCCCTTTTAACCTTGTTACATGCAATAGGCAGTTTGAAGTCCTGATGAAGGAATTCCTAAGTAGGGCATCAGATGTGCAGTCTTTTTGCAAAAATGCAGGTCCACAGTGCTTGAGAATAGACTACATATCGGTTGCGGGTAGACTCTCCTTCTACACGCCAGATTTTCTTGTCAGGGGAACTGATGGAAACTATGTTCTGGTTGAAACAAAGGGACGTGTAGATTTGGATGTTCCTCAGAAAGCATCGGCGGCAATTTCATGGTGCAAAGCAGCCTCCACAAAGAAGGTTAAATGGCAGTATCTTTTTGTTCAACAGGAGGTATTCAGGGATGCAACTTCACAAAGTATTGAGGCATTGATAAGAACGTGTGCTCCATCTCTGGAATTTCTTCTTAAGGAACGGATTGAACCACAGCTTCAATTACCTCTTGGGCAGCCAGAACCTGAAAAGGAAGCTATATCTGAGGACTTTATCAAGTCAACACAACTGGAACAGCTTCCCTCTCGATATAGAAAATGCATTGAACAGGCAATAATAATGTTCAAGTATATAGAGAGAAAAGAGGATTTCTCCTTCTCCCCTGTGTTCAATGTATTACTGGGCCCACTGGATGACGCTTCAAAAGGACTTATGACATCATTATTGAACTCCTCTCTTCCTGTGAATCCTAAAGATATGTATAACTTCTTTGAACCTCATCTTGGAGGAGTAAATCCAAAAGAAGTTCAAACTCTTACGAAACAGGCAAAGAACCTCAAGAAAACTTTGATATATGGCAATGGCTTTTCACCGCTGGGGCTGTTAAGCTTCTGCTTGGATTACTCCAAGAACTACGAATACAACATCGGAGGCATATTCGGAGCTATCAAAACATCATTTTCTGATTTCAACAAGACCGATATGTTCGAGGCTGTCAGTGCTATAAATGATTTCAGAAATAACTATGTTGCTCATCAGCAGAAGACTTTAACTGATCCTGTTCTGGCACGTGAAAACCTTATCAAGTGGATAATAGGGCTTTTCAGGATATACAAGGCACATAATTGACTGTAGAATGCACTTGGGATATTAATGAGTGATGCTTTATATAAAAAGCTTTATTCCTACAAGAATCTCGATCTGGCGTGGTCAAGAATTAAAACTGCTCAAAACATTCAGTATAAGAACTATTACAGAAGTTTATTCCTATCATACGAGCTGTCTAAAGTTGAAAATCTTCATAAACTATCTGAACGATTAAAGGGCAAGTCCTTTTCTCCATCTAGGATATTGAGATTTTATCTGCCTAAATCCACAGGATTACATCGTCCTCTTTCCTTTCTTTTTCTTGACGATATGATTCTTTATCAGGCAATGGTAAACATTATCGCAGATAAGTTTTCTGATAAGCGGCTGGTTGTCGAAAATGAAAATGTATATAGCAATATTTTGAACAGAGACGAAGATAAAAATCTCTTTTTCTTTAAGAAATGGCAAGAGGGCTATAGCAAATTCAGAAATGCAATCAAAACCTACTTCATCGGAGGAGCTAAGTGGGTAGCCCATTTCGATATAGCAGCATATTACGACACAATTAGCCACACCACCCTATCTCAACAAATATCAAAAAAAACATATCAGGACTTTCGAGAACTCTTTGAAGGTTGTTTAAAAGAGTGGAGTTCATCAAAAAAAGAAAAAATTGGTCACGGTATCCCTCAAGGTCCGATAGCATCAGATTTATTAGGTGAAATTTACTTGCTTCCTATAGATATTGTTCTGAACAAGCATAAAATCAAATATGTAAGGTACGTTGACGACATTAAAATATTCGGCAAAACAAGAAGTGATGTTCTTTATGGAGTATTGCTACTGGAAAGAGAGTGTAAGGAAAGAGGGCTAGTGCCTCACGCAAAAAAATACGAAGTTCTTAAGGCTAAGTCTGTTGATGAGGCTATCGGTAAATATCCCAGTCTTTCCACTAAAGAAAAATATTATATCTCTCAGGATAAGGATCAGACAGCAAAACTATTTCTTGATGCTTTTACGCCTAGTGAGTTTGATATATCAAAAGTAAAGTATATTCTCAAGGTATCTCCTCCGAACCGCAAAATACGTGAAACAGTTATTGACAATTTGAATAATCATCCTGAATTAGTGGAGGAATTTTGCACGTTTCTTGGAAACTATAAAACTAAAGGAAAAATAGCTCAAAGTATTTATGACGCTGCTATTATCAACTGTTCGCATTATGAATATGTTGAAGGGAAGTATTGGGAACTATTGTCTACCTTTGCTTGCAATAAATCTCTGAAGAGGAGGTTAATTAATAAGGCAATAAGGAGACTCAAGGATGTAAGAGAATCTCCACCATTGAAATATGGGTTATATCGGATGTTAGCATCGACAGGGAATAACTTGGTTGTTAAATGGTTGGACAAGGAAAAATCAGCATTTATTCAAATGCTCATAGTAAGTCATATAAATCATAATGGGTACAGCAAATCTGATTTTATTGCCTTTGTCAATCGGCTATTGAGAAGAAGTAACTATGAGCCAGGACTAGTTTGCCTAAAGCAGCTCATATTTTCTTTTAAGTTTGAAGTGATAAAGGAGTTGGAAAAACCTTCAAAAGATTTTTCTGGTGTATTGCACAACACTCTTGGTAAACCTGAAAGCATTGACTCAATCGGACAAATACTAAATAAGAGATACGGCATCTCATATTCTAAAAAATGGAAAGCTTTTCTGGGAACTGATTATGAACATGCCAACAATTTGATATTTCTCGCTGATAAGTCATTTTTTATAGATAGAAATGCTTGGATAGGATATACGGATTCATTCTGTGATTTAGTCATTAGACAATTTATTAACACTGTAAATTCTAATATTTCTTTGCCATCTGGTAAATCATGGCCTAGGACAACGGGTGCTAATGGGAAAAATGTTGATTATGGTTCTCTTTTGGACATTAACAATCAGTTCTCAGTCAACTATCACGATATAGCTAACGAACTTAGAACGTTCCACGATAGAAGGAGCAAGACACCATCAACTCATGCATATGAGAAAAAAACTGGGGCTAAGACCACGATATTGACTGGCAAGGAACAAAAGAAACTTATAGATAACTTCAGAGCAAGCTTTGAAAAATTAATCATAGAAATTAAAAAGCTGATTTAATGAGATTCTTCAAGAGATTGTATTTATTGTAAACATCTTTTGGAGGGTTACATGAGAAAGAAAACAACCGTTACAGCATGCCGTATCCCAGATGAGCACTATGAGAAGCTGAAATCTCTTGCATCAGATCGGAACGTAACAGTCGGGACATTCCTCAGAGTTTTGGTAAGAGAGTTTCTGAGCAATGGTACAGGGGTAAGATTACATTAAAAATGCCTCAAAATCTTCTTGTTTCTTTTAGTGAAGTTGTAAACATGTAAACATGCTGAAGTAACTGCCTTTTTCTAACCTCAATCTGTCAAATAATTCCTTCAAAAGTGAACCCTTTTGCCCAGTCAGATGCCTTCTCTGGAGAGGCTAATTCTGCCAGCTTTATTTGTTCTTCCCTTCTAAATAAATCTTTTTAATTTCAATAGGTTAAATGTCACTTTGGTCTTGGCACCGAAGGGTGAAATAGACCAGAATAAAACATGCAAATTAGAGCTGTCCATGACAATCTCGGAAGAACTTTAGATCGGTTCACGGTCGTTTTTGACGATGGTTCAGCATTGGGGCTGTCCCAACAGCCAGACAGTCCACAGGGCGTATCAAAATGGGGAGAAGCATCAAGATATCACCGTCTTGGCAAGCGGATTTCGTTTCTCGAACTCCCTGAGAATGTTCGTGAGCATATTAACAAGAGAATAAAAATAAGAGGAACATAAAATGACACCCAGAGAATTAATCAAAATCCTAATGAGACATCTGGACAGACGTGCCGTTATGTTTAGCTTGCCTGATGACCCAAGAGCCTATGACATATCTGAGCAACTCTATCTTTTCAAAAGCAATGACGATTACGCCAAAAGTGATGGTAGGGATACATGTCCTCTCCTTCTAATGGGGCAATGGGAGGCAAAAGTGTCGAGGTCCAGCTTTATTCCCCAGTCAGGACCAGGTTTATTCCCCACTTTTTTCAGTGATTGATTTTAGAACTCATCCGGCAATCATGTCCATAGTTTAGTTTTTCAATAGGCATACCTCCTTTCCGTTGGGGTTGTTT
>JACRHE010000139.1 GCA_016217695.1 Nitrospirota bacterium | reverse complement strand
CTTTACTATAGCGTCCTCCCTATTTTCAACTGACATCGAGGGATGCTCGAAGACGGCGTGGTTGCCGTCATAACTGTCCCAGTCAAGACCCGGGATGAGATACGGACTGTAAGTCTCGTATAGCTCGGTCCCGGGAAAAGGCGTTGTCATGACAGGATGGGCAGAAACCTTGAGCTCGTCGCAGAGCCTGAGTATGCCGTCGAAGTCCTCACGCATGTCCTGTCTGCCGCCCACCATGATAAAGAGCATCACCTCTATACCGTAGTCCCGTATCCTCTTTATCGCGTCCCTCCTGGTCCTGCCCTGCTTTGTCACGGCCTTGTACTCCTGAAGACTCGACATATTGTTCGACTCCCATCCGACAAGCACAGCTGTCAGCCCGGCCTTGCGTGCATACCTCAGCAGGTCATGGGAATCCGGATGCTGGACAGTATTGAGGTCGCCTGAGCCGAACCACCACTTGCCGCTTATATTTTTGCTCATCTCCCTGTAAAGTTCGATCGATCTTTTTATGTTCACGCCCCATATATTGTCGTCGATGCCCCAGTAGAGCCGCCAACTGCTCGCCGCGATTTCGTCAATAACTTCCGGTATAGGCCTCATTCTCACCTTGCCCCCGAAAAACTTATGCACAGAGCAGAACGCACAGCTGTATGGGCAGCCGCGGGAGGTCTGAAAATAGCCGTAGACATATTTTGTATTCCAGAGGTTTGAGACAGGCCTTGCAAGCCCTGCAAGATCAGGGAATTCGCCGTTATAGACAGGCTTCAGGCGACTGTTTTCAGCGTCTTCTAGAAGCCCCTTCCATATCTTCTCAGCCTCGCCGAGCACAACTGCATCGGCATGGGCCTTCGCCTCATCAGGCAGTGCAGTAACATGAATGCCGCCAAGTATGACCCTCTTACCCAGGGCCCTTAGCCTGTCGGCAGTGCGGTATACCCATGGCGCCTGCGGTGTAAGGACAGTGAATCCGATGAGATCGGCCTCAGCAGTCTCCGGGGAAAAAGTCTCTTTGTTGGCATCTACCAGCTGCACCACTGTGCCCGGCTTTACCTGATAGGTGAGGCCTGCGAGGTATTCAAGGACCGGCGGGGCTATGGGCAGGCCTTTTGACTTCTGCCCTTTTTCTCCGAAAGGAGGAGAGACAAGTAATAATTTCATCAATCAGACATGCGGAAAAGAACCCTTTTCTCTCTCCTCCCCGGCAATAGACAGGTCATACTTTCTTTCGTATCAGGCCTCTTCACAAAACATCTTTATCTTGCTCAGGACCGCCTCGGACTCTTTCTTGTTCATCTTTTCGACAAGGCCCTTATTGGCAACAACACTCATTATCCTGCCCGGAACCTCGTACTCGACCTCAATCGAAAGCTCCGTCCCTGAATCGACCTTGGCAAAGGTGTAGGTCTCTGTTATCGGAAAGCTGCCTTCCATCTTCAGACCGAACCTCTTATTCTTAATGTTCTCGGTAATGCGGCCCTTCCCGTGGAACTTCATGCCCATCATGCGGTATTCCCATCTGAAGGTGGTATCGACTGATGGCGCCGGAGACGAAAGCTCTTTGATATCAGTAAGACTCGTAACATAGCGGGTCCAGTTTTCAGGATTGACGACAAAGGTAAAGACCTTATCGACAGGGGCCTTGATAACTATCTTTTTGCTTACTGTTGCCATAACTCCCTCCTCTGCTTTTTTTAAGATTATATCATATTATCAGCGATTCGTTCCCCACAGGGCTAATACCTTCCTGGGTCCAGTTCATGGGCCTTTCTGAAATGCTCTTCCGCTTTCTCTTCCCAGCCCTTTGCCCTGTAGGCTACGCCGAGATTTAAGTGTAAGCCGGCATGCCCCGGCGCCTGCAGAAGTCCTGAGAGGAAGGCTCCAATGGCCTCATCAGTCAACCCTTTTTTGAAATAGAGAGCCCCGAGATTGCTCAGCACCTCAGGGCTGTTAAGTCCAAGGTCTGAGGCGGCCCTGACCTCCCTGAGGGCCTCATCGACATTACCGGCCTTATAATAGGCCAGTCCCAGGTTGTTATGGGCCCATGCAAAATCCGGTTTTAACGCGATCGCTTTTTTGTATGCTGATATAGCCGCCTCGGTCAGCTCCTGCCTGTATAGAACTCTCCCCAGTTCATTATATCCCCTGGCCTTTCCGGGGCTTTTATGGATGACATCTTCCCATAGGGCTGTTTCTCCGGACCAGACCTCATTCCTTGCATATGCAGCTGCTGCCATCAGAATTACCGCGATTAAGAGCACAGCAGTCACGCTCTCCCTGAAGCGTTGAAAACGCAGCCGATCTGATTGACCGTACATAAAGGCAGCGGTTATCAGACCGGGGAATACGCCGGCTGAGGGCAGATACATCCTGTGCTCGTAGATCAGGTCATTGGTAGGGATGAAACTCGATTCAACAGACAGCGTGATAAAAAACCAGAAGATACCGAAAGATACTATCCTGTAATCTCTGACCCTGCGGGAGCTGCAGAAAAGATAAACACCGCAGGAAAAAAGACCCAGGAGAAGCAATAACGGCAGCAGGGAGGAAAAGGTCAATAAAGAATGCGAGACAGGATAGTCGTAATCGAAGTTCTGTCCTGCCGGGAAGAAGAGCAGCCTCAGATAAGTAATGATTACACTGAACTGTGTAAAAAGGTAATCGCTCCGCAGTATATCGGTCTTTGCGCGCGCAGCCAGTGCAGCATCGGCAAGAAGGTCACCTCCGGTACTGCTCAACGAAAGCGCGTTCAGAGGAATAATAAGCATCGTCAAATAAAATGGAAAAAGGAGGGCTATCCTCTTTTTTTTGTCTCCCTTAAAAAAGAAAAACTCTATGGCAGCAAGCAGAACAGGAAGGGTAAATGAGATCTCTTTTGTAAACATTGCCAGCACGGCTGAGACAAGGGAAAAAAGATAAAGGACCGCAGCCCCGAGAC
The DNA here is from genome assembly GCA_016217695.1 of Nitrospirota bacterium. Lineage (GTDB taxonomy): Bacteria > Nitrospirota > Thermodesulfovibrionia > Thermodesulfovibrionales > UBA6898. Next base: position 10,256 of record JACRHE010000139.1, on the reverse strand, counting down.
CGGCAGTCCTTGCCCCGAGCCTGAATAAGACATATAGACAGAGTGAAAGAAGATAAAACATCGCAGCAAGGGATGCAAACCTCTGAGAGATGTAGGTAACGGCCTCGATCTGGAGAGGATGACAGGCAAAAAAAAGGGCGCTGAAAAAAGGAATCAGATTGTGCTCTATCGGGCTATTGTCAGTACCCGCGGGCTGATTGCCCATATCACGGATGGATGAAAAGCCGCCGGATAAAAAAGGAGCTTTGAAGATAAGGACGAACAGCCAGTAAACGAGTATTGAGTTTACACAATGTATTGCAATATTTACGACGTGATAGCCCGTCACCTCGAGGCCATTTGCCATGTAGTTAAACGCAAAGGTCAGAAAACCGACGAACCTGTTCCTAAACGTATAATTGACGAGCGAGTCAAATACGAGAACCTGTCCTGCCTTTGAAGGATGTATGAAATAGCCTGGGTCCTTCAGGAGGGGATTCTGGACTATATAATCAAAGTCATCGAAATGGAAGGGCGCGTTAAAGGTATTGGAATAGACGACAAGGCTGAGGACAAGAATAAGGAGAATATGTATGCCTCTTGCCCGGCTCAGATCATCCCTCATAGAGGTTTCCGAATACGACTGTTACCTGCGTCCTGCATAGCCCTCCGCCTTCACCGGAATCCACCACAAATATCCTGTACTTTGAGCTGGGACAGCATTCTCTCTCATTCTCGCCCCGATCAGATCGGGACTCCGAGGCACCGGCGTCCATCACCGTCCGGTGATGCGCTACACGCCACTGAATCCGTTCGAATGCATCCCAGCTCAAAGTTAATGGGTGGCTTCTGGCTTCCTTGACCTGTTTGGTACCACTAAGATAAAATTACCTCACTTATAAATGCAAGCTCCTGTTTCATATCAAAAAAAACCGATGCCGGGCACGAGATGAGTCCTGCCTTCGCAGTCTTTATCATGATGAATAATTATTTCCATGATGTTGCCACAGCCATGCTGATGGCAAGCGGAGTCACCATGTGGGTAATACTTGTCAGGGCCGAAAAGGCAGGAAGCCCTGATGCACTGGATTTCATGTTCCGGCTTTATCAGGGGATTTCAAAGGTCGTTATCGGATCTCTTATCTGGATTACGGTCAGCGCCATACCCCGGATCCTCACATTCAGCAGCTTCGAATGGGCAAACGCTTTCAGCAGGAACCATGTGCCGGGATTGTTGGCAAAGCATGTGGTTGCCTTCATAATACTTCTATGCGGCATGCTCCTCTGGATTAGACTCATCAAGAGAATCGGCAGGCTGAAGGACATTCATGATCTGTAATATAGGCGGTGAAGAAGGTCAGGCGCTCCTGGCCGTCTTTGTCGTGCTTATACCTGCGTCGTTTTATATCATGGGGCTCGTTGGAGGCAGAAAAGGTCTCTACCTCTTCTCACTCGGCGTTCTGACCCATCTGTTCAGCATGATCCAGAGGGGCATGGTTGTGGGCAGCATCCCCCTGACTGAAAAACATGACAATATCTCTTTCATGGCGTTTTCAATGGCCCTCACCTATCTCTATTTTCATAAGAAGAAAAAGATGGCAGATCTGGGCGTGACCGCTCTGCCCCTAATATCCCTGTCTCTGCTCGTGTCCCTTGCGTATGAGCCGGTCAATACCATGTCGCCTTTTTTGAGGACTCCCTGGTTCTACCTGCATATATTTCTCTATTTTGTCAGCTACGGTTTTTTCGGGATATCAGCCTGCATCGGGCTTTTCTATCTGATTAAGGGAGAAGCGGAACAGGAGGTCAATCAGTACAGGGCCGCTATTCACGGCTGGATAATGCTCTCGCTCTCGCTTGTGATAGGGAGCATCTGGTTCTTCGTCTCCTACGGCACATACTGGCTCTGGACCTCCAAAGAGCTCTGGACAACCCTGACGTGGATATATTACGGGCTTTACCTACATGCGCGGCTGATGAAAGGCTTAAGGGGAAGACCTGCTGCGGCCCTCGGCTGCCTGGGCTTTGCAATAGCGCTTTTCACATATTTCGGCGTAGGCACCATCATACCCAGCCCGCCGACCCAGTTTTAGAATCATGGAGGAACAGCTTTCATGAAGGTCTTGACGGATTTTTTCCTCTCTCTGAGAACCACCTTCGGTCTCTTGCTCATCTTCGTCATCCTGCTCGGCATTGGGTCGGTCCAGCTTACCGGCAACCTCGCCTTTTTCTCAGGCATTGATGAGACGCCGCTTTTCCAGTGGCTGAAAGACGCCAAAGACATGCGCGGCACCTGGTGGATATATGCCATGATCGCGACCCTTACGATCCTTGCTCTAAACACGGTATTTTGCACTGTTGAAGCCCTGCTCAGGAGATTAGACAGGAAGAACCTTATCCTTAAGCTCTCGCCCCAGATCATGCATATCGGCATACTCCTGATCATGTTTGGACATTTGATTACCGCCTCGATCGGTTTCAAGACAGACATTCTCCTTAACAAGGGAGAAAGGAAATCCGTTCTGGCAGGCAAAGAAATCTTTCTCAAAGACATTACGGTCTATACTGACTCAAACGGATATACGACAGACTGGCAGGCAGGGATCCTCTGGACCGAGCAAGGCAAAAAATCGATGGAAGGCTTTCTGAGGCCTGTCCATCCCCTTTATTTCGGCAATTTCGGTCTCTATGTGAAATCGGTCACGCCTGAGCCTGAGGCGTCAGCCCTGATCAGGGTCTGCAGCGATCCCGGCGCCCTGTGGGCACTGCTGGGAGGAGTTCTCCTCTCTGCAGGCGGACTCGGCTTCCTCTACGGAAGATTCTCTGCCTGAAAATCACCCATGGACAAGACCTATTTAAACCTTCTCGAATTCAATAAGCTGCTGGCACTCATCTCTGAACATGCAAACAGCGAGGCAACAAAGAGACTGATACAGGATATTGCTCCCCTTTCTGAAATAAAAGAGATCGAAACTCGGCAGGGTCAGATAAATGAGATTATGCGGATGTCCCATGAGGGACGCCGGCTCAGGATATCTCATTTTCAGGACATATCAGCGCTTATTTCAAAGGTGCGTCCTGAAGGTGCTGTGCTGGAGGCCTTTGAACTCGCAGGCTTCATCCCTGTCCTCGAGATATCAGCTGATATATCAGAGCAGGTCCGGGAAAGAGAGGAACTCTCTTTTCTCAGAGACCTCTGTTCAGGACTTACGGGTTTTCCGGAGATTCTCAGGATACTGAAAAGGTCTGTTGACAGCGAAGGGAATATCCTTGACAGCGCCTCGGCACTTCTTGCAGACCTGAGGGAGCAGATCAGGCGGCTGGAAACCCGCATCAGAAAAAGGCTTGAAGAGATGGTGAGGGATGAAAAGATTGCGATCTTTCTCCAGGACGACTTCATTACAAAAAGGTCGGGAAGATGGGTCATCCCCGTCAGGATGGATTCAAAGGGACAGGTTGCAGGCGTTGTCCATGATCTTTCCAAATCCGGAGAGACCGCCTTTATAGAACCTCTGGCCATTATAAACCTCGCCAACGAGCTCGAAAACCTGATAGCAGAAGAAAAGGCAGAGGAGATACGTATCCTGAAATTACTATCCGGCAGGATACGTGAGTCTGCCGACGCCATTGACCGTGAATACCTGACTGTTGTCTATGTAGATCTCCTGAACGCAATATCAGGGTTTGCGATATCAATGGACATGGAAATTCCCAGGATAAACGATACAGGGACAATTAACCTCATCGAGGCAAGACATCCCCTCCTGCAGCGTGCCTTAAGCAGGTCCGGAGAACAGGTTATCCCGCTTGATGTGAGTCTGGGCAAAGATACGACCGTAATGGTCATCACCGGTTCAAACGCCGGTGGAAAGACTATAGCGATCAAGACGATCGGACTCCTTCTTTTAATGGCCCTTTCGGGAATGCCTGTCCCGGCTGATTCTTCATCCACTTTGCCGATGAAGCAGGGCCTCCTTGTAGACATTGGTGATGAACAGTCTATAGAAAGCAGCCTCTCGACCTTCTCCGCGCATATATCCAATATCTCCAGGATATTGAAAGGAGCGAATAAGGCTGCCCTTGTCCTGATAGACGAACTCGGTACAGGCACAGACCCTGACGAAGGCGCTGCCCTGGCCTGCGCAGTCCTGAAGGAGCTGAGGCAGAGCTCGGCGCTTGTTTTTGCGACAACGCATCTCGCAGATATAAAAGGTTTTGTGCACAGGACAGAAGGCATGATGAACGCCTCGATGGAGTTTGATCAGAGAACGCTTACACCTCTTTATCGGCTGCGCATAGGCGAGCCGGGGCAGTCTCACGCTCTGGAGACAGCAAGGAGGTACGGCCTGCCGGAAAGCATCATAGATTCGGCAAAGGCGATGCTCGGGGGAATTAAGGTCGAGTTCGACAACTTAATCGCTGATCTGAACAGAAAAAGGACTGAGTATGAAAAGGCCCTGCAGGAGATAGAAAGGCAAAAGAAAGAGACAGAGGAAATAAACAGGCTTGCCGCAGATAAGATGGCCAGGGCAGAGGAGCGTCAGAAGGAACACCTTGCAAAGGCATATCAGGAGGCCTCAGACATAATTGCAGATACCAGGCGCCAGATATACAGGCTGCTTGAAGAGGCCAGGAAAAAAGATAAGGCTGCGGCCAGGGAAGCCATGCAAAAGACCGAGGCCCTGCAAAAACAGCTGTCTGGAAAACTTCGGGAATACGATATTGACGATACGGAAAGCCCCTCTCCTGATGAGATAAGTGAAGGAGATACTGTCTTTGTGAAATCCCTGGGCTACGATGCCAGGGTGGTCAAGGTTCTGGAAGGTCATAACCGCATAAGGGTGCAGGCAGGCGCAATGGAGATAGAACTTCCGATTCAGGACATTCGAAGGAAAAAGGGCAAGGCCCTTGAAAAGGGATCAAGGCTCAGAACTGAAGGGTCTGACGAGATGCCGGTATCCCGCATAAACCTCGTCGGACTCCGGGTAGAGGAGGCCCTTTCAAGGCTTGAGCCGTTTCTGAATCACGCCTCGCTTGCAGGGCTATCAGAGGTGACGATAATACACGGGTTCGGCACAGGAATCCTCGCTAAGGCCGTGCGGGAGCATCTTGAAGGACATCCCCTTATTAAGAAGTTCAGGTCAGGCGATAAATCAGAGGGCGGCGGCGGAGTCACTGTTGCGAATATGATCTAGATCATGTTTTTCTCTGTCTGGCCGGAATATACTAAGAATATGTTAATACTAAATTCATCAGTTGACGGAACTGTCTTTCGCTCCGGGCGCCCTTTTTCTGCCGTTCCAAGCTTATTCCGCTGCAGCCGTGAAACTCACCCTGAGGGTTCAAGATTAACAAGGATATTACAGATCGCATTCATTGCGGCATTTCTTGTCTCTGCGACAATACTCATAGGGGATGCCTCAGCCTGCAATGTCTGCCACAGCAAGAACCCCAAGATGGTGAAGATGCATGAAGAACTGGGGTTCAAGGACTGCTTTAATTGCCACAATCCCTTCAATCAAAAGACCGATGAAGAGCGGAAGGCCCAGATGACAAGCGATCAGCTCTGCATTAATTGCCACGCCCCAAAGAGCCCCGACAAACCAAAGGCCGAGAAATAAGTTAATCCCCTTCGAACTCTGTCTGGGCGTAAAACTTATATCCCTTTTCCCTTAGTCTTTTGGAGCCGCCCACATCGGGGAGATCAACAATAAAGGCCATCTCGGCGATCACGCCTCCGAGTTTCTCTATTAGGGTGGCAGCTGCAAGCGCAGTCCCGCCTGTAGCTAAAAGATCGTCCACCAAAAGCACCTTCGTCCCCTTTGATACGGCATCCTTATGTATCTCGATCTTGTCTGTGCCGTATTCGAGCTCATATTCATGGCTTATAGTCTCGGCAGGGAGCTTCCCTGATTTCCGGACAGGCACAAAACCCTTGCCGAGCGTATAGGCGAGAGCGCCGCCAATAATAAAGCCCCTTGATTCTATGCCGACAACAACGTCGAAATCTATATCTCCCTTAACATAACGCTGCGTAAAATTGTCGATCACAAGCCTGAACCCGACAGGGTCCTTGATCAGCGTTGTAATGTCCCTGAACATGATGCCTTTCTTGGGATGGTCGGGAATCGTCCTTATCTTGGATTTTATGGGCATTTATTGTCCTCCTTTTATCTGCATCCGCAGTCGGTATCTTTGATCTTTGCGATCGTCTTAACGAGAAGCTTCTTAACATTTTCGGAGTTCTTATGCATGATATCCAGTATCATCTCCCACGTGACAGGCTCTTCGCCTTCCTTCCAGCAGTCATAATCAGTCGACATTGCTATCGTCTGATAACAGATGCCGACCTCCCTTGCAAGTATCACTTCAGGGACTGTGGACATATTGATCACGTCGGCTCCGAACCCCCTGAACATATGAGACTCGGCCTTAGTGGAAAAACGCGGGCCCTCGATAGTAATCACCGTGCCACTGGCGTGATGCCTGAGCTTCAGCTCCTTTGCCGAGCCTGCGAGGAGAGAACGGAGGTCCCTGCAAAAGGGCTCTGCCATCGGCGTGTGTATTACCTTTTCGTCATGAAACGTCAGGGGGCGGTGCTTTGTAAAATCTATGAACTGGTCTGCAAAGACGAGGTCACCGGGCCGTATCTTATCCCTGAGGGAGCCGACAGCTGTAGTTGCGAGTATGTGGGTGCAGCCCTCTTTCTTAAGGGCGTGTATATTAGCCCTGAAGTTGACGCCTGTGGGATAAATGGAATGTTTCTTGCCGTGACGGGCAAGGATGACCGTTTCAACTCCGTTGATCTTTCCTACTGTCAGAGCAGAGGAGGGACTGCCATAGGGCGTCTTCACCTTCTTCTCCTTTGCGTCCTTCATCAGCTTCGGATCATCAAGACCCGATCCCCCGATTACGCCGACCTTTACCTGAGGCATATGCCCTCCTTCACACATTCGATTTGCATAAAAAGATAAAAAAAGGGGGAGGCTAAAGTCAAGGTGAGGGAAAAGTATGCATTCATGCCTGATGGTCTGCTCAATACCTGAAGGACGAAATGACCTGCGTTGCAGTATCAGAGGGCGACAATTTTTCTGTCCCTGAAGGGACTCAATCAGAGCCAGGAGGTATCCGACAGATCTCGGCAATATGGTAATATAATTCGTGACACCAATCTCTACCTGCGGTCCGCGGGATCGCGGGCACGGCAGGTATTATCTGCTGATTTTGCTCCTGATCGCCGCTGTCTATGCCCCATCCATGGGCAACTCCTTTCTGACCGGCGATGATTACAGCTTCATTATCAGTAATCCTCATATCGCCCTGCCCGCCAAAGAGTTGCCCTCCATATTTACCAAGTCATTGTCGGAATTCGCCGAAGGATCCCACAGAGGCCCGTACTATCGACCAATCCTCTTTCTTTTCATTTGGAGCACCCATGCCATCTCGGGCCCAAACGCCGCCTGCTTTCATTCAGTCAATATAATACTCCATATAACAAGCGCAATATTCCTCTACCGAATCGGGCTGATTCTTCTGCAGAACAACCGTCTGGCAGCCCTTTTCAGCGCCGCTCTGTTTGCAGTACATCCCGTTCATAACCAGACTGTCGGAGCTGTGGGGCTGGGCGATGCCTTATACGGATCTTTTCTGATCATCAGTCTCTTCTTCTCATTGACCAGGAAGAGATTTCTGTCCCTCGCATTCTATTCCGGCGCTCTCCTTGCCAAAGAGGCCTCGGTGATGTTAGTTCCGCTGTTGTCGGTCTTCTTCGTCCGGGAGAAAGGACTGAGAAAGGGAATCGTCGAGATCATGCCGACTGCTGCACTGGCAATCATATATCTTGCAGTTCGGTCGGTAATCGTTACCTCTGTTCCAGGAGACCTGTCCCCACAGCCTTTTTTAACCCAAATCCTGACGGCGGCGGTTGCCGCAGCTGATTATCTGCGTCTCCTGGTCATACCATATCCCCTCAGTCCATTTTATCCCGAGCGCTGGTTCAGCTCGCTGCTGGACCCCCGGGTTTTATCCTCTCTCCTCACCCTTGCCTTGTTTGCATTCGCATACCTCAGGCTAAAGGATAGTCCGGCCATGTCCTTTCTCATGGCTGCTATTTTTATCACGCTTCTGCCTGTTCTGCTGAAGGTCAATGCATTCCCTTATGGCAGTGAGCAGGCATTTATGGCCGAGAGATTTCTATACGTCCCCTCGATGTTTTTTGCACTCCTCGTTTCCGCGGCTCTGGCTGAGTTCCTGGGGAAAAAGTCCCGCATCCAGTTTATTGCTGGTGGGCTGACTATTATCTTGGCAATGTCTGCCCAGACCGTCGCGACAAACCGCACCTGGGCGGACAGCATTACTCTATACAGGAGGATCTTGAATGAGACTCCTGACGCATCGTTCGCACGTTTTAACCTGGGCCTCGCTTATCAGGTAAAGGGTCTCTATGATGAGGCTATCACGGAGTATACCGAATATGTGAGACTCAGGCCCTCTCATGCCGACACACATCTGAAAATTGGCCAGATTCTTTTCTTCAACAAAGGCCTGGTGGATGATGCCATACGGCATTTTGAAGCAGCAGCACTCCTTGACCCCTCCGATGCGCAGGCGCACGTTTACTGGGCAATGGCCTGTGAAGCAAAGGGACAAAGCGAACTTGCATATCAGCACTATGCGACGGCCAGGCAGCTTAACCCAAAGAGCTTCTAGACCCAACTCCCATAAAAGACTCTGTCAGTGTCTCCGGGTTACTATCCGGATATACCAGGCAGGCCGGTCTCCTTCAGCCAGCCGACCCATTCACCGAGTCCCTGGCCGGTCTTGCAGGAGACCTCAAATATCTTCAGTCCGGGGTTAAGGGACAGGGCATCCCTCCTTATCTTCCCAAGATCTACATCCGTATACGGCGCAAGATCGATCTTATTGAGGACAAGCGCGGATGACTCCTGGAACATGAGCGGGTATTTCAGGGGCTTGTCATGTCCTTCTGTAATACTCAGAAGCATGACCTTGATATCCTCACCCACCTTGAACTCTGCCGGACATACCAGGTTGCCTACATTTTCTATAAACAGGATATCCATGTCCTGCAGCGGCAGATCTCCAAGAACCTCGTAGATCATATTGGCATCAAGATGGCATGCGCCTCCTGTATTTATCTGAACAACTGGAATACCGAAGGTCTCCAGCCTCTCTGCATCATCGGTACCTGCAATGTCGCCCTCTATGACTCCGATGCGCAGACCTGTCTGTTGCTCAAGGGTCTTTTCCAGCAGGGTGGTCTTGCCAGCGCCGGGCGCGCTCATGAGATTGATTACATATACACCATGCCTGTTGAAGATCTTTCTGTTTTCCAGCGCAATCCTGTCATTGGCCTCAAGTATCTTTGTAACAACCCTTACTTTCACTAGGAGACCTCCATGTTGATGATATCCAGTTCCCGGCCTGAGATGATGGAAAACGAACTGCCGCCGCAGGCAGGGCAGCTCAGTATGTAGTCCTCTTCTACGGAAAAAGTATTGCTGCATTCCCCGCACCTGCCGGTCACAGGGACTACCTCAATCTGCAGTGATGCCCCTTTGGCCATCGAGTCATCCTTTATAGCGTCAAAGGCAAAATTCAGGGCGTCCGGCATTATGCCTGACGCCCTTCCAATACGAACATTGACGGAATCTATCCTGCTGAACCCGCTCTTCCTGCACTGCTCCGAAACGATCTCGATCAGGTTAAGAGCAATCGAAACCTCATGCATTATGCCCTTTGGAAAGCTTTTCCTTTTCTTTTTCGTACGCCTCTTTGCCTGCGTCGATCGCTGATTTTACAAGGGACTTCTTTTCCTCATAATAACCCTTGCCTTCATCAACAAAATCCGTGACCTTGTGCCTGGCCTCATCGACGTAGCCGGTTGTTTTGTCCTTTACATCATCTGCAAACTCCTTTATCTTTTTCCTGGTTTCCTCGCCGGATTGAGGCGCAAGCAACAGCGCCAGACCCGCACCGACAATCCCGCCCAGCAGAAAAGATAACAGCATCGATCCTGAACTGAATCCTTCGTCCTTCATTTCCTGTCTCCTTTCTTTATCAGATTTGAAAGCAAATACGCAACTGCCGCCTGTAACCCGGCCCTGAAACTGAAGACCTTTACAGTAGCCGATGAGCTCACAGTGGCTATCAACCCGTTGATCAGACTGACCGTCTCGCCTACATCGCTGACCGACCTGGAAAAGCGCTTTACATCTTCGGTAACAACCTCCACATTATCAGAGATACTCCGGAGG
>JACRHE010000143.1 GCA_016217695.1 Nitrospirota bacterium | reverse complement strand
TCTCTTCAAAGACATTGTGAAGAGGTACAACGTGAGATATGCCAAAAAGCTCTATGACCTTGGCCTCTATCTGATCACAAACCATTCAAGCGAATTTTCGTATACGAGACTCAAAAATGCCCTCGACTTCAAAAGTGTACATACCGTCGAAAACTACACGGAATACCTTAATGAAGCGTTCCTGATATTCAACATTGAAAGGTTTTCTCATAAGGTCAAAGAACAAATGAGAAGCCCTAAAAAGGCCTATGCCTATGATACCGGCATGATCAATGCGGTAAAGTTCAAGACGGCCCCTGACACAGGAAGACTGATCGAGAATCTCGTCGCCATAGAGCTTTTACGCAGAAAGAAGGAATTCTACTGTTATAAAACCAAAGACGGAAAAGAAGTCGATTTTGCTGTCAAAGAAGAATTGAAACTTAGTCAGTTGATCCAGGTCTGTTATGAAGTCGATCATTATATGACAAAAAAGAGAGAGGCACATGCGCTCCGGAAGGCTGCCGGCGAGAGTAAATGCAAAAACTTAACCGTACTGACCTGGGATTTTGAGGCGAAAGAAACAACGGAGGAGTTGGAGATCCATTATCAACCTCTTTGGAAATGGCTCATCGATTAACACCAAAAATCCACTTTCATCCGCATCCAATCCACTATCCATTTGATGTTCAGCTGCCTGCATTGCTCACGCAGTTCCCGTAAAGCCTGATACTGACGGTGACCTTTTCTGAAGCCGTGGGAAAACGAGTGGAAAACTTGGTCAAAGACTGCCTCAAGTATCATTACCACCGCCCTTTGGACTATCTTGTCCTCGTAGCAGGGCTTTCCTATCGGTCGCTTCCTGCCGTCTTCCTTATCTATCCATACCCGCCCAACTGGAGGCGCTGCTTAGCGATTGCCGCGCAACCGTTCATGCAAATTCCGAAGGTTTCCCTCAAGGTCTTCGGCGTACTCCTCTAAGTCCCGAGTTATCCCATTGACCACAACTATCCATATTTCGGGGCTCAATTACACGGCATGCATACTCGCTCCACCCGGCTCCATACCTCCCCTCACGAGGACGCATGCGGGCTTTGCTTCCGACCTGCCGGCTCGGCTTTGATCGGATGGGACTTGAGACATTTCCGCCTCTCACCCACTGGATAACTACGACAAATTTCATGGGATTTCTCCTACTCCCTATGCCTCGGATTTACCTTGGCGCGAGGATCGGTGGTTAACCAGGGAAGAGGAAAAGGTGCTTCTTGAAAAGGCCTCCCGGAAAATGAGAGGGCAGCTCTGGAAGATTATAATTATCGGGTTGAATACTGGCATGGCAAGAAGAATGGTGCCCCCTGCATGATTCGAACATGCGGCCCCAGGTTTAGGAAACCTGTGCTCTATCCTACTGAGCTAAGGGGGCGGATAGAAAAGTCTGAAACTGCGCAGTTATTTTAAAACAAACAGAGCCAAAAAACAATTTTACCCGCCGGCAGCAAGCAACTCAAAGACCTTTCCGACCGCCTCGGCAGCGTTAGCTGCCGGAAAGACTCCCTTAATCTCCCAGGTCCGTATCCCGACAAGCGGCTTCGCAAGCTGAAGGCTGAAGGCGATCTCCGAGAGCGTCCCGTACTCTCCTCCGAGCGCTATCACCGCATCCGCGGTACGCGCGATGATGACGTTCCTGCCGACACCCATGCCGGTCACGACCGGGACATCTATGTAATCGTTCACCTCCCGTTTATGGTCCTGGGGGAGGATCCCGATGGTAAGGCCGCCGGCTTTCTTTGCGCCCCTCGATACCGCCTCCATCACGCCTTTGAGCCCGCCGCAGACGAGTATCGCGCCCCTTTGAGCGATCAGGCGGCCGACCTCTTCCGCCTCTTCAAGCAGTTCCTTTTCAACCTTCCTGCCTCCTATTACTGCTATGGTGAATTTCAACTTACTTTGTTACAACCACCATTTCAACCCAGGAGAATTCCGCCTTCACCCGCTCCTGAATGACCTGGACCAGGTCAATACGCGTATAGTGTCAGCGATAGCAATAGCCTGTTGGCCGTATCCTGACCAGTCTGTTCTGGACATCAACAAACTCGATGTCGCCGCCCATCATAGTATATTTCGGCTTAACTTCATCGATTATTCTCTTGATTTTCTCTATGTCCTTCTCTATATTTTCCATAGATGATCCTTTATCAGAAAAATATTTTACCAGATCGGGGATATTTTGGACATACTTGAGCTCATCAAGACGAGAAGAAGTGTCAGGCAATTTCAGGAAAGACCAGTTCGCGCGGCGGAGATAAGAAAAATCCTTGAAGCCGGGAGATGGGCTCCTTCAGGGCTCAATAACCAGCCGTGGAGATTTGCGGTCATCACAAATAACCGGCTCAGAGAGGAATTTTCCAGGCTTACCCATTACGCGAGAGTAATAAAGAGTGCCAATGTTTTAATTGCCGTCTTTCTTGATACAGAAAATAGTTACAACAGGATGAAGGATATCCAGGCTGTCGGTGCCTGTATTCAGAATATGCTTCTTGAGGCCCATTCCATAGGTATAGGGTCTGTCTGGCTGGGAGAGATCCTGAAAAGCGAAGAAAGGATAGGAGAAATCCTTAATCTGGACAAAGGCCTCGAACTGATGGCAGTCCTGGCGTTCGGTTACCCTGATAAGAAGCCTAAAGCGGTCAAACGCAGAGCAATAAGCGAGCTGTTATTACTCAGGGATTAGACGGAACTAACTCTGTACTGATGTGACCCTGAATTTCTTTCCCTGATAACTGTTGCGGACATCGAGATTCTTTTCGATGTCTCTCAATATCTCATGCCTGTTCCGTCCCCATTGAGGGGCAACGAGAATATTGTCAGGAGCAGTGGCAAATAGCCGCTGAAGCACAATCGCAGGTGAGAGTCTTTCGATAAAATCCGCGATGAAATCCAGATATTCCTGGTAACTGAATGTAGGAAAGGGATTTTGTTCATAAATCTTCTCAAGAGGTGTGTCCCTCACAATCTGCAGTTGATGAACCTTCAGGAATTCTACCGGAAGCTGGGATACCTCCTCTGCCATTGCAAGGGTCTCCGCACGTGTCTCCGTCGGAAAGCCGGCGATAAGATGCGCGCCTATGAATATGCCCCTTTTCTCAGTCATGTTCAGCGCTCTTAAAAATGCCTGATAATCATGTCCCCTGCCTATAAAATTCAGGCTTTTGTCATAAATCGATTGAAGACCATATTCCATCAGTATAAAATAGCGTGCTGCAAGGTTTTCGATCATCCTGAGTTTCGCCTCGTCGATGGCATCCGGCCTGGTGCCTATGGCAAGACCGATTACGGAAGGCTCTTCCAGCGCCTCTTGGTATAACGCCTCCAGATGTTCAACCGGGGCATAGGTATTCGTATAAGACTGAAAATATACGAGAAATCTGTTGGCCTTATACCTCTTTCTAACATGGACAATCCCGTTTCTGACCTGTTCTCCGATAGAAAGGGTAGGCCTGCAGGAACCGGGTCTGAAGCTGTCGTTATTACAGTATATGCAACCGGTCGTTCCCAAAGTCCCATCCCTGTTTGGACATGTAAACCCCGCATCCACATTGACTTTGTAGACCGTGCTGCCGAACCTGTTCCTCATATAGGGGCCGAATGAGTTATAATGTACCACACTAAATTATCAATGTTCTGAGCAGCTTCTGTCAAACTGAGGGCGAATATGCTTGACAGTTTTCATTATCTCAGTTATGTTTTTATTGAGAAAAAATGCTAAATAAGGAGAGATATTCATGAAAAAAACGGGGGTTATATACTTTGTCCTAATCGTTTCTTCTTTCTTCCTGTCTGCAATTGTATTGGCCCAAAGCGACCAAATAAGAAAATATACAATCGAAAAAGGAGATACTCTCTGGGACATATCGGGAAAAGAGCTGAATGACCACTTTTTATGGCCTAAGATATGGAAGGAAAATCCCGAGATAGCAAACCCTGACAGGGTATATCCGGGCCAAACGATCAGGCTTCCGCTATATTCTGTTCAGAAAGATGCATCAACTGCACAACCTGATGCGCAGGCCGGACAGGCAGCGCCTCCAAAGGAAGCTGCAGACCAGGTGTCAGAAATAAAAAAGAAAAAGGATGCTGCAGGCGAAAAGGCGGCGGAGCTGACAAAAGCCCCTGCTGAACGTGCTCTTGTTGACAAGAATCTATTTGTCTCCAGCGGCTATATTACCGATGCAGTTACAAGCAAAGGAAAAATCACAGGCGCCCCATCAGGGAAAAACCTCTTCGGAAATAATGATACTGTCTACGTAAAAACCCACACTTCGGTCATGCCTGGCGATAAATTCTATGTAATCAGGGCAAACCATTTGGTAAAACACCCTCTGACAAACAAGAGAATCGGATATCTTGTTGAAATTCTCGGCATCGCAGAGATTTCAGGTTTCGAAAATGGCGCAACCAAGGCACTTATAACCCACTGCTTCAATGATATCAACAGTGGTGATCTCGTCGATCTGTATTACGAGATGACCCCTCCTATAGCCTCGGACTCGTATAGAAAGCCCTATATAAGAGGAGTGATCATAGCATCCAAAGCCCATGCGTTGAACAGTGCCTTTGATGTTGTCTACATCGATAAGGGAAGTAAAGATGGCATCGAGACAGGAGATCTCCTGAAAACAGAAAAGGCAGGAGAACCTAAGGTTCCCAATGGAGTAATCCAGATAATTCAGACGAAGGATAATACTGCAACAGCAATAATCCGTAAAAGCACTGATCCCGTGACAACGGGAAACTTTTTTACCCATTTAGAGTAAAGACTATGATGTTGTAAGAACTTTTAGCGCCCTCAGTCTGCTGGGATGTTTCAGTTTTCTGAGGGCCTTTGCCTCTATCTGCCTAACCCTTTCACGGGTAATCGAAAGATGTCTGCCTACCTCTTCAAGGGTATGGTCCCTGTCAACACCTATACCGAATCTCATCCTGATAACCTTTTCTTCTTTAGGGGTCAGCGTCTTCAGGATCATGAGGATCTGATCGGAGATTTCATTTCTTTCAGCATCAGAGTATGGTGACGGACTATTCTTATCGCCGATGAAATCCTCAAGTTCGGTATCTTCGTCACCGACAGGTGTTTGCAGTGCTATGGGATCCTGAATCGCCCGGAAGACCTCTTCAACTTTCCTGGTCGGAACCCCTAACTTCTTTGCTATCTCTTCATTGCTCGGTTCTCTGCCTATCTGCTGAGTTAGCTCCCGCGATGCCTTGGTAACCCGATTATAAAACTCCATCATATGCACAGGCACCCTGATAGTCTTTGTCTGGTCAATCAGGGCACGGGTTATCGCCTGCCTGATCCACCATGTTGCATAGGTGCTGAATTTAAAACCTTTTTCGTATTTAAACTTGTCAACTGCCTTCATGAGGCCAATGTTCCCTTCCTGAATGAGATCAAGCAAGGGGAGACCTCTTCCCACATAGTTTTTGGCTATGTTGACAACCAGTCTGAGGTTGCGCGTAATCAGTTCATTTTTCGCCTCTGTAACGAGTGCCCGGGCCTTTGTGATCCTGTCCCACTTCACCCTGAGGTCTTCTATTTTAACTCCGACCTCTGTCTCAACTTTTCTATATTCATTCTGGACTTCTTTTGCAACAGTCTGGAGTTTCAGGGGATTTACATCTTTCTTCTTTTTCTCGGTGATAACTCTTTTTAGATCCTTTAATGATCCGTGCCTTATTATTTTCCTGTCTGCACTTTCGATTTTCTTCATGAGATCGTCAAGAATTTTAAGGCTCATGATCAAAGCCTCATCAGGCTTTTCCTCTTCCTCTTTTTCTTCGTCACCATTGTTTTCTTCTACTTCTTCCTCATCTTCTCCCTGTCCGTCCAGGCTTGCTTCTAATGTCTTATATAAGGGCATTTCAGTAACAATTCCCTTGATGATCTCTCTTCCCTCTTCCAGCCTCTTCGCAAGCTCTGTCTCTTCATCCTTCGTAAGGATTGAAATATCCCCCATCGAGTGAAAATAGGCCTGCACCAGATCTTCTGTCTTCTCGTACTCCCCTGCTTCCTCTTCCTCAGCAATTTCCTCTTCAGCGCCGCCAGGTTCTTCATAGTCTATGACCTTGACCCCCATATCCTGCAGGAGGTCCATGAGATCTTCTAACTCGTCCGGAGAAAAAAACTCAGAAGGAAGGGCATCATTTATTTCATCATAGGTGAGCGTACCTCGTCTTTTACCTATGTCTATAATTTCTTCAAAGATATCCCTTTCTCTCATTTTTCTCCTTATATTTCTTGCTGTTACATATATAAGAAAAGGGCCATCCGGCCCCTTTTTATGTCCTGATATAACATTTTACTACTTTTTTCTCTTTTGACAACTATAAGAATAGATTGATAAGACTTTGACAACAGGAGGGAAGATAGAATAAGGGTCAAGACACACGGTCAATTAGTACTGGTCAGCTGAATGCATTACTGCACTTACACCTCCAGCCTATCGACGTGGTAGTCTACCACAGACCTTCAGTCTCGACTTTCATCGAGAGGGAGATCTAATCTTGGGGTGGGCTTCCCGCTTAGATGCCTTCAGCGGTTATCCCTTCCGTACATAGCTACCCGGCATTGCCATTGGCATGACAACCGGAACACCAGAGGTACGTCCATCCCGGTCCTCTCGTACTAAGGACAGCTCCCCTCAAATCTCCTGCGCCTGCAACAGATAGGGACCGAACTGTCTCACGACGTTCTGAACCCAACTCTCGTACCGCTTTAATCGGCGAACAGCCGAACCCTTGGGACCTACTTCAGCCCCAGGATGCGATGAGTCGACATCGAGG
>JACRHE010000138.1 GCA_016217695.1 Nitrospirota bacterium | reverse complement strand
TTGGCTGCAGGCCGGGGACAGTATCGACGTTAGTGTTACCGTTCCCGGTCCTCTGGAGTAAGAAAGCAAGTTTTTGGTTTTTGGTTTTAGTCAGGAAGGAGCTCCTTCATGCTAGTATCAACATAGAGGGAAAGACTGCCGCGCAATTGATCGCGGCTGATTTTAAGGAGTTCCTTATAGGAGGGAAAAAATTAGGGGTCAGTCAGATGATGGTGCTGGACTGCGAAGAGATCGACTGGATAGAACAGAACCTGCTGAACGAACTGGAGCGGATACGGTCATCAAACGGCTATGACCTGACAGCGCTTCTCATAACAAACCCGCTGCTGGCATCCTACGAACGGGTATTGCTCAGCGGAGAGACCTGGATTGTCGAGAAGGCTTTCGGTGTAGCGGTGGAGGACGGAAAGTGTATCCTGCCTCGCGTGATGTCGAGGAAAAAAGATTTTATCCCTGCAGTCGGCCAGGCGCTGAGCATGGGGAGATAAGGGAGCAGAGGTCAGGGGGCAAGGGCGTATTGTTACGAGCCTGGAGGCCTTCGGCGTATGTGGAAGGCTTGCCTTAACGCAGGACTGAAATGATAATGTCATGTGGGTTCATCCGTTTAAGAGCAAATTTATGTCATAAATCATATATTCTTCTGTCTCTATTCATTACACTATATGCATGGAAAAAATCGACCGGGCGTACGTGCGCTACCTGCGCTACACAGTGCAGTGGGGAATTGTCCTCTTCCTGCTTTATGCAGGCTATCGCTTCTTCATCTTCACTGACCACTTCCTTGTAAGGGGAGCGCTGCCGGCCGGAGGGCAAGAAGAGGTGCTCAATAACAGGTTTCCGTCAGTTGAAGGCTTTCTTCCGATCGGAGCGCTCATGGGCCTTAAGCTCTGGATCATGGAAGGCGTATTCGACCGCATCCACCCGGCAGGCCTTGTCATCTTTGTCGCAGCCATTGCCATGGCACTTGTTCTGAAAAAAGGGTTCTGCGGATGGATATGTCCTGTGGGCGCCATCTCTGACAGCGTCTGGAAACTGGGGAAAAAGATTTTCCGCAGGAACTTTTCTGTTCCCCGCTATGCAGATTATGCCCTGAGATCCGTAAAATATATGCTCATGGCATTCTTTATCTATGTGATTGTCCTGAAGATGCCTGCTCCTGCGATCTACAGCTTCCTTGAGAACGACTATTACAGGATTGCAGATGTGAAGATGCTCTTCTTTTTCACAAAGATGACAAAAACAACAGCAATCTCCCTGTCACTGCTCTTTGTCTTTTCCCTGTTATACAAGAATTTCTGGTGCAGATATCTCTGTCCCTATGGTGCGCTTCTCGGGCTGCTGAGCATGCTGAGCCCTCTCAAGATCAGGAGAAATGAAACAGCATGCATTCACTGCAGGAAGTGTACTGAAAACTGCCCTTCACTTTTGCCGGTGGAAGCGCTGTCACAGGTGAGATCTCCGGAATGCACAGGATGCCTGACCTGTGTAAGTCATTGCCCGGCAAAAGGCGCGCTTGATATTTCACTTCCCAGGAAAAAGGCATCGCATCCTCTTCTGTTCGTCTGCCTGATCATTGTCTTCTTTTTCGGGGGTATTACTCTTGCCAAACTGACAGGCAGATGGGACTCCTCAGTTTCGTATCAGGACTACCAGCGCATCATCCCCCAGACCGAGTACCTTGATCACCCATAAGAATGGTAGGAGTGGACAGGAACTTGCCAATCAATGCGGCAGCATGAACTTGACCACGTTCATTTCTTAATTCTGAGCAACAGCAATAGCGAGTTGCTGGTCTGCATGTTGTGCCAGCCTGATCTGTTTCTGCGCCTGCAAGACCTTGGTGGCATACCAGGAAGCTCCACCCACGTAACGGCTGAGCGCTTTCCTGAGATCGTTCGTTTCTGATAGGTATGATGAAAGCACATGGGAACCGGCTGCTATATTGCCCGATATCCTGTAAAGGTCGTTCTTCTCTTTTATAATACCCAGCTCTTTCAGTTCTTTTTCCCATATGCCCGGCATTATCCCCATCAGTCCGATTGCACCCCTGCTGCTTTCTGCCTCAGGATTAAAGTTTGACTCTACGAGGCAGATGGCAAGGATCAGATCCCTGTTGCCGGTAAGCGCTGCTGCATTATATATTTTCGTTAATACATGCTCCGGCATGGCAGAGTTCTTTGCCATCCAGCCCACTACTTTCATTTTTGTCATCTCTTCACTATTTGCATGGAGGAACGACAGATAACGCGTTTTGGCCTGTTCATCAGGCTGCATTACTGCATAGGCCAGCGTAAGTCCGATCATTGTAATAAAAACACAGAGCACAAATGCTTGTGTCAATTTCCACAGATACTGTGCTCTTGCGCATCTTGCTGTCATATCTTTTAGCATACATACCTCCTGAAAATCTGCCATAAAACAATTACATGGGACCATAACGCTTCGAACGCCATGTCTTTGTATAACCCTTATTATTGAATTGGCTGCATTGAACATACGGGATACGAGTGCTGAGCCGGGTTGTTTTACGGGAGTTATTATTGAATTGTTGTGCTGATATTAGACCACACAGGCGGGGGGGCTTGTCAACGAGCTACCAAACAGTTCAGAAATTAAGCGGCAGGCCCTCGGTCTTTGTAACGAGCCAGGTGGTGCGCTCTTTTTCGAGGGAAAACTTCATCTGAAATGGTTTTGAGAGGTCTCCTGCAATATAGCCTGTTTCGTTGCCTCGTGTCGCCAATACCCGAAGATCCAGTTCGGCAATGGCAGCCTTCTCTTTTACCTCGATGCGGGTGATCTCATACTCGACCTTAATGTTATCCATATTCCGGAAAAGTCTGGCCATCCCTTCCTTGATAAGAAGGTAGGTAACT
>JACRHE010000136.1 GCA_016217695.1 Nitrospirota bacterium | reverse complement strand
CCGGAGCGGCGGCGGAGATCGGCTTCCCGGTTGTCATGAAGATCTCTTCCCCAGACATTCTCCATAAGACAGACATCGGCGGGGTCAAGCTCAACATCAATTCAAAGAATGAGGCAAAAGAGGCCTTCGCCGAGATAACTCTCAATGCAGGAAGATTGATGCCGACGGCATTCATAAACGGCGTGACTATATACGAAACAGTGCCGAAGGGGAAAGAGGTGATACTCGGTATCACCTTTGACAGGACGTTCGGCCATATGGTCATGTTCGGCCTTGGAGGCATTTACGTAGAGATATTGAAGGATGTCTCATTCCGGATCGTACCGCTAAGTCATTCAGACAGCATTGATATGATCCGCGAGATAAGGACCTTCCCTCTGCTTAAAGGTGCCCGAGGAGAAAAGCCGGTGGATATCGATGCGATAGCTGATGCCATCTTGCGCCTCTCGATCCTTTCGACGCATTTCCCTATGATCCGGGAGCTCGATATAAATCCACTGGTCGTCAGTGAAAAGGGCGCAATTTCACTTGATGCGCGGATAATAATAAGTCCCTAAAAGGAGGTTTTTCCATGGTACATGTATATATAGCTTCCATGACAGGTTTCTCCGGCAAGAGTCTGGTGACTCTGGGTCTTGGTCTGATGCTTAAAGAGAGGGGGTACAGTATAGGGTATGTGAAGCCTCTCGGAAAGATCCCCTTGAAACATGGCTCTCACCTGATAGATGCTGATGCCGATTTCATGATGAAGTCACTGGATATTGACGATCCGGCAGAGGTGGTATCTCCATTTGTAGTCACCTTCGAGATTCAGAACAGTGTTCTGAAGGGAAAGCCATCGAACAGATTCGCTTCAGTCAGGAAGGCTTTCACCTCCATTGCCGGCAGGGACGTTGTCATCGTAGGTGGTGCTGCAGACCTCTTTGAGGGCTCCTTATTCGGAATCAACGGACTAAAGATCATTTCACGTCTGAAGGCCAGAACAGTCGTAGTAGAGCCATGGAGGGGTGACAGTTCCATAGATTCCGTTATCGGCGCGCAGGAACTTCTCGCCAGGAACTTCGCCGGAGCCGTACTTAACAAGATACCCCAGTCAGCGCATGACTACATAAAAAATTCCGTAAGACCATACCTCGAGAAGAAAGGCATCCCTGTCTTTGCCGCCCTCCACAAGGATATACTGCTGGACGCAATTACTGTACGGCAGCTGACAGAGATCCTAAACGGCAAGGTCCTGTGCTGCGAGGAGGGCCTTGAAGAGTTCATAGAGAATTTTTCAATAGGCGCGATGGATGTCGACAGCGCCCTTAAGTATTTCAGAAGGACGCCCAACAAGGCTGTCATAACCGGCGCACACAGGTCCGATATCCAGCTGGCAGCCCTCGAGACCTCAACGAAATGCATTATACTCACCGGAGGGCTCTACACAAACGACGTAATCATAGGCAAGGCGAAGATGGCGGGTGTTCCGATAATATCAGTGCATGATGACACCTTCTCTACAGTCGAAAAGATAGAGTCGACACTCGGCAAGATCAGGATAAGAGAGCAGAAGAAGGTATTGAAAACAAAAGAGATCATGGACAAGGAATTCGATATGGAAAGATTCCTCCATGAGCTGGCCTTAAAATCCTAGACAGGGATTAGAGAGATATGGAAGATCTAAAGACATCCGAGACCTGGCGCGTATTCAGGATACAGTCGGAACTCGTGGAAGGTTTTGAGAGCCTCAATGACCTCGGCCCTGCTGTGAGCATCTTCGGCAGCTCAAGACTCTCACCGGGCAATAAATATTATGACGATGCTGTTACACTCGCAAGGATGCTTGCAGATGACGGCTTTGCGATCATAACAGGAGGCGGGCCCGGTGTAATGGAAGGGGCAAATAAAGGCGCAAAGGAGGGTAAGGCCCATTCCGTCGGCCTCAACATCGAGATAGCCTCTGAACAGGCGCCTAACAGATATCAGGATATAAGTCTTTCCTTCCGCTACTTTTTCATACGAAAACTGATGTTCATCAAATATGCCATTGCGTATATAATCTTCCCCGGCGGCTTCGGCACGATGGACGAACTGTTCGAGGCCCTTACGCTCGTGCAGACAAAAAAGATACAGTCATTTCCTGTTGTGCTCTACGGCTCGGAATACTGGAAAGGGCTTATCGACTGGATGAAACAGACCCTGGTTGCCAACGGCACCATCGACAAAACAGATTTCGCCCTCTTTTCGATCGTTGATACGCCTGAGGAGGTGCGCTTTCTCATCAATGAGCACTACAGGGTCTTCGGCGGCATGATGAAGTAAAAAGCCTAAGGCAGGCCGGATAAGGCCCTCTCTTATCTTTATACTTCTATATCTTCCCCATTTTTTTTGCCAGTGCTGCTGTCTCTTTAAGCAGCGCCTCCACCTCATCGAGTCCCCTGTCCCAGAAACTCTTCTCTGCTATGTCAATGCCGAGTTTATTAAAGATATTCCGCGGAGAATCCGACAGGCCTGCTGAAAGAAATTCCTTCACCTTTGCTATAAAGGCAGGATCGTTCTTCACCGAGCTCTGCATGGCCTTTGATATCAGCAGGCCGCCTGCATAGGAATAGACGTAAAAGAAATATCTGATATGACTCCAGTAGATCCACCAGTTCTCGGAACCTCTTGACTGTTCAACGGCATCGCCCATATAGTCGGACATATGTTTTTGAAACATCCTTCCGATCTCCTCGTTGGAAAGATAACCTTTTTGCCTGAAGGCCTGGTGGAGCTCCTGCTCGAACCTGTAGCACGCAACCTGTCTGAATATCGTCGAGACATCGTCATTGAGTTTCATCATCATGACGGAGAGCCTCAGCTCATCGTCAGCCTTCTTCAGTATCTCTTCGAGGACAAAATCCTCCATAAAGGTGCTTGCCACCTCGGCTGTGGAGGTAGGTGTGCCGAAATTCAGGGCATGCTGCCTTTCCCTGATCAGCTCATTGTTTATGCCGTGACCAAGCTCATGGGCAAGGGTCAGGACGTCATAGAGTCTGTCAGTATGGTTCAGGAGGATATAAGTCGGCTGAGACATAAGATGGTGGGCACAGAATGCGCCTCCTGATCTGCCCCTTCCGGGATAGATATCAATCTGCCCGTTTTGTGCAAACCGCTCGAATATCTCCGCAAACGCGTTGTCCAGTCTCCTGAATACCTTCAGGATCATCTTAGCTGCCGAGGCATAGGGATATGACGAGCTGACCGAACCATACTCAACATTGCGGTCATGGTAGCGGAGCTTCCTCACACGCATGAGCCTCGCCTTCAGCCTGTAGTAATCCCTCGCTATCCCAAACCGGTCGGATACAGACTGGATGAGAGTATCCACGATCTCTGTATCGATATCGTCACCGACATGCCTTGAGAGATCAGGCCTGGTGAATCTTCTCAGCTCATCGTCAACCTTCTTATTAGCCAGAACTGAATTGATCTCTGCCTCTGCAATATCTGCATACTGCGCCATGATCTCATTGAAGGCCCCTGCAGCCGAATCCCTTACAGCCTTCTTCCTGTTGTTCATAAGGCTGGCGATCTCTGAAAAAGGCCTCTTCGCCCTGCTGCCGTCTTGGAGTTTTATCTTTCTTTCTTCACGAGCCAGAAACCCCGAGGTCATCTTTATCCAGTTGGCATAGGAGGTCGGCGATTTCAGATTCATGATCATCTCCTCAGGCTCGCTCAGCAGGTGTCTTGCCTCGAGGAAGAGCCTCTCCAGAAAATGGCGGTACTTCTTCAGCCCTTCATGCGTGAGCATCTCCTTCTGTTTCTTCAGCGGGATTCTGGCGATTCTCATGGTGAAGAACTGGATATCGTTTTCGATCTTTCTGCTGAGCTCATCAATCTTGTTGGCCCTCGCCTTAAGCTCCGGGTCGTTCTGGTCCTGCTGCGTCCTGAGCCAGAAATAGTAGCCGGCATCCCCGTCAGTCCCGTACCTGCCCTTCCATGCCTCGTATTCATCGAGCGCCTTTTTCAAAACGGACGGCTTTGTCAGATAATCCCTGCGGCCTTTCCAGGTATTGATGAATTCATAGCTTTTTTTTTCAACCTCTTTCAGTCTCTTCTCTATATCCGGATCAGAATCACCCTGAAAGAGAAGGCCGAGATTCCATCCACCCCGAATACCGCTTTTATTGCTTTCAGATCTGCGAGACATCCCTATCCTCTCCTTTTATCTCATTATTTCCCTGTCGTTTTCTGCTTCCTTCATAGAGCTCATATTCCAGGAGCCTGCATTCAATCTCACTGTTGAAAAACTGTATCCTTCTCCTTGTCCTCAATCCGACGTTCTTTGCCAGATCCGGATTCCCGGTAAAGATAAAACCCTTATATCCCCTGCAACTCTTCTTCATGAAGTCTCCGACCCCCCTATATGTCTCCTCGAGGTCTTTTTTCCTGCCCATCCTTTCGCCGTATTCCGGATTAAAGAGCACCACTCCTCCGCCATCCGGGACAGGGGTCTCGCCAAAATCACAGGTCCCGAACTCTATGAGATGTCCGACGCCGGCAGCTGCGGCATTCTTCTTTGCTGAGTCAACGGCTTCAGGATCCCTGTCTGTTGCGATGATCCTTCCCTGAAGCGTTTCCCTGACTAGTGACTTCGCCCTCTCGGTCAGCTCATCCCAGTAGCCTCTTTCGAATCCCCTGATATGCATGAACCCGAAATTATCGCGCAATAAGCCGGATGCCTTATTAAGCCCGATGAGAGCCGCCTCTATCGCGAGGGTGCCGCTGCCGCACATAGGGTTGACGAGGTTACTGCTGCCGCTGAACCCTGTGGCAAGAATTACAGCTGCGGCGAGGGTCTCCTGCATAGGCGCCTTGAAGGGTATCTTTCTGTACCCCCTCTTTGAGAGGGGTTCTCCCGAGGTGTCGAGATAAATACTGCACTGATCATCTTTCCAAAAGAGATGCACGACCGACCTGTTCCTCTCAGAGCCTGAGTCAGGCCGGCTCCCGTACCTTATCATCAGCCTGTCAACGATGGCATCCTTGCATTTAAGATTTGCAAAGCGGGAGTCTCTGATAGTCGGATTCTCAACATGGGATGTCACGCAGATATAGCCGTCAGCGGTCAGAAAGTCTTCCCAGCCGATATCGTATACGTTTTCATAGAGCTCGTCAGCATGGGCAGCATGAAAATCCCTGAGAAGGAATAGTACGCGGTGCCCTGTCCTGAGATAAAGATTGAGCAGCATGGTATCAGAAAGTGTGCCCTCGGTCAAAACAGCAGCTATGCCCTCGGACAAGACCGGAAATTCCAGCGTGCTCAGCTCTTCCCGCACATACGGGGATAATCCCTTTGGGCAGGTGATCAGAATGCGGCTCTTTTGAGATCCGAACATCAGTTATTATAAAAAAAATCGCATAATTAAAAAATCAGGAGAAAAAATGCCTGTTTTTTTTATAATAGATCATCATTCGGTGATATTGGCCCGGCGTTGCGAATTGCTGGATGAAAACTAACCATAATTAAGGAGTTATTCATGAAACATCTTCTGAAGTTCTTTGCTGTTTTTGTCACACTTATGCTTTTTCTGTCCGGAGGCAGCGCATATTCAGCGCCGGATCTTTCAGGAAAGGTCGTCGAGACGATGAACAGCGGAGGCTATTCCTATGTCTGCCTGGAGAAAGGCGGGAAAAAGACCTGGGTGGCTGTTACGGAGACAAAGGTCGTAAAGGGTCAGAATATGGCATTTAAGCCCGGAGTCGAGATGGTCAATTTCGAGAGTAAAACACTCAAACGCAAATTCGACAGGATTGTATTTTCTGACGGACCGGTTACCCAGCAGGAGGCCAAAGCAGAAGTTACATCTAAAGGCAGCAAGGCAGCAGTGACCCAGCCTGCGGAAAAAATAAAGGTGGAGAAGGCGTCAGGAGCCAACGCATACAGCGTTGCCGATGTTTATAAAAATGCAAAGAAGCTCCACGGCAAGGCAGTAACTGTAAAAGGCAAGGTAGTAAAGTTTTCAACAGGGATCATGAAAAAGAACTGGATCCACCTCCAGGACGGCAGCGGAGATGCGAAGAAGGGTTCCAATAATCTTGTCTTTACCACCAATGATATTGCTGCTGTCGGGGATGTTGTTACGGTCAGCGGCACCGTATTCAAGGATAAGGACTTCGGCAGCGGGTACAAATATGCCGTCATCGTCGAGGATGCGGCGATAAAGCGCTGATCCATCCATAACTTCAGAAAATTACGGGGCCGGCATAAAAACCGGCCTTTTTTTATATGGCATTTAATGATGTAATCAGAACCTTCCGCATTGTACAATAGTGGCCGTCATGAAAATAGATGTCATAATTATCGGCGCAGGCGCATCAGGGCTGATGTGCGCCCTTGAATGCGGGAAAAGGGGGAGGTCTGTCCTTGTCCTGGATCACTCGGGCTCAATGGGGAGGAAGATACGGGTCTCCGGCGGTGGTCGGTGCAACTTTACGAATCTCTGCGTCGGCGCAGCCAATTACCTGTCTCATAACCCCCATTTCTGCAAGTCCGCACTATCGAGGTTCACGCCTGCAGATTTTACCGCGCTGCTCGACAAACACGGCATCTCCTATCATGAAAAAGAAAAGGGGCGACTGTTCTGCAACAAAAGCTCCGCAGGAATCCTGTCTTTGTTCCGGGAGGAATGCACCAGGTATAACATCACGCTTCGCCTGGGTTGCCGCGTCTCTCATGTGATGCCGGGAAACGGGTTCAGCCTCTCTACAGATCACGGGGTGATGGAGTCACGCTCTCTTGTTGTTGCCACAGGCGGAATCTCCTACCCTGAGCTCGGGGCAACAGACTTCGGCCACAGGCTCGCCGGTCGTCTCGGACTGAAGGTATTTCCCGTAAGGCCCGGTCTTGTCCCCCTCACCTTCAGTGAACAGGACCTCAGGATGTTCCGTCAGTTAAGCGGTATTTCACTTGATGCAGAGGTCGCGTGCAACGGAAAGACCTTCACCGAAAACATACTCTTTACCCATCGCGGCCTGAGCGGACCTGCGATCCTGCAGGCCTCCTCATACTGGAACAGGGGCGATCAAATAGAGATAAATCTCCTTCCGCATTTTGACATTTATGAGGTTTTTCTTGGTCACAGGCAGAGCAGGCGTGAATTGCACAATCTCCTCTCCGATTATCTCCCGAGGCGTTTCTCTCTCTTGTGGTGCAAGATTATGAACCCTTCAAGGCAACTCTGCTGTTACAGCGACAGGGAACTCCGGAAAATCGCAGCCCTCCTCCATGCATGGAAGATCAGACCACGCGACACCGAGGGCTTTAGCAGGGCTGAAGTGACTGTGGGAGGCATTGACACCGATGAACTCTCTTCAAAGACCATGGAGGCTAAGGCCGTGGCCGGTCTGTACTTTATCGGCGAGGTAGTCGATGTCACCGGAGAGCTCGGCGGATACAACCTGCACTGGGCCTGGGCCTCCGGTTATGCGGCCGGTCAATATGCCTGAGACCAGGACTATTATACTTGCATCAGCATCCCCCAGGAGAAGGGATATCCTCGGATTAACAGGTCTGTCTTTCAGGGTAGATGCCGGCGACTTTGAGGAAGTGATAGACAGCCGCATGGAGCCCGGCCGTCTTGCGCGTCACCTTTCAAGGGAAAAGGCCCGTTCAGTGGCAGGCAGGCACAAAAATGCCGTCATCATCGCTGCGGACACGCTCATCAGGGCACGAGGTAAGGTCTTCGGAAAGCCCCGCACAAAGAAAGAGGCGAGGGACATGCTCTCAACTCTCAGCGGAAGGGTCCATACCGTAATCACCGGTTTTTCAGTGTATGATACAGAGACCAATAAATGCCTTTCCCGATCTGTTGAGACAAAGGTATATTTCAAACGGCTCAAGGCAAAGGAGATAGAGGCATATATTCGTTCAGGAGAGCCGATGGACAAGGCCGGCGCCTATGCGATACAGGGACTCGGATCGGTCTTTATAAAGCGGATCGACGGCGATTACTTCAATGTGGTTGGTCTGCCCCTGAGCAGTCTCGTTGACATGCTTAAAAGATTCGGAGTCGATATCTTCAGACCAAATAACGACTAGCTGCTTGTCTCCTGACAGGATTCGTTCAGCATCTCTTCAAAGGCGCGTGACTTCTCTTGCAGCTCGGAGGTAAGAGTCTCGAGCTCGCTGAACAGGGCCCCTATCTCCACCTTTGTATTATGGATCGCAAGAGAAAGCACGCGGATAGCTGCTCCGTCCGCTTTTACAGAGGCATCAAGAAGCGACTGCGTATCGCTGTTCATCTTCTCTTCCAGCCCGATGATCACTTCTTCGATGTCGGCAATCCTCTTCTGGAGGGGATTGATGGTTCTGGAACGCTCCGAGATTATCTCGGCCCTGAGACGGCGCAGGTCTTTTTTGCTGGGCCCGGCAGGCCTGGGGGGCCTGTCACTCCTGTTATTCTCCTTTATACTGTTCTCGCTCTGCCAGCCCACTCTCTCAAGAAAATCTCCATAGGTCCCTTCAAAGACCGAGACCTCATCACCATCAAAGACGATCAGCCGGCCGGCTACAGCATGCAGTATCAGCTCGCTGTGGGTTACGATCATTACAGCTCCATCAAAGGCATCTAGGGCATCTATCAGTGAGTCTATGGACTCCATGTCCAGATGGTTGGTCGGCTCGTCAAGCATCAGCATATTGGCAGGACTGACCAGCAGTTTGCCAAGCAATACACGGCTCTTTTCGCCTCCGGAGAGCAGCGAGATCTTCTTTAGCGCTGCGTCACCCTCAAACATCATTGCCCCGCAGATATTTCTGGCTGCACCGCGGTTATGCTCGGGGTGAACGCTCATGATCTCGCCTTCCACGGTCTTCTCAGGATCAAGACGGTCTATATTCGTCTGGCCGAAATAGGCGAGACTCAGCCCCGGGTGATGGCTAACCTTTCCCTGCTGCGGCAGCAACTCTCCGGAGAGAAGATTGAGCAGCGTAGTCTTTCCCCTGCCGTTTTTCCCGACTATTGCGATCCGGTCCCTTTTTCCAACAGTCAGGCTGAGGCCCCTTATCAGGGGCCTACCGTCAGGGTCAAAGGAGAAGGTTAAGTCTTCCGCCCCGATCAGCCTTTTCCCTGTAAACGGGGCCGGGTTGAAAGAAAAATCAAGGGACTTCATCTCCGAGAGACTCTCAAGCCTCTCCTTTTTCCCGAGGGCCTTTATCCTTGACTGTACGGCCCTGGCCTTATTGGCCTGGGCCCTGAAACGGTTGATGAACTGCTCCACATCCTTCCTCTTTTTTTCATCGTTTATCCTCGTCTTCTCATATACCTCTTCCTCCAGCAGTATCTGATCATACAATTTATGCGTAGGACCGCTGATCTTGCGTATGGTATTGCGGTGGATGCCCATTGTATGAGTTGTCACACTGTCCATGAAATCCCTGTCGTGCGTGATCAGTATCATCTCGTTTTTCCATGACCTGAGGAACTGTATCAGCCAGCGCACAGAGAGGATATCGAGATAGTTCGTAGGCTCATCAAGAAGGAGGAGGTTCGGCTCGTTCAGTAACACCTTTGCCAGGTTCAGACGGACCTGGAACCCTCCGGAAAGCTGTCCCGGCTCCCTCAGAAAATCCTCCTGGGAAAAACCCAGCCCCTGCAACACGGTCTCGACCTTGTATGTCTCATCCCGGCCGTCATCATGAGGTCTCAGACCCAGGCATGCCTCTTTGAGAACCGTGTCCTCAGAGAAACGAATATGCTGGGACAGATGTCCGATTGTATAGCAGTTGGGTATCCGGATAACTCCGGAGTCGGGGTGCTCCTCCTTATGTAGCAGGCGAAATAGCGTCGTCTTGCCCTGCCCATTCCTGCCGACCAGCCCTATGCGCTCTCCCTGATGAACCGTAAAGCTGATACGGTCAAAGATCACCTGTTCGCCATAGGTCTTTGTGAGGTCATTAACCTGAATCATTTCAGCCCGGTCCCGGCCTGCCCTGCCGCATTATTTCTTCTTTCAAGAAGGGCATATCGGCTGTCCGAGTCGACAACGGCGAATCCCAGCCTCTCAAGATCAGAGGCATCCTTTGTCTTTGATATAGCCATGGACTGCTTTCCTTCAGGGACATCCCTCTGCAGCGCTTCCTTCCCGTTTATCTGCTCGACCCTGTGCCCGGAATAAAAGACTATACTCGGATTATTTATCCCGAAGGTCATAAGCCTTTCCCCTGCAGGCAACCTGTCCCTTGCATACAGGCTGTAGCTGTGCAGCGTACCCTGAAGATAATTATTGGCAAGCGGCAGTGCCGTATGCGAAAGGAAAAGAAAAAATACGAGCATGACAAAAGACATCGCATAGGCAGCATCCCTGCCTGAAAAAAAGGCATAAATACCCGGAACCGACAAGGCTGCCAGGATGCCTGCTGCATAGGGCATCCAGTCTGTAGACATATCCCCGGACTTCATCATGAGATTGCCTGCCAGCAGCAACCCAGCTGCCAGAGATATCCCCATTATCCCGATGAAAAGCCCGGCAAACCTCTTCCATCTGTCGTTGCCGGACATACCTTTTGAGATCAGGATGGAGACAGCAGGTATGGCCGGCAGGATATAGTTCGGAAGCTTTGTGGTTGAGAAGGAGAAGAATATGAAAACAGCGGAAAACCAGACAAGACTGAAAAGCCCCAGTCTGTTGTCCTGCCGAAGAGATCTTCTGATGCCGGCAGGCAGATAGGCTATCCACGGAAACATGCCTGCCAGCAGCACAGGGATAAAATAGTAGAAAGGCCCCCTGTGTCCGGATATCACACCGGTGAATCTCCTGAAGTGATGTTTAAGAAAAAACTGGTCAATGAAGTCCGTGCCGTGCAGGTATAATTGCAGCAGGTACCATGGAAAGGAGATCAGGATAAACAAGGAGACCCCTTTGCAGCTAAATAACCTTTTAATCCCGGGCCATCCTTCAGTCATCAGCAGATATAACCCAGCAATCCCGAAGGGGAAAAGGATGCCGATCAGCCCCTTTGTCAGAAATGCGAGGGCTGAAAACAGATAGAAGCCATAGATGTACATCTTTTTTTTCGGGTCGCACAGGAACAGATAAAAAGACATAAGGGAAAGAGAGATAAAAAGGGTAAGAGTCATATCAGTGACCGCGGCGCGGGAATAGGCAAAGATATACAGCGAGAGCATCATGGAAACAACGGCATGAGTCGCCTCTGTTTCTCCGGCTGACCGCCTCATGAAGAAAAATACCGAAGCGCCCAGCAGCAGGGCAGCCGCCGCCGAAGGCATCCTGGCGCCGGTCTCATTGATTCCGAATATCCTATACGAAAGGCCCATGAGCCAATATATCAGTATGGGCTTATCGTAGCGTATATTTCCGTTAAAAGAAGGGGTGAGCCAGTCCCCGCCTTCGTACATCTCCTTTGTTGCAGCAGCAAAAACCGCCTCATCAACATCGAAAAGAGTGAAGGAGCCTAGCCTGTAAAAAGGCAGCAGCACAGATATCAGACACAAAAGGATAACCGTTATTTTCACGGCAATGCCGCCGGCAAAAGACCTGAAGTCCGTGGAAGGATCAATGACCTGAGCCGGGACCTGAGCCGAGGGAGCCGGCCTTTTTCCTGTCTTCCCCGGCCTTTGACATCTTACCGAGTCTTTCATAAGTCATAGCCCGAAAATTATAGGCTTCCTGGGAAGCGGGATTTATCTCAATAGCCTTGGTCAGGTCCTTTACCGCATCCTGGAGACGTCCCAGAAAAAACATCGCCTTTCCGCGGCCTGTGTACGCGTCGGCGTTGCCAGGATTCATTTTGATAAGCGCAGAGAAGTCCTTGGCGGCCTTTTCAAGGACCCTCGCATGGCCGTATGCATCGGCCCTGTTAGAAAGATACATCTCGGAATTTTCCGGGTCCATGGCGAGCGCCTTCGTAAAATCCTTTATCGCCAGATCGAACTTCCCCTTCTGCTTGTAGAGCACACCCCGCAGATTATAGATCTTTCCTTCTTTCTGCGGCTCAAGCTCAATCGCCTTGGAATAACCTGCGATTGCGTCATCCGCCCTTCCCTCCTTGAAGGCGATATTACCTTCCCTTACGTAGTCGTCATATTCTGCTGCAAAAGCAGTTGAAGTTGTGATCAAAAGCATACTGAAAAAGAAAAAAAACAGTTTTTTCATAATCTCTCCTCCTGAATATAAGCCTCAAATACAAATCAGAACCCACCATCAAAAATATACGCAGGAACTGCATTTTCGACTCATTCTCGTCCCGCTCTGATCGGGACTCCGAGGCACTCTCCTCGGCGAGTCGCCGGGACGACCGGCGTCCATCACCGTTCCGGTGATGCGATACACACCGCTGAATCCGCTCAAATGCAGTTCCCGCTCAAATTGATGGTGAATGAGGGCAGTCAGATTGACTTGCATTTGCATTTTTTTTTGTTCATAATTATAACACTTATGAGCCGGTTCATGGTTTTTCGGAACCGTTCCGGAAATAAAAAGCAGAGGGCGGTTCTATGAATGAACGTACAAAACCCAGGGTACTCATACAGAAAGAGGTTACTATCAATGGCCTCATCAATGCCTTTGGCTTTGATCTCAATGAAGAAGGCATGTATTTGCAGACCGACGTCGAGTTCAGACAGAACGACATCGTAACTGTGGACTTCGAGATCGAAGGCAGGCAACTTTCCATCAAGGCAGCAGTACGTCATATTGAGCCGGGCTTCGGCTTCGGCGTGAAATTCGTTAATTTATCGCCCGATTACAAGACCACCCTGGCGCGGTTCCTCAAGATCAGCGGTGCGGCAGAGAGCAATCTGAAGATCGCTCTCATCATCGACGGAAACTCGCAGACCCGCGCTGTATACAAAACCAGGCTTAACCATGACGGCTTCAACGTGATAGAGGCTACCAACGGATCTGAGGCCTTCAAGGTGCTGCAGCTGACGAAACCGGATATCGTTGTGCTCGATATACAGATCGAAGGCATAAGCGCATACAAGATCCTTCAATATATGCAGACAAAGGAGGAGCTTAAGTGTGTACCGACCCTGATGCTCGCCACAAGGTTCATACCGGAGGAAGCGCAGAAGCTCCTGTCGCTTGGGTGCAAGGACTATCTTATAAAGGGTACCACAACCCCGAAGATCTTCTCAGAGAAGGTCCATAAGATGATTCATAAGACTTAACAGTGCAGCTCCCATATAAGTCCTGCTTTCCCGACGCCATGCCCTTATCATATCTCATCGCCTGAAAGGCTTTTCGAACAGCGGTCACGTCCATGGCATCGCCTGAGATAATTCATGGGAAGACCTGCCATCCAAATGCGGTCAGTTTACTAAGACGCCTGTTTCACATGCTCCACCATGATCTTGGTAACCGCCCGCGTAAAGGCAACAGGGTCTTTAGGCTTTGAACCCTCAAGCAGTAAGGCCTGGTTATAGAGCAGCTCGCTGTAGTCCTTCAGGATCCCGCTCTTCTCATCCTGTTGAAGAACCCTGCTCATGGATTCGATAAGCGGATGGCCGGGATTGATCTCAAGCACCCTCTTGCCTGCCGGCACATCCTGACCCATAGCCCTCAGTATCTTCTCCATCTTGGGATCGATGTCACCCTCTCCTGTCACGAGGCAACAGGCCGAATCCCTGAGCCTACCTGAAATCCTGACATCCTGCACATCTTCCTTAAGATACTCTTTAATGACGGATATAAGCCTTCCGTATTTCTCCTGCCCCCTGTCCTTACCGGCAGCCTCTTCACTGTCAAGGCTGACATCGCCCTTGACAACGGATTTCAGCTTCTTGCCTTTATACTCGAAGAGACTCCCCATCAGTATGTCATCGATATCATCGAGCATAATGAGGACCTCTATCTCCTTTTCTCTGAACGCCTCGATATAGGGGGAATGCATCACCTCGTCGGTGTTAGAGCCGGTGATATAAAAGATCTCCTCCTGATCGGGCTTCATGTTGTTGACATACTGCTCCATGGTCGTAAGGGTACCGGCCCCGGTCTTTGTTGATGGAAAAAGCAGCAGGTCCGCGACCTGTTCCTTACGGGACAGATCATAATGTATCCCTTCCTTCAGGACCTTGCCGAACTCCCTATAAAAATCGAGATATTTTTCATATTCATCCTTCTTCATCTCGGAAAGCGCATCAAGAACCTTCTTCGTAATATTTTTTTTCATGACGTCTATATGCCGGTTGGCCTGAAGTATTTCCCGGGAGATGTTCAGCGGCAGGTCAGAGGAATCCACAACGCCCTTCACAAACCTCAGGTACGGGGGGATAAGCTCCTCGCAGTGATCCATTATCTGCACCCTCTTGACATAAAGTGTCGGACCAAGCTTGAAGTCCTTGTAAAATATTCCGAAAGGAGCCCTGGAAGGGATAAAGAGGAGAGCCGTGAACTCAGAGGTGCCCTCAGCCCTGTAATGCATCACCTTTGCAGGGTCATCAAAGCTGTGCGAGATATGGCGGTAAAACTCATGGTATTCCTTCTCAGTTACCTCGGACCTATCCTTCAGCCAGATGGCCTTCTGAGAGTTCAGGGTCTCCTCTTCAGTGACCTTGAACTTCTTCCCCTTCTCGATCTCACTGTCCTTTTCCTTCTCGACATCCATCACTATCGGATGCTCTATATAATCGGAGTATTTCCTGACAACGTTCCTTAACTCCCATTCGTCGAGATATTTCTTCTCATCTGCCTTAAGATGGAGAATCACATCCGTACCGGGTGTTTTTCTGTCACCTTCGCC
Organism: Nitrospirota bacterium; assembly: GCA_016217695.1. Classification (GTDB taxonomy): domain Bacteria; phylum Nitrospirota; class Thermodesulfovibrionia; order Thermodesulfovibrionales; family UBA6898. Next base: position 10,515 of record JACRHE010000136.1, on the reverse strand, counting down.
GACAGTATATGTGCCGTCGGCATGAGACTCCCAGAGAACGGGCGGGACATCAATTCCCGCTTTCTTTGATATAACCGTTACCTTATCGGCCACCATGAATGAAGAATAAAATCCGACGCCGAACTGACCTATCAGCTCCGGGTTCTCCTTCAGGTCCCTCTCCTTGAGCGCCTTCAGGAATTCCCTGGTTCCGGAATGGGCGATCGTGCCGAGGGACTCGATCATCTCATCCTTTGTCATGCCGATCCCGTTATCGCTTATCATAAGGGTATTGGCAAGCCTGTCAGGCGTAATCTTTATCTTCCATTGGCCCGCATTCTCCATGATAATTCTGTTGGTAAGAGACTCATACCTCGCCTTGTCTATCGCGTCAGAGGAGTTCGAAATCAGCTCCCTGAGGAATATCTCCTTGTGGGAATAAAGTGAATGGATCATCAGGTCAAGCAGTTGCTTGACCTCAGTCTTGAATTCCATCTGCTGCACTGTCATCTGTTCACCTCGATTAAATTTAGTAGTTTACCTTGTTGTTGCCCTGGCCAGGGCAGGAAGCCTCAAAGCCGCTTATTTCGTCTTGCCCTGCTCAAGAACCTTCTGCATAGCTTTTTTCACCTCTTCAGGGTCGCCGAGATAATAATGTCTCATTGGCTTGAGGTTGTCGTCAAGCTCATAGACAAGGGGTATGCCTGTCGGGATATTCAGGCTCACGATATCCTGATCCGTCATTTGGTCGAGATACTTCACCAGCGCCCTTAGTGAATTGCCATGTGCGCTGATAAGCACCCTCTTACCTGCCTTCAAGGCAGGAACTATCTCCTCATGCCAGTATGGAAGGCACCTCTCAACGGTGTCCTTAAGACTCTCCTGCACAGGAAGGTATTTTTCCTCGAGACCTCTATATTTCAGTTCGCGTCCGGGATATCGTGAATCATCTTTTTTAAGCGCCGGAGGCGCAATATCGTAGCTCCTCCGCCATATATGCACCTGCTCTTCACCATATCTCGCTGCCATCTCAGCCTTGTTAAGCCCCTGCAAGTCGCCGTAATGCCTTTCATTAAGTCTCCATGAGTTATGGACCGGTATCCACATCTGGTCCATCTCATCCAGGACTATCCAGAGTGTCCTGATCGCCCTTTTCAGTACAGAGGTAAAAGCAAGGTCAAAGACATAGCCATTGTCTTTCAGGAGGGCTCCGGCCTTCACTGCCTCTTCAACCCCTTTTGCGGAAAGGTCGACATCGGTCCAGCCGGTAAACCGGTTCTCTTTATTCCATATACTCTCACCGTGACGCAAAAGAACAAGTCTTATCATGCCTCAACTCCCCAGTCATAAATATTCAAAAAAAAAGCCCCCCTGTTTTGCAGGGGGGCTTCCGGATCAAGCATTAGATCTTAACGACGTTGATTGCCTTCGGCCCTTTCGGCCCTTTTTCGATCTCAAAGCTGACTGAATCACCCTCTGCGAGAGACTTGAAGCCGTTGCTCTGAATGGACGAATAGTGGACGAATACATCGCTGTTGTCTTCAGTTGTGATAAAGCCGAAACCCTTTGCTTCATTGAACCACTTCACTGTTCCATTAGCCATCTCAGTTACCTCCTTGCATATGAACTAAAGTCCCAGGATGACTGCGCAACCGCTAAAAAAAGGTCACAAAGCTAAAAGTCTTTGTGGCCTCATCAGATACAAAAACTCCGGAAACTTCGTTTTTATGTTAAACATTGATCCGGCAAAAAGTAAAGACTTTTTTGCGTGACAAATCATTTTTCTACCTGTCGGCAAATACTTCATAAACACAGGCGGCCCATTTCATCACGCAGGCGCTCAGTGCATTCCTGCCGGGGCCTCGGCCTTACCTTTTTTCATCAAGACGATCAGGGGCACGATCAGGAGCATGAACATGCTCAGGAGAAAGAAGGCATCGTTGAATGCAAGCATGGCTGTCTGTTTGAGGAGCTGGACATAGATTAAGCCTGAACCGTCGGCTGCAGCAATCCCCTTATTCTGCAGAAGTTGTGAGACAGTGTTGCCCGCCATCTGGAAATTGATATCAAAGGGAGTGATATGCTCTACAAGCCGGAACTGATGGAACTGCGCCCTTCTTGCTATCATCGTTGTGACAAAGGCGACACCAAAGCTTCCGCCGAGGTTTCTCAGCAGATTATAGATCGCAGAGGCATTGCCCATATCCTCCTTTTTTACGCTCGACATCGTCATCGTTGTAAGCGGGATGAAGAGGAAGCCCATGCCGACTCCCAGTACGATCCTCGGCCATATTACGGTCCTGAAGTCAGCTGCCAGGCTGAACTGCGACATCAGGAATGTTGAGTATGCCGACACTGCTATCCCAAAAAAAAGGAGCCCCTTCGGATTTATCCTGGTTACAAGCCTCCCTGCAACAGGCATCGCTATTAGAGTCGCTATGCCACCGGGACCGAGTACGAAACCTGCAAGCGCAGCGGTATATCCCATCAGGGTCTGCAGATAGATAGGCAGGAGCACGATGCTTCCGAAGAGGTTGAAAAAGGCGAAGAACATCACCAGGTTCCCTGTGCTGAACGAAAGGTTCCTGAAGGTCTTGAGATTCACTATGGGGTGTTCGGTGTACCTCTCCACAAGGATAAACAGTGCGAGAGACGAGACAGATATCACTGTCAGCCAGGTGATGAGACCTGAAGAGAACCAGTCCTCCATCTGTCCCTTGTCCAGCACGATCTGGAGACATCCGAGCCCAAGCGCAAGGAGGATCAGCCCCCAGTAATCTATCTTCATCTTCATCCTCTTCATATAAGGAGGATCAACGATGAAGAACAGGACCATGAGTACGGAGAGTACTCCTATCGGGATGTTTATAAAAAAGATCCAGTGCCACGACCAGTTATCCGTAATCCAGCCGCCGAGAAGCGGACCTATGATAGGTCCGAACATGATGCCGACTCCGAATATGGCCATAGCCATGCCGTGCTGCCTCCTCGGAAAGGTCTCAAGGAGGATAGACTGAGATATCGGCTGAAGAGCGCCGCCGCCTATGCCCTGGAGTATGCGGAAGAAGATAAGGCTCTTGAGATTCCATGCAGTTCCGCAGAGAAGCGAACTGAGGGTAAAAAGCGATATCGAAAAGATGAGATAGCGTTTTCTGCCGAAGAGCCTGCTCAGCCATCCGGTCATAGGTATGATAATGGCGTTGGATACAAGATAGGAGGTTATAGTCCAGGTAGACTCATCAATACCGGCTGAGAGGCTTCCCCTTATATGGTCGAGGGCCACATTTACGACAGAGGTATCCACTATCTCGATCAGAGTAGGGAGCATGACAGTCAGGGCTATAATCCATTTATTCATTTATATCACCATAAAGGCCACGAATATTTTTGAGGGATGCCGCCCGGCTCCTTTGATCAGGACTTACTGAATAATCACCGTCGATTCAACCGACATCCCCAGTCTCAGGACATGCCCAGAGTCGGCATCCTTATCAAGGCTGATCTTTACCGGGATCCTCTGAACCACCTTTACAAAATTGCCGGTCGCATTCTCAGGCGGGAAAAGCGAAAAAGCAGCTCCTGTGCCGGCCATTATGCTGTCGACCTTCCCCTTAAAAACCTTTCCGGGGTACGTATCTACCTTTATTTCTACGAGCTGGCCCGGCCTGATCTTCCCAAGCTGGGTCTCTTTGTAATTCGCCACAATATGGATATTGTCGAGAGACACAACCGCCATGAGAGGCTGGCCGGACTGAACCTGGTTGCCGACCTCAACAGACTTCTTCGTCACATAGCCGTCGGCAGGCGCATATATCTTTGTGTACTCATAGCTCAATGAAGCTGATTTCAGGCTGGCCTCTCTCGGCCTGATCGATGCTGCCTGGGCCTGCGCGGAGCTCTCAGCCTGCCTGACAATGGATTTCTGGGTCTCGATCGCGGCCTCTGCCTCCTTCAGCTCTTCAGCAGCAGACCTGACCATCGCAAGAGAGACCTCGTAGCCTGTCCTTGTCTTCTCATACCGCTCCTTTGACAGGGCATCTTTTTTGAAAAGGTTCTCTGCCCTGTGCATATCAGCCTCAGCCTGTTTCAGCCTGGCCGCCTCAAGCTCATAGACAGCCCGTGACTTCTTCACCCTATGTTGAAGTTCCGTCAGCTTATTCCCGGAAACATCGATCCTGGTCTTTGCCTCCTCATACCTTGCCTTTTCCGCCTGAAGCAGGGTCTCTGCCTCGCTTACCTTTGCCTCATAGTCGGCCGGTTCTATCACTGCCAGGAGATCTCCCTTCCTCACTATCCCGTTATCAGAGACAAGCACCTCACTTATCGTTCCGGATATCTTCGAAGCTATTGTATGAATGTTCCCTTCGACGAAGGCATCATCAGTAGTGATATGGGTTTCCTTATACCGCACGTAAAAATAGGCGGTCACGACACCGATAAGCGTGACGCAGGTAAAGACCAGCGCCGCAAGGATCTTTCTCCTGTGATTATCTGACTGTTTGCCTTCTGTCTGTTTTATCTCGTCCATTTTTCCCTCACCTTCTAATCAATCAGCTACTAAGTGTCTGAGTATAAACTCCTGATTTTTGCCCGTCATTCCCGAAGTCCTTAAGCGGGAATCCATTGATTTCCAGAGGTTCCGGATCCCCCGGTCAAGCCGGAGGATGACAACTACTTACTTTATACACAGACACTATTTATATACTTCCGCCAGATCATTTCCTGTAGCGTAAAGAACTGCAGCTTCAGCCCTTCTCAGGTCATAGAGGGACCTGAAAAAATTCGTCTCTGCCATGGTAAGGAGAGTCACGGCATCAAGTACGTCAGTTGCCGTACCCACACCCTCTTCATAGCGCGCCCTGTTTATCCTGTGATTCTCTTCTGCCTGAGAGACAGCGTCCCGTGTAACGGCCACCCGTTGTCTTGCGGTTTTGGAATCAAGTATATATTTTTCGACCTCCAGCCGTATACCGTCCAGCAGCCTGTTTCTCTCCTCTGAGAGCTTTGCCTTCTGCCTCTGTATCTTCAGAACCTCGGCATCCGTGCTCCAGCCGCTGAAGAGATTAATATTCATACCGAGGGTAAGTGACCAGTTCCCCTGATTCTGCTGGTACCGGTTCTCGGTATAGTCAAAACCGCCCTTTACGAAGATTTTCGGAAAGTATTCGGCCTTCTTCGCCGTCTCTTCGGACATGAGAGCCTTCATTGTCTCATCCGTAATCCGGATCTCGGGTCTCTGTTTTTCCGCCGTCTCCCAGGCCCTCCCGATCTCTATCTCCCCTGTTGCTGCTGCCAGGTCAGTTACGTCCTCCGCCACTATTTCCTCATTAAGCGGCCTGACCAGCAGGGTGTTCAGCCGCGAGGCGCTGACGGCCCTGAGGTTCCCGGATGTCAGGAGTCTCTGTCTTGCATCCGATATCCTCACCTCTGCCTGGAGGAGGTCGTTCTTTGTGATCACCCCCTCTTCAAAGAGATGCCTTGCGTCTTTAAGGTGGGATTCGAGCCTCTCCACCTCCTTCTCAGCAACACGGAGCAGCCTTTCAGATTCGAGAAGTTCCAGATATGCGAGCACAAATTCGATCGCAACGAGATTCTTCGTCCGCCTTGTTTCAAGCCTCCTGACGTTCAGGAGCGTCCTGGTCGCCTCAAAACGCGAGGAGCTCTTCTTGAAGTCATACAGGGTCTGCTGTATGCCGAGACCGTAGGAGACAAAATTTTTCTGCGACAGGGGAACAGGCTGCGGACCGAATATGGCTGTCGGCTGGTATGCCATGACTGCCTGGCTGAATGAGGCATCGACAGAGGGCAGCATCTTGGACCCTGCCACGAGGCTGTCAGCCTCGGCAATCCCTTCTTCAAGGGAGGCCGCCCTCAGGAGCCTGCTGTTTTCGACAGCAAGACGGAGCCCTTCAGGCAGGTTCAGATGCCCGGCGACTGCAGTATCAGGCTGAAGCAGGAGAATTAAGACGGCAAAGCACATTACCGGTCCGAATATAAAAACCCCTCTGCTCCCGAATGTTCCGGCTGACCTCATTTCATCGTTCCCCTGATAAAGATATCGATGAAATCCCTGATCACCTTTTCAGTATCAATATTGCGCACCTCTTTTCTCATGAGAAATTCCTGCGAATTAAAAAATGAAAAGAACATGCCGAGAAAGGCTCTTGCCCCTGCCTCGGGATTGAAATCTCTCAGGATGTTTCTGCCCTGGAGATCCCGGAAGTACGAAGCCAGGGTCCTCAATATCTCATCGATGAAGGTGTGATATATCTCCTTCACCTTTGCCGGATAAAGATATATCTCCGAATGCATGATACGTATGAGCTCCCTGCGCTCTGATAACCTCTCAAGAAAGCGTTTTGCAATCTCAAAGAGAGCATCCTCGTATGACATGTCCTTCAGCCCCGGGAGCAGCACTTTCAGGGCAGGAAGGAAGGAGTGCCTGCTGATCATCTCCTCAAACAGCTTCTCCTTTGAGGCGAAATGCCTGAAGAGGGTCAGTTCGGCAACACCCGCGGCCTTTGCGATCTCCTTTGTGGTCGAGCCGAGATACCCCTTCTTCGAAAAGAGGCGCAACCCGGCATCCAGTATCTTTTCTCTCGTATCTTTCGACATGATATTATGTTAGCGCTTACTTACATTTTACTATATGGATGGGATTCCGAAATGTCAACGGGAAACTGGGAACCACAATCCACCATCAAATTTGCGAGAGGATGCGCTATATTGCCAAAGTCCCTGAGCAAAGGCTAAAATAAAAAAGATGAAAAACAGAATCAAACCAGGGATGTTGCGAGCAATCCTCGTTCTTGCGCTTATCAGTTCCCTCTGCCTGCTTCTTTCCTCCTCATTCGGTTTTGAAGAGTCAGGCGGGTATGAATACAACAGGGCAAAACTGCTCGCTTATATACTCAACAAGGACCTCTCCGGCCATCATTTCAGCCACAAAAAGATAGACGACTCGATATCAAAGGCGGCATTCGGCCTCTACCTAAAGCAGGTGGACAGCCAGAAGAGATTCCTCCTGAAAATGGATGTTGAAAAGCTCCGGACCTTTTCCGATCTTATCGACGACGAGTTGCGTTCCGGCAAGATACTTTTCCCTGAGGAGGTCGCACGAATCCTGGCTGAAAGAACAGTGGCAGTCCAGAAGACGGTCAGGGAGATCCTCTCGCGTGATTTCGATTTCTCGGTTGATGAGTCCATCGAAACCGATGCCGAAAAACTCGACTTCTGCGAAGACGAAACAGCTCTCATAGAGCGCTGGAGAAAGATACTGAAATACCAGGTCATGCAGCGGTACCTCTCCCTGCTTGAAGATGAAAAGCCCTCGAATGAGAACTCGGAACAGAGAGGGCAGAAGACACCCGATAATCTCCAGGAGACTGCCCGCCGGAAGATTCTAAAGAACTATGACTCCCTCTTTGCGCGGTTGCTGCATGAAAAGCCGCGCGAATATTATGACAGGTATTTCAGCGCACTCACAAGGGCCTTTGATCCGCACACCGACTATATGCCCCCGACTGACAAAGAGGATTTCGACATTAATATGAGGGGATCCCTTGAAGGGATAGGCGCAACGCTCCGTGAGGAAGACGGCTATATAAAAGTCGTGAGCGTTGTGCCGGGCGGACCGGCCTATCTTGAGGGACAGCTCGACGCAGAGGACATCATCCTCAGGGTGACTGAAGAGGGTCACGAACCGGTTGAGATATCCGACATGAGGGTAAGAGACGCGGTAAAGCTTATCAGGGGTAAAAAGGGAACAAAGGTTAAGTTGTCGGTGAAGAAGCCTGACGGCACACAGAAGATCATTCCGATAGTGCGCGACGTAGTTCAGCTCGAGGAGACCTTTGTGAGGGAAGCTCTGCTGAAAGACGACGCAGGCAAAAAGGTGTTCGGCTACATCAAGATACCGGCTTTTTACAGAGACTTTGAGAAGATGAGGAGTACAGGCAGGGGCCGCAACTCCACAGACGATGTGAAGGAGGCCATAAGGAAACTGGGTGAAAAACGCATTAACGGGCTTATCCTTGACCTCCGGAACAACGGCGGTGGAGCTCTTACCGACGCAGTCAAGACCGCAGGACTGTTTATCGCGACAGGGCCGGTGGTCCAGGTAAAAGCCAGTAACGGGAATATGTCGGTGCTGTCTGATGATGATCCTGAAGTCCATTATGGAGGCCCGGTAATAGTCCTGGTTAATCAGCTCAGCGCCTCCGCCTCGGAGATACTGGCAGGCATGCTCCAGGATTACGGTCGCGCTGTCATCATCGGGGGAGAGCACACACACGGAAAGGGGACGGTCCAGTCAGTAATCGACCTTGATGATGTTATCCCTTTCGAAGGTATGGAGAAATATCGCAGCCTCGGCGCCCTTAAACTCACTATCCAGAAATTCTACCGGGTAAGCGGCGAGTCCACCCAGTACCGCGGCATAACGCCTGACATCATACTACCTGACAGGTTCAGGGTTCTCAAAAGCGGAGAGCAGTATCTGGAGTATGCACTGCCCTGGGATACGGTTCCTCCAGTTAAATATCCGGCATGGTCCCCGGACCGTCCTGACCTTCAGAACCTGAGGTCCAGAAGCCTTAAGCGCGTGAAGGCAAAGCAGGACTTCATTGAGATCAATAGCGAGATCAGCAGGTCTCTCGACAGACAGAGGAAGACCGAACAGTCACTGAGCCTGGATGAGGCCAGAAAAGAGAGGGAACAGGACAGGCTTCTGAAAGACAGGGAAGGAAAGACAGCCCACGAAACCAGAACCGGTACAAACCGCCAGAGTCCTGAAGAAAAGAGGGAGACCTGGATCAGGGAAGTCAGCAGTGATGCGTATGTCAGGGAAGCGATCGCGGTGCTCAATGACATGCTCTCCTTTTTACCGGATCTTTCCATGAACTGATGGACGATCATTCGCCCTCCCCTGTCTTAATAACTGATAAAGACATAAGCTTCCCCTCCTTTACCGTGCTTAAGGCATCTGCGGGTTCAGGCAAGACCCACACGCTCACGCAGAGACTCGTTCAGTTCCTCCTCTCTGAAAAGATTCCCAAAAACAGCATGCAGAATATCCTTGCGGTCACTTTCTCGAACAACGCTGCAAGGGAGATGAGGGAGAGGACCCTCCTGTGGCTGAAATCCATCTGCTTCGGAGACCCGGAAAAAACAGGGGAGATTTCAGGGATCGTCTCGCCCGAAAGCGGGGACATTCAGGGCAAGGCTGGGAATCTGATAGACGAGATCCTCGGCAACTACGCCGATTTTCAGGTGAGGACCATCGACAGCTTCATGACCTCCATTTTCAAGGCCTCTGCCATAGACTTCGGCTATAACCCTGAATTCGATATCCTCCTGAGCAGCGATGCTGTCATGTCCTATGCATTCGACCTCTTCCTCAGAGATGTCCGGGAAGGCACGGGAAAGGCAGGCCTCCTGGAAGCTGCCGTCAGGATCCTGTCTGAGCAGAAGAAAAAAGAAGCAGCCTATCTATGGGACCCCTCGTCAGCCCTTCTCGATGAGATCAGGAAGATATACCGGAAACTATCCGCCGGCGGCAGGAGACCGCTGATCGAGGATCTGTCCGGCGACATGGCAGGGCTGAGAAACATAATACGGACCGAGGTGGAGAAGCTCGAGCAGATGATTGCGGATTCAGGCCTGGACAGAAGAGGGAATTCCTGCTATGGCGCTATTTTCAGCCATGTCAGGGAGGGCAGATTTCCCGACATCATAGGCAAGGGAATGAAAAACCCTCCGGTGAACAGGCCGAAAAAGGGACAGGAGTCATCACAGATGAATTACGATAATATCATCAGCATGTGGTCCGGCCTGACATCCCTCATCAGCCGCTACACCGCTCTTTACGCCCGCTCTTACTATTGTCCCTATCTGCAGGTCTACGAGGCGTTCCGGGAGACGGTCGAGACTGTAAAAAAAAATCAGGGCAAGGTCTTCATAGAGGACATCAACCGCTATCTGTCGGAGTATCTCGACAGGGAGGTAGTGCCTGACATCTATTTCCGCATAGGCGATATCGTCTTTCATTTTCTCATCGACGAATTCCAGGATACCTCCCCTATCCAGTGGCGAAATCTCTTCCCTCTGATAGAAAACGCCCTGTCCATGCAGGGAAGCGCCTTTATCGTGGGAGATACAAAACAGGCGATATACGGTTTTCGCGAGGCCGACTATACCATCATGAAGAGGCTTGAGTCCGAAAACCCCTTCCCCTCTGCGGAACACTCTGTCCATGAGCTCGACACCAACTTCCGGAGCCGCCGGAAGATACTGGGCCTGAGCAATACGATATTCAGGGAACTCGTGCCGTCTTCAGATACGTACAGAGAGGCGGGAGACAGAAGCGGCCTGACCTGCTTTTCACAGAAGGTCAGGGAAGGCGGAAAAAGTCCGGGATATGCTGAAGTGGTCGTGCTCGGCCGCAATGACGAGGAGCCTCCTGAACGCGTAAAGATACAGGAACTGGTGGAAGGACTGACCGGAAGGGGTTTCAGTTATGGCGATATCGCTATCCTG
>JACRHE010000137.1 GCA_016217695.1 Nitrospirota bacterium | reverse complement strand
TCGAAAGATCGAACTCTTTTCTGCTGAAAGCCTTTCTAACAGGTTCTTCCATAAATGGCTCAAGCTTTCCCCTGATACTCGTGAGCGCGTTGACCCTCGTCTCGCTGTTCAGCTTATGGAAGTCATCAAAAATGGCCTGGATGTAATCATCGGAGATATCGATGAATTTTTCGAGGGTTGTAACCGATTCGCTTATCTTAAAGACCGTCGCGAGGTTACAGTATTCCGGCCTGAAAGTCTGAACCAGCTTAAGGATTGCATAGAGCAGATATCTTGTCCTCGATTTGAAGAACACGTCTTCCTTCCCTATGGCCTCCTCTTTCTCCCTGAGCATGACGTCGCATATCGTAAGGAGCTCCTGCTCGTCCGCTCCCAGAAGTGGATTAAGCGCGATCGTCTCAGGATGCCAGGGGTCGAAAAGGTAAACCTTTTTCCCGGTCTTGAGCCACCTGCCTGCCACCCAGTTATAAAGCTCCGGCGACTTTGCGTCCGGAACGACTGCTGACCCGGGACTATCGGCATCAAAGAGTAGCGGCGGTATTATCAGAGCTGATGATTTGCCCTCACCAGTAGGTCCTCCGATAAGGGTATGGAGAAAACGCATCATCCTTGGTAGACCTATTTTTTTGCCGTCTACTTCGCCCAAAAAATAGTAACCTCGGGAAAATGATAGTTTCTTGTAGATAGACAGGTATATCTTATCCCTAAGCTCCTGTGGGAACTCATCTATCTCAAGGGACTCTATGTATTGCAGGAATGAAGAAAGGAGCATCATTGCAGCGCCATTCGTAATGACAAATGTCATGGAAAGAACTATTAATCCAGGGAAAATAGTCAGGTCCATAAAATAGAAGGGAGACGCCGCGATTATGGAGACACCGGCTTTGGCCTTGTTAAGTGTCCTTTCTGAGCCGAGTATCTTCCCCAAGAGAGTCAATTCCCTGTTCGGATTGACTTCATGGAGGGCTCTGTCTGCCTGTGAGCTGTCTTCTGCCTGCTTCTCTTGGGTTACCCCCAGTTCAACGCCATTGCTGATATTGCCAGTCGCCTCGTTGCTGTCACCGTCACCAGCATTCTTAGGCTCTGAGGTCGGCTGTTGAGGTGTCTTTATTCTCTGTGTTTTGCCTTGGAATGACATTGCAAGCTTATGGTTAGGCAGCAGAACGTCGATCAGCACAAATGCATAATAGGGCAAGGCAAGACAGAGAATTACCTTATGGAATAAAGGAACGATTAAGTAGGTAAGAGTCGCTATAGCAGCAAATACAGATGATACCCCGACTTGACGAAGGATAGCCTCCTTCCTGGTCAGCATGTGATAATGCTGAATGACTTCTTTTTGGGTGGCCCAGCCCATTATGATTTTATTCCTTCGGAGATGTCGATATTGCTACCACTGTGCTTATAGGTCACGCAAAAAGCTCCCGAGTGGTTAACCCCTCAGTGTCGATTAAATGCTCATCATTAAGCGTGAGTATATATCTCATTCAGTTTGCCTGTGAGGGTATCCATCATGCGGAGTTCTATCATTTCACCATAGGGGATAAGACTCTTTTTGGCCTCTTCAGGGGATGCGGCCGCCACTAAAACATTGTTGCAGGTTCCATTTATGCACACCGCAACATAAAGCCGACGCCCCGCTTGAGAAATCTCATGTGATAGGTTGCTTCTGATAAGCTTTGATGCGTCACTTATTGAGCGGCTGGCTGCAAGGAGTCTTTCAAAGTGCCTCGTATTGCGATGCATCCGTCTTTCCGACAAGGCACTGAGAACCATGTACAGGTCCGTGGAAATCAGTCCCTTAAAACTTTCGAAACAGATAAGATATTTGGGACCGCTGGATGCGCTCCTGAATTTCTTTGAATTGTCTTCCGGCGTATATATATCATTTCCTTCCGGTCCCATTTGAGAATCCTCCCTGTCTTCCTCCAAATCCTCGGGATCGATCAATGACGACCCATAAAGCATCTCTCCCCCATGATTTAGAGGTGATCTCTGGCTGCTCAAATATGCGTCATGACTGAACTGATCAAGCATTATTTCATTGATATCAGGCATATCGTTGCCGTTTACGTTTTCGGAATATCGGGTGCTGTCCCAGCTTTTATCCGTAACAATGCCGAGCCGCGAAGATTTGTCAAACTGCTTGTTAAGAAACCATATGTAAGATGAGGTATGCTTGGTGGGCTTTCTGCGGTTGTGATAATATTTCATCCTGTCATATGCCGCTGCAGCTTCAGAAACAACTTCATCAAGATCAAAGTTGCTGCCGAACCTCTTTCTTGCCGTCTTAATGATCAGCCAGAAGTTCTTACTGATAAAAATGCCCAACTCATCTTCGGAATGATTGAACTTTTCGAGAAACTCTCTGTAATGGTCCTCGTGACCGTTTGACTTCACCATGGTACGCTCCTTTATGGCTCTTTTGATTGATAGAAGACTTCCACCTCGCTAATTCTCTGCACGATGTCTTTCCGGCCCGTGAACTCCAGAGATTCAATGACCTTCATGAACTGGAGAAGATGCCTTGTCATTTTTGTCGTGTTGATCCCGTGAAGTTTTGCCCACTCGAAGTGAGAAATGGCTACATAGGTAGCGTTCAGAGCCAGTTGGTTAATTGCCGGAGTGGCTTCTTTAGGGAGGGATATGGGCTTCTTCTTGATATCGGGTATTTGACCTTCCAGGAGGGCATTTTTAAGAGTTTCGAGATTGTCCATGAGGTATTCCATTGAACGGTCAAGCTCCTCTTTCAGCCAGTCTCGTGAATGTTCACAGTCGCGTTTGCATTCTTCCCGCCTCCTGTTCAGATCTTGTTCCAGATCCCGGATGATTTCGTCCTTCCTAACGCTCTCCTCGTTCGACTTCTTATGAAGAATGTGTTCCTCATCATAGAGACCTTTGATTTCTTCGTAATGAAGGGCATATCCACCTGTAGAAATTACTTTTTTCAGTTTTTCTGACTTCCTTTCGAGGATTGGAAGCAGATGAACGATAACCAAATCATCGGCATCGTCGAACCATTCAAGCGCTCTGAGCACGTCGCATATCTTTGTAAGTTTCGATATTATTTCTTCCTGTTTCTCCTGTATCAGTTCGTTCTTATTCATTGTGTAATCTGGAGGGCACTTTTGGATGCTGAGGTCTGGCAGGGGGTCTCTATTGGGGAAGAG
>JACRHE010000135.1 GCA_016217695.1 Nitrospirota bacterium | reverse complement strand
GTCCGCCTTTGGGTCCCTCGTATCTGATCACAACAACGTGTCCCGGCTTCACCCTGCCCGCAAGGATCGCCTTCATGGCCTCTTCCTCTGAATCAAACACTATGGCAGTGCCCTTGAACTGCATCATATTCCGGCTCACAGCCGACTGCTTCACAACAGCACCCCGGGGAGCTATATTGCCCTTAAGGACAGCGATTCCTCCCTGCTTGTGGTGAGCCCTGTTCAACGGCCTTATCACGTCCTCATCATAGATCTCCGCAGCATCGGCGATGGCGTGTACGCCCTTTCCGCTGACTGTCACGTTATCATGGATCTTCTCCTTCAGCCGCTTCAGCACAGCAGGAATCCCTCCGGCATTATCAAGGTCTTCAAGATAATTCTTGCCTCCGGGCAGCATATCAGCTATATGAGGGGTCGTAGCCGCCAGCCTGTCGAATGTGTCGATCGGCAATTTAATGCCCGCGTCATTTGCAATTGCCGGGATATGAAGCACAGTGTTAGTTGAGCCGCCAAGCGCCAGGTCGACGATCACCGCATTTTCAAAGGCCTTTTTATTCATCACCTTTCTGGGAGTCAGATTCTTCTTCACGAGCTGGACGACCCTTCTGCCGCTCTCGAAGGCCAGCCTCCGCTTCTTGGAAGAGACCGCAAGTGCCGTGGCGCAGCCTTCCAGGCTCATGCCGAGGGCCTCGGTAACGCATGCCATGGTATTGGCAGTGTACATGCCCTGACATGACCCTGCACCGGGGCAGGCGCACATCTCAAGCTGTTCCAGCTCTTCCTGCTTTATCAGTCCCTTTTTGAACTTACCGACCGCCTCAAAGGTATCGCTCGTGAGGTTAAGTCTCCTTCCCTTGTAGCGGCCTGAAAACATAGGTCCAGCCGTAACAACTATCGACGGGATATTAAGCCTCCCGGCTGCCATAAGCATTCCGGGCGTAATCTTGTCGCAGTTTGTGAGGAGCACCAGCCCGTCGAGTTTATGTGCCTCGGCTACCGTCTCGATCATATCAGCTATCAGCTCCCGGGACGCCAGGGAATAATGCATCCCGCCGTGTCCCATTGCGATGCCGTCACAGATGCCGGGCACTCCGAAGAAAAACGGATATCCGCCTCCTGTATGTACGCCCTTCTCAATGAACCGTTCGAGATCTCTCATCCCTATATGCCCAGGTATAAGATCAGTGAAACTGGTGGCAACTCCTATGAACGGCTTTCCCATCTCAGACTTTGGTATGCCGGTCGCATACAGCAAAGCCCTGTGCGGAAGGCGCTCAAGCCCTTCCTTTATTATTCCGCTCTTCATAATTAATACCCCCTAAACGTAAGAATAAATGGAAAGTTATCGGACATCTTAATTTTGTGCGTAAAACGAGGGGCGGTTTTCAGCCGCCCCGTGAACCGCGCAAAGCCGGTGATAAATGCATGTTGCTGCTGCTAATTGTTGGAATGACCCTTTTTGTAGTCCCTTATTAATTCAGCCATCCTGTCTTTCTTCGCGAGCTTCTGTTTCTGAAGCTTCTTTCTCTCCACCTCTTCCTCAGGTGTAAGATATACCTTCCTGTCTATCTCCTGCAGTACGTCCTCAAGATGATGGTGTTCCTCAAGCAGCTTTGAGAATTCCTGATTCTCCTTCTTCAAACTTTCGATGATCTCCTGTTCTTTCAAATTTTCCTCCTTCTGGGAAAAATTTCTTAAGACAATGGGCGTAATGAGCCCTATATTCGGTCTGTGACAAGGTTTTTTTGAACAAGACAGGACTCGCGGACATATTAAGGGCTGATATTCTGTCAGAGCAGTCTGTTATCTGCCTTTGCATTCCGAGCATTGGTTATAGAATATACCTTTCAGATAAAATTATCAAATGCAAAAAAGGACCTTCACTACTCATCCTTTATCCTTTTCGCAGGCTATTTTTCCAGAATCTTCACCTTCATCTCTACCCTCTCGTTGGGGTTGTCACGGGGGTCACGGGGCTGGCTGACTATCTTGTCGGCCACCTCCATGCCGGATACAACCTCACCAAAGACCGTATACTGCTTATCCAGGAATAATGCATCCGCCACGCAGATGAAAAACTGGGAGCCGGCGCTGTCCGGATTGGCAGACCTGGCCATTGACAGGATGCCGCGCTTGTGGGATTTGTCATTAAACTCCGCCTTTACGCTATGTCCCGGGCCGCCGGTGCCGTGGCTCGCCTTATCGGGGTTCTTGGAGTTCGGGTCACCGCCCTGTATCATGAAGCCGGGTATCACGCGGTGAAACGTGGTGCCGTCATAAAAACCCTTTTTTGCCAGTTCGATAAAATTATTCACATGGTTCGGAGCAACATCCGGAAAAAACTTAAGTTCGATGTTCCCGAATTTCGTTTCTATAACTGCCCTCGTATCTGCCATCTTTTTTATCTCCTCTTCCTTGATTTTTTTTGATTTCACCTCTGCTGCTGCTGTCTGGGCGATCATGACCGCCATGCCAAGCACTGCCAAGAACCTCAATATCTTCATTCTCCTTATTCTCCTTTCATAATATATATTTAAGTATATGCATCCCTATTATTATGCTGCCCAGCCCGCATCCCTCGTGCCTTTCATTACAATATCCCTTAAGGCCGAGATAAAGACAGGTGATGTATTCAGGGATTCAGCCCGCTCAAGCCTCATCCCCAATTCCCCGGCCATTTTTTTATATAGTATATCAATTTCATAAAGGGTTTCGATATGGTCGGAGACAAAGCTTACCGGAACAACAAGAAGATTTTTTACGCCTTTTTTTGCAAGGGCTCCGAGTATCTCGTCAGTAGAGGGTTCGAGCCATTCGACCGGACCGCTTTTTGACTGATAGGACAGGTCCCAGGGGATATCTATCTTTTTTGTTATCTCGCTGATCGTAGCCCTGATATGATCGACATAGGGGTCGCCCTCTTCTATGAATTTTTTAGGAAGGCTGTGGGCACTGAAAAGGACATGGACGCCTGCAGGCCCTGCTCCAAACATGTCAATGCCTTCACTGATCGAATCAACAAGCGCGTCTATATATAAAGGATGGTCATACCAGGAGGATATGGTAGACATCCCGATGGGAAATCCGGTGATTACCTCTTTCAGTCTGGCCAGAGAAGAGCCTGTTGTCGCTATCGAATAATGGGGATAGAGACTCAGCACGATCAGCCTCCTGATGCCCGCTTCATAGATTTGCGGGATCACGTTTTCAATCAGGGGATGCCAGTACCGCATGCCCACAAACACCTTAAATCCCTCCTCACTCCCCTTTGCTGACCTTAACTCTTCTTCCAGGGCCATTGCCTGCCGCGTCGTAATATCAAGAATAGGTGATTTTCCGCCTATCTGCCTGTAATAAGATTCGGTCTTTTTGTGTCTGAGGGCAGATATGAGGTAGGCAAGGGGTTTCTGCATAAAGGGAGGGCCGAGCCTGATTATATCCCTGTCAGAGAAAAGGTTATAGAGAAAAGGTCTCACAGCCTCCAGAGAGTCAGGACCTCCGAGGTTCAGAAGAAGTACGCCTGTTGTGCTGTCTTCACTTTGTACCATACAGGTAAGTATACCTTATCCCTTCAGCATCTCCGGCTCTGTATGCGGAATGAACATCGCGCCCTGCAGTATATTCATCAGTTCAGCATCCTCATTCATCTCCCTGTAGGTTATCTTCCGAGTCATATTCTCGACGTCGCACAATAAGTCCCTGTTCAAAAGCACCATCTCTGCCCCTTTCAAGGAGGAATTGCCGACCGGGATAAACCTTTCCCTCGGCATGTCAGGGAGCATGCCGATATTTATCGCGCTCTCCGGATTGATGCCGCACCCGAGAGCGCCTGCAACAAACACCTTCTTGATATCACGAAAGGTAAGTCCCACAGCCCTGACAAATACATAGAGAAATGAGAACATGGCAGCCTTCGAAAGAAGGAAGTTTTTAATCTCTGCCTCGGTCAGATAAAGCTCCTCCTGCCCGGACCTGTGGAGCAGGTATGCCTTAACGCCGTCCTTTTCTATTATATTATCTCCGGAAGAGACAAACCTCCCGGACCGGTCAATAATATCTGCCGAATACATCTCCGAGATGAGATCTATAAGACCCGAGCCGCAGATGCCCTTCGGTTCTTCACCTGATATGACATCCATCTGAATCTCTCCGGTCCTGCTGTCTATCCTCACCCGCGAGATCGTCCCTGCCTCTGCCTTCTTCCCTATGCCGGCCACCCCGCCCTCCAGGGCAGGACCTGCAGCTCCTGCGCCGACCATGATCCAGTCCCTGCAGCCAAGGGTGATCTCGACATTCGTGCCGACATCGATAAACAGGACCGGCTCCTCTTCATTGTAGACGCCGGAAGAGATCAGGCCGCTTATTATATCCCCTCCCACATAACTGCCCGCATTCGGAAAAACATAGACTAACGCATTGCCGTTAACCGCGAGGCCTGTTTCCCTGCCGGAGGTAAAGACTGCGCTGCTGACAGCCGGTATATAAGGACTGATCGGGATGTTGTTGACTTCGAGGCCGAGGAAAAAATGGGACATGATTGTATTGCCGGCTATGGTCACAGCAAAAATGTCCTCGGAAGAGACATTATTCCCGCCGCAGATCTTTGCTATAAGCTCACTGAGACCGTCAAGAAGCGCGTTGGTCAGAAGGCCGAAATCTCCGGTCATCGAACGCTGAACCCTTGTCAGCACGTCATTGCCGAATATTACCTGGGGATTTTCCATTCCCGTCTCATCGAGCTTTGTGCCGGAGACGAGGTCGAAGATGGAGCATTCTATATTCGTTGACCCTATGTCGATCGCGAGACCAAATATCTTCTCCCGCCCGATATCGAGCACCTTCAGCCCGTCTCCCTGCCGGCCGATTACAAGCGTCACCGAAAACCGGTTCTTGCGGAGTTCCTCAGGAAGCCTTCTCAGAAGAGGCAGCGAAATATCAATATCTGGGTAGCCGTATTCCGCAAGTGCCTTTAAGACGCGGTCGGCATCAGCAGTCTTGTCAGACGAAGAAGGCTCTTCCATCTTCAGCCTGCAGGGAAAAACAAGCGGGCTAAGATTCATAGAGTATCTTTCCCATGTCGGATACGTCATAACCGCCGAGGTCTTCTACCTCCTTTTTGAATTCGCTGTCAGAGGCGATAAGGTCCAGAAGGGCAGCCACCGGTTCGAATTTGAGATATTCCGCAGGAACGGCGATGTCATATCGTTCCCTTGCAACCGGAATAAAATCCAGGTCCAGTGCCCTTGCCGAGGCCAGTATCGCCATCCCGGTATCTGCAATGCCGGTCAAGACTGCGGAGGCAACGCCCATATGGGTATACTCTTCCCGATCATATCCCTTCACGTCCGCAGCGGATATTCCCATCTCCCGGAGATGTTTGTCCGTCAGGAGGCGTGTACCAGCACCGGACTGCCTGTTGATAAAAACAACATCATCCCTGATCAGATCCTGAAATCCGGCAATCTTCCTGGGGTTGCCCTTCCGGACGATAAGCCCCTGCTGCCTGTAGACAAGATTGATAAGAGTGACCTTCCTGCCGGGCAGGAGCCGCAGCAGGTAGGGTATATTGTATTGCCCTGTCTCCTCATCGAGGAGGTGAGTGCCCGCAATATGGGCCTCGCCTTTTTTCAGAGCTATCAGACCTCCCATGGAACCGACATGAGCCGATGAAAGAGAATACCTTGGGTGCCTCTTCTTCAGAATATTCGCAAGGAGGTCCAGTGAATTGTCATGGCTGCCGATACATACTATCGTATTTTCCATATCCTTTTTTGCCCTGAGCAACTCAACATCCACCTCTGTGCCCGCACCCAGTCCCTCTGACATGGCCGGTATCCTCACAAAACCGTCGGCCCGGACCAGAGACATAAGCACACCTGCCCCCCTGCTGACAGGTGTTGCAATGAGGTTCTCCCCGACCTTCCCTACCTTAACCCTCAGAAACTCCTCCTGTCCGAGAGCGGACGCCGCCTGTCTGGAAATCTTCGCCCTTACGAATTCGGGCTCAGGGGCATCCAGTCCCTGCCATCGGTAAATAAGGTCCTTTGCAAAGAGATGAAAGGTTATATAGGCCGACACAGGATAACCAGGGATACCGATAACGGGCTTATTCTGAACCCAGCCCAGGATGACCGGCTTGCCGGGCTTGATATTGATACCGTGAAGGATAACCTCTCCGAGTTCTGCTATCGCCTTTGCTGTATAGTCTTCGGAACCGGCAGAGGAGCCGGCATTTACCACAACAAGGTCACCCTTTTTGCAGGCCTCAAGGATATTCTGCTTGATAAGCGGGATATCGTCCGGCACAGGGCTTAAGCGCAGGGGTTCTCCTCCCCATTCATGCACAAGCGAAGAGAGTATGCGCGAATTAAATTCTATTATGCTTCCTTTCCTGAGCTCTGTACCGGGCTCGACTATCTCGGACCCGGTTGGGATAATTGCAACCACAGGCCTCCGCCTGACAGGGATATCCACATGCCCTCCGGAGATGACCGCGCCTATATCGACTGGCCTTATCCTGTGGTTCTCCGGAAGTATCAGCTCTGTGCAGACGATATCCTCGCCGATGACCCGTACATGCTGCCACGGAGCAACAGGCTGGATGATCTCGATAAAACCTTTTTTACCGGCCTCGCCGGCAACAGGATTTGCGTCTTCCACCATCACAACAGCATTGAAACCGTCGGGGAGGGGGTCTCCTGTATCCACATAAACAGCCTGTGCGCCGACAGCAAGCCTCCTGGGAGATGACTCTGATGCCCCGAAGGTATCTGTGAACCTGACCGCGTATCCATCCATTGCTGAAGAATGATAAAAAGGCGATGAGAGGACTGCCGTTACCGACCCGGCAGTTACCCTGCCCAGAGAATCTTTAGCAGCTATGCTTTCTCCTTCCAGAGGTCCGATCCCGGCAGCATCAAGCCTAAGAGTCCAGATATTCAGAGCCTCGTCCAGAGGCGTATTTTCGAGATATATCCCTTTTCTCAACTTTTCCTCACTATAAACATAGGGTTACGGTATTATCAGAAAAACCACAGGATTAAATCAATGCGTAATTTCTTGCATCAAAGGGCTTCCATATGTCATATTTATACAGCAATCAAATCATGAAAAAAGCTAAATATCTCATAAGCCTTATCTTCCTTGTTCATTTCGTTGTCTTTGCATCATCTCCCATCTCATATACGCTGACCGATGATAACCAGGCTCGGCATGGCATAACTTCCGAAAAAGAAAACATCCATAGCCCTTTTTTCAATATTGTTATACTGCAACTGGTCTACTCGAACTTTCATGAGCATGCTGCTCAGGATGATGACGAAGACGGCTTTTTGCTGATCAAGAAAAAACGTGCTGTTCTGCGCGCAAACACCCTTGCAAAATTATTATCCCTAAGAACAGTTTCGTCTGCTGAAGACACTCTTTTCCCCTCTGTCCGTCCCATGGACAGATCATTTTTACCGCCAGACGATCAGAAAACCTGCTCGGGTTTTCTGCCTTCTTTTTCAGGGCTCTCTCCGCCTTTGTCCTGACTAACGGATCAATGCCTTTTCCTTCCGAAAGGAAAAAAGGCATGAGGTCCTCTGCTCTGAACACCCTTAAAGTGTAACTCTTCGTTTGCGCTTGCCGTTTCATATACGGGGGAAGCAGGAGTTATGGCCGTTCAGATACCGCTTATCCGGAACAGAGGAAATGCAGGAATCAGAACTCAGGTTAAAGGAGGAAAAAATGACCATGCTTTCGGTCTTAATACCCGTATATAATGCGGAAAGAACCATAGAGCATCTGTGCGAAAAACTGATAGGTCTTTATTTGTCGGAATTCAGGCTCGAAATCGTGCTTGTCAACGACTACAGCACAGATGATACCGATAAGATCTGCAGAAACCTGTATGAAAAATACAGGGATATCATAACCTACATAAAGCTCTCAAGGAACTTTGGCGAGCACAATGCGCTTATGGCAGGCCTAAATCATGTTTCAGGGGATTATTGCGTCATGATGGATGATGATCTTCAGAATCCTCCTGAAGAGATCGGCAAGCTGATCAGAGAGATTCAAAAAGGGTACGACGCTGTATACAGCGTATACGCTGACAAAAAAGACAGTTTCATCCGGAACATCGGAAGCAGATTCAACGACAGGGTCGCCAACGTCATCCTGAAGAAGCCTGCAGCCCTCTATCTCTCCAGCTTCAAGATTATCAACCGCTTTCTTATAAATGAAATCATCAAGTATACGGGACCAGATCCGTACATTGACGGCATCATTATGCGGACGACTGACAGCATAGGAAAGGTTCCGGTAGAACACAGAAGGAGACAGTACAATAAATCTGGCTATACACTGGCAAAGCTTATCTCGGTATGGGGGGCCATGGTCGTTAATTTTTCGCTCGTACCCCTTCGCATCGTCGGTATATGGGGAGTAGCGTTGATTGTTATCGGAGTTTTTTACGGAGGAATTAAGGCCTATGACGACCTCCATACTTACGGAAAGCTGAGTGAATTCGAGACTCTGATGTCTGCCAACCTGTTTTTTAGGGGATTTACGCTGATCGGCGTCAGCGTGCTGGGAGAGTACGTTGGAAGGATCTATATGTCGCTGAACAGGGATCCCCAATATGTAATCCGCTCTATCTACCGTTCACATGGAAAGTCAGCCAGAGTCAATTATATCAGGGACGTTAAAGGAAAAGATGGCCAGACAAAATATCAGAGCGAAAATTGAAAAAGCAAGGGAGCTGCTGATAAAACAATGCCTTGAAGAAGGCAGCCCGCACACTATAGCTGATCCCGGATTCAGTCTGGAAGCGGCGATTGATCTTTTTATCTCGAAGACGGCTAAATATGCTCTCCATGATGATGCCTCTTTAGACAGCTGGATCAATGCCAAACTGACAAATACCAGCTTGCAGGCCGAAATAATACCGGTTACTGAAATCGAGAAATGGCATATAGACAGAGAAACCGGAAACATCTGTCATGACTCAGGGCGCTTTTTCACCATTACAGGCGTAAAGGTCAGACACCGCATAGGCTATGAAGAACTACAATGGGATCAACCGATAATCGATCAGCCCGAAACAGGCATCCTGGGAATTCTGGCCAAGAAATTTGAGGGCGTTCTCCACTTCTGCCTTCAGGCAAAGGAAGAGCCCGGGAATATCAATTCAGTGCAGCTTTCCCCGACTGTTCAGGCTACGTTCAGCAATTATACCCAGGTACATGGCGGGGCATTGCCCCCTTTCCTGGAGTTATTTCTCGAGCCCCCGGAAGAGAAGATATTATTTTCGAAATTACAGGCGGAGGACGGAGGCCGTTTCCTCTTTAAATCGAACAGGAACATGATCGTTTTAGCGGACGAAGCTGAAGCCGCTGACCTCCCGGATAACTTCATCTGGATGACTCTGCGGCAGATAGATGCACTTATGAGACATAATAATCTTATCAATTCATGTGCCAGGAGCGTGCTCGCATGCCTGATCTGACGCACTCATCGGGCAAGGAGTATAGAGGCTACAGAAAAGATTTCGAGAAGTTGCTGAAGGATAGTAAATTATTCGAACTCTTCGACATGCAGCGACTTTCGATACAGGCTGACGGGATTTCGCATTGCCCTGATAAACCCGGACATACGTCTGATCTCCGGGATCTTGTCCAGTGGCTTGACAACGAGAAGGCAAGAAACCATATCTTCGTAAAAAGGGAAGGATTAAACACGCTAAACGACTGGACGATGGACGGTGCCGGACATCTTATCCATAGGGGAAAAAAGTATTTCAGGATTGTAGGCATGAAGATTACGTCTCCTTACAGGGAAATCATGACATGGAGCCAGCCGATACTGGACAATGAGGGCTCCGGAATCATCGGGCTTTTGATGAAGAAAATAGACGGCAGGACATACTTCCTCATGCAGGCCAAGGCAGACGTAGGCAACCGGGGCATTGTGCAGATCGGGCCCACAGTGCAGTTCAACCCGGGAAATTACGTCGATAATGAAAGACTGAAAAAACCGTTTCTGTTTGAAGAATTCCATGACTCAGGAAATTTTATTACAGTCTTTGAATCCAGGCAGTCTGAAGAAGGAGGCAGATTTTACAGAGAAGAGCATGTCCATAAAATTCTCATGCTGCCTGAGGGCGCAACCCTCGATATACCTGATAACTACCGGTGGTTTTCGCTCTACGAGATCCGTTTCTTTCTCCATATGGGTGATTTTATTAATTCCTGCGCGCGAAGCATCCTCGCCTGCCTGATATGAAAGGGGACAGATGATCAGGAACTGGCAATATCTGGATGAATACAGCGCATGTCGGAAGGAACTGCTGGAGATAGTAGACGGAGTTTTTTCTTCGGGCAGATTGATCCTGGGGAAACAGGTAGATGAGTTCGAAAAGAAGTTCTCCGCGTACTGCGGGGCAGCATACGGTGTCGGTGTGAATTCAGGCACTGACGCTATCTTTCTTGCTCTGAAGGCGCTGAACATCGGCGCCGGTGATGAAGTGATCACGGTCTCCAATACTGCGGTGCCGACCGTGGCCGCCATTCGCATGACAGGCGCCACGCCTGTTTTCGTTGATGTCGAAGAGAATACCCTGCTTATGGACACCTCCAGGATTCAGCCTCTTATTACCGGCAAAACCAGATGCCTCCTGCCGGTCCATCTTTTCGGACAGCCTGTAGATATGGAACCTCTCCTCTGTCTGGCCAATCAGCATAATCTAAAGGTCATTGAAGACTGCGCCCAGGCTGCCGGGGCCCTGTATAAGAACAGGAGGGTAGGCAGTTTTGGCGATATCGGCGCCTTCTCTTTTTACCCTACGAAGATTCTTGGGGCATACGGGGACGGCGGAATGGCTATAACAAAACAGGAAGAGTATTTCGAAAAGTTGAGGCGTCTTCGGTATTACGGGATGGAAAAGGAATACTACTCTGAGGAGGAAGGCTACAATTCCCGGCTGGATGAGGTCCAGGCCGCGATACTGAATTTTAAACTGACAAAACTGGATGAGTCCGTAATGAAGAGGGGAAAGATTGCTGAGAGATATTGTTCTGAATTATCCGGGGTGGGAGATATTGTCCTGCCTTTGACAGGGCCTGAAAGAACGCACCAGTATTATGCCTATACAATAAGGACGTCGTACAGGGATAAGCTGCTTCGATATCTGAATGAACAGGGGATCGAAACCCGCATTAACTATCCAACGCCGATTCACCTGATGAGAGGCTACCAGTTCCTTGGTTACAGGAAAGGAGATCTGCCTGTAACGGAAAGGCTTGCGGGACAGATACTTTCACTGCCCATGTCTCCGCACCTTTCTAAGGACGATGTCAGCATGGTTATCCATGAGGTGACAACTTTCTTCAGAACAGGCAGGTATGGCAGGAAACTGGATGGAAATTTTCAGTAGTTTAGTAACCAATTCAGGAAGTAGTGACAGGAGAAAGCTTGTCGAAATAATCTTCATCTGCGTCTTCTGTGTTGGCGTTCTGTTTTTATTAACGATATATGCACGTCTCCATATCAAATATCTTCCCACGCCCCTGATCAGAGTCATTAACGAACCTCATGACGCCTTCAATGTATGGAAAGACTCCGGGGTGCGCGGCAGAACTCTGGTGCTGTTTGACAGGCATCTCGGCGACGAGCAGAATGAATACAGCACTTTCGATTTTATGCCGGAAGAATTCAGCGATCCTGGGCCCCTCGAAGGCCTTTGCAGGTCCATAAAGGCCGATGATTACGGACTTTCATTCCCGGATTCGATTCCCTGCATCGAGCGCCTAAACAGTCTCCTCTACAAGACAGACTTCTATGACATCTGGAAAAAGAAAAAAAACTCGATAACACTGTCTGAGAAGATTAACATGCTTGTGCGTATTTCCAGCATGTACCGGGGCATGGGATTTAATGATATTCCCGACCTGGGCAAAAAACTCATCCTGCAGCTAAACAGGCTTCTTATTGAAGCGACATATCCCGGTCTATGTCCTGTGAGCAAGGACCTTTTCGTGACAAATGACAACTATCTATTCCTTGCAATAGAGAAGGGAATTATAAGAAGGATTTTTCACCTTATCCCTGATTTCGTCTGGCAGGAAGTCGAATCAAAACTTTCCGCAGATGAACGCGTATCGGCATCAGGAGGTGTCTTCAGGTTCAATACCGCAGAAGGGGTACCTGTCCTCGTTATGAGGATAAAAGACCTTGAACGTATAGAGGAAAAAGTGCTCATCAACGTCAATGAAGACTATTGGGACTACAGTCAGGTGACTGATCTGCTGCTCCGGGGGCGGTTAAATACCGACCTCATCACTTTTTCAGGCAGCCTCTCAGAGGGCTACCTCAAAGAACTGCTCCTTAAGCGATGAATACGCAAAGCAGAAATGCAGTCATTTTGGCCGTCTTCTTCATCTTCTCTCTTGGCCTGAGGTTGTGGGGTATAGAAGAATCGAATTTTTTCGGCAGCGATGAACTGACGGTTGTTCCGGCCGTGGAATATTTCTTTTCAGACGGAAATTTCATGCCAGATGAATGGACTCACCCACCCCTCAAGTACTATCTGTTGTACGCAGGGATGAAGGTCTTCGGAAACAACGTTTACGGCTGGAGACTTGTAAATGTCATATTGGGAAGCCTCACTGTAGTGCTCCTATATCTTCTCGGGAAAGAACTCTTCCCTGATTTAAGGGTCGCTGCTCCTGCAGCTTTTTTTCTGGCTGTAGAACCTGTCCATATAGTTTATTCCAGAACTTTCTACGGTGAGATATCCTCTCTTTTCTTCTTCATGCTCGGCGTCTATATTACTCTGAGATATCTCAAGGGGGAAAGGTCCTCTCCGGTCGGAATAGGTATCTGCCTGGGATTGGCCCTGGCTCAAAAGTGGTATTTCCTGCCCCTTATGGTGACACTCCCGGCATGGGTCATTTTGACAAAGTACAGGGATGGAGGGCTTAAGCGTCTTGATGTCCCGCACATGGTCGCGATTTTTCTTTTTCTCCCTGTTGCTGTTTATTTACTCGTCTTCTGCCCCTGGTTCAAAAGGGGCTACTCTGTCATGGAGTTTTTCGGAATGCAGCTTGACGCATACCGTGCAATGCAGGCGCAGACAATGAGCTGGTTTGGAAACGATTTTTTCAGGGCATCGCCGTCATCCCCGTGGGATTGGTTCATAAAACCTATTCTTTACGGGCGAGTTACCGGCGGAGACGGTTTCTATGGTAAATTTGAGATCTTCATGAGCAACTCGCCGGTTTGGCTCCTGGCTGTTCCGGCGTTCCTGTATGCGGCATACCGCGTATGGAAGAACAGGGACGGATCCCTGATCCTTATCATAGTGCTTTTTGCCGCTACATACACTCAGTTTGTCATTGTCAAAAGGGCGATATTTCTTTATTCTGCACTGGTTGTCCTTCCTTTTGTATACCTGGCTGTGGCACATTTTCTTCTTGCAATGTCACAAAAAAGGACGAGCTATTTTTTCATGCTTATGACGGTCATTGCATTATGGAGTCTCTATATATTTCCCTTTGCAACGGGCAGGTCCGTACCTCTTGCCTTGTATGCACCTCTCATTTCTGCGGGAGGTATTGCTGTCCCTTGATATGGCCTGATTTTAGCAGATATGAATGAACGCGAATACAAAAAAATGTCTGAGGTTGAAGAGTCCCACTGGTGGTATATCGGGCTTCACCGCCTGATATTGCGATACATCAGGAGAGAATATGAGAAGAGCGGTCCCCCCCTGGAGATTCTCGACGCCGGTTGCGGCACAGGGCGATTGTGCCAGTTGATGTCGGATTTCGGAAAGGTCCAGGGCCTGGACATATCAGAGACAGCCATAGCATTATGTCGCAAGAGGGTGATAAATCGGGTTTATCAGGCTGATCTTAACAACGTGGACCTAGGGAAAGAGCGCTTCGACATCATAACCTCTATTGATGTTTTATACCACAAGGCTGTCCGGGACGACGCACTGATCATCGGCAAAATGTATGACGCTCTGAGGCCGGGGGGATTTCTTATCCTGAATCTTCCTGCATATGATTTCCTGAAAGGCGGGCATGATATCGCTGTTCATACAGAAAGACGATATACGAAATCAGCCCTTAACAGAATGCTGACCAGTTCAGGATTCATTGTTGAGAAGGCCTCCTACCGCATCGCATTTCTTTTCCTGCCTGTTGCCCTTTACAGGCTTGCCAGAAAGCCATTTCTTCACGTTCGCAATCAGAATAATCAGCTCTCGGATGTATCAAAGCCCCCGGCTATTGTCAATAAGCTGCTTCTGAGACTTAATGTTTATGAGAACTCCCTCATGGAGAAATATTCTCTTCCCTTCGGGACATCAGTCTTTGTTCTTGCCAGGAAACCTTTATCATGATGACAAACGCTATTAGAAAAACCGGCACGTGGCAGGTACTGCTCGCAATTATAACCCTTGTCTATGGCCTGGTCTATTATGAGTTGTTCCTGTGCAAAAAAATATTTATGCATGACTCACTTATGTACTATGGTTCTTTTCATTATTACATCGAAAACATAAAAAAAGGCATATTCCCCTACTGGGACCCGTTCATGCAAATGGGCACTTATTTCTATCCCAACATCTCGCTTTACGGCTTATTGGACCCTTTTTGTCTCATCGGAGCCCTTGCCTCGAAGATATTCGAAATTTCACCCTTAACCCTATTTGTCTATCTCCGTCTGTACAGATTGTTTATCTTTGTCTCAGGAGCTTTTTTCCTGTTCAGATATTTCTCAAAACACACTATTGCATCCCTGCTTTCGTCAGGCATCCTGCTTTTTGCCGTGACGCCGGAAAACCTCTCACAGCCGATGATGGATTATTGCTTTACGATACCCTTTGCACTATATTTCCTGATGCTCTTCCTAGACAACATCAACTCTCGAAAGCGCTATCTATATCTTTTCCTGCTTGTTCTGATATCAGGGATAACCATGAATGTGTTTATCCCTGCGGCGTATCTGTTTAGCCTTGTCATTTTCCTTATTCTTGTGCTCCTGCTGAAAATCAGAAACCCTCGTGAAATAGCCCGATCACTTGCAGACAAAAAAATGCTCGTCTCCATTGTTCTGGCGGTTCTCTTGTTGGCAATGATGGCAGCGCCGCCTGTCTCGGTAAAGCTGAGGGATGCATCAATAAGCGGAGAATTATTCCCTGTGGGAAGACTGATAGACGCAACAAGCCACACCTTTAAAAAAATGATGGCTTCCGAGCTGCGAGAGGATATCTTCTCTGAGGCCTTTACCCAAAAAAGAGGAGTTTTTATTTCATACGGAAATCTCGTCAATCTCCTGTATCCTGACATCTCAAATATGGATTACTGGGCGAAAAAGAGATATCTGTCGGCCGCGTCACTGTATTTCGGTATTATCCCCCTCTTGGTATGCATCATCGGACTCTCCTCGTTACGCTCAAAATACAAACCTCTTATCATAATAATGTTCCTGCTGACATTCATAAGCGCATTCAGCCATACAGGGCTTGTCAGCCCATACAACCCTTTGCAAAAAATACTGAACACTCTCTTCCCTCCGCTTTCCATGATTGATACCCGAATAAACCTCGGTTCATTAATTTTCTTTTATATCTGCCTGTTCTTGAGTGTAACGATGG
Organism: Nitrospirota bacterium; assembly: GCA_016217695.1. Classification (GTDB taxonomy): domain Bacteria; phylum Nitrospirota; class Thermodesulfovibrionia; order Thermodesulfovibrionales; family UBA6898. Next base: position 4,616 of record JACRHE010000135.1, on the reverse strand, counting down.
GGTTTCTCCTCAGGGAGGATAACCTGGAAAAAATGATTCGGCTGAAATACAGGAGGATAATGACTCTATGTGCCGGTATCCTTCTGCTCAAGGCTGCAATTACAGCATACTTCGCAGAAAAGTTACTATTTATTTCAGCATACGATCTGTTTGTTCTTATGCTTGTCGGTTTTTTCGCCCTGCTCATTCTCAGCTTCAGGAAAGGCATGATTTCCAGAGGTCTATTTCTTACCTCTCTGTTCCTGTTGATATTCGCCGACCTGGGATACTACAACGTCTACGCGGCGCGAAGCGTAATGGTGAGCAGCCGGCCGTATTACGATTTTCTGAATACCAAGTCCGATTACAGAGACTGGAGCATCATGGAATTAAACAGAGCCCGACAGTGGTTTGAATATTTCAGGCTTCCCTTTGAGGAATATGCGCCTCTCCCTGCATTTGGAGAAACCATGATAGAAACAAAAGGGGCTGTTATCGGCGGAACTTTAAGCTCCCTGTTTACGACAAGGAGATATTACGATATGTTTTCCATTCTTTCTATGGAAAAGCAGCTTGCGATCAACGGTCTTCTTTTCCCAATTGTGAGATTTTACCCGGAAAACATGGTGGCAAACGCTACAGACAAGAGATCTCTCCTGAACTATCTTGAGGATTCTGATATTGATAAAATTGGTCGGCTTGCCGTCTTGGAAAAACCCGGGACCATAAACAGACCCTTCAAGATAACGAGCCTTGATCAATATGAGGATGTGACCTGGTTCGGAACCGACGAAGGGATTTTTTTATATAATCGATACGAACCCTTCATGTTTGCTATAAGAAAGAATCTTCAATCTTTTCTTGCTTCGGAAGACTTCTCTATTCAGGTAGTAAGGTTTTCCATAAATGAGATCGCGATAGAGGTTAAAAATAGAGTCGATGGCTATCTATATTACAACGACGGCTGGAGCAGATACTGGAAGGCATTCGACAGCAACAGGGAAATTCCTGTGCTTATAGCTAATTATAATTCAAAGGCCGTGTTCCTGGCGGCCGGAAAACATCTCATCCGTTTTGTCTTCAGTCCAGGTCACTATAAGATTGCGCTGGCATTATACTATGCCGGCTTAGTATTGTCCCTTGCATTGGCGGGTCTCTCCTGGCACTATAGTCGCGGAACTCTTAAGTAGGTCCTCACTTTAAATTCTTTATATCCTGCCCGTCGGCGCTCTCTACGCGGTTCCGGCCGTTCTGTTTCGCCCGGTACATGGCAAAGTCTGCGCAGAGCAATAACCTGTCTTCATTGTCCAGAATATCGTCCGGAAGGCCGCAGAGCCCTATGCTCACAGTTACGGGGCAGCCGACACCCTGAAAGGTATTGACAGCTATCGACTCCCTCATGCGTTCCGCCACATGAACAGCCCTCTCTTTTTCGGTATTCGGCAGTATTATCATGAATTCCTCACCCCCGTAACGCGCGGCTGTATCGACCTCCCTGATGCTCTGCGGAATGATATTCGCCACCTCTTTCAGTACCACATCCCCGACATGATGTCCGTAAGTATCGTTCACCTTCTTAAAATGGTCGACATCCAGCATGACAAGTGAAAAGGGGGTTGCATATCTCCTGGCCCTCTCAAACTCCTTTGTGAGCACATCATGAAACCTTCTCCTGTTATAAAGACCGGTGAGTGCATCTGTTATAGCCATATGCTCAACCTTGCCGAGGAGTTCTTCCAGCTGCCTGTTTTTCATCCTCAACTCATCCTGGAGCGCCTTGGTCCGAAGGGATGCGTAAATCCTCGCATTCAGTTCGAGTTCGTTGTACGGCTTGGGAAGATAATCGTCAGCTCCGATCTGCAGGCCAGAAATCTTGTCGGAAAGCTCTTTCTTCACTGTGAGCATGATAACCGGAATCCCTTTCGTAGACTCTTCCATCTTGAGCCACCTGCATACCTCATAACCATCCAGTCCTGGCAGGATAACGTCGAGCAGTACGATATCAGGTCTTTCGGTCTTAACCGTCTTGATAGCGCTCACCCCGTCCTGCGCCCACAACACGTCATACCCGTTATTCTGAAGTATCTCTTTTGTAACGTCAGCCTGCAGGGGGTCGTCTTCGACTAGTAAAACTCTGGCCTTTGTCGTCAATCTCTTCTCCTGATTTTTTAAAAAATACCATGAAAAACCTGGCAATGCAACCGGCAGATCTTCCTGCCCTTCACGGGGCAGGTCAGCACCTTCAGAGACTGCTGGCTATTATCCTGCCTGTCTCTTCTGAAAAAAGATGGCAGTAGACAAGCAATTTCTTATTGCCGGCCTTCGATTCTGCCTTCGCCTTTGCCGAGTTACAGATTCTTCTGAGGATATCGAATTTCTTGCTGTAATAAAGCCAGGGCAGGATATCATTTATCTCAGAACGCCTGAAGGGCTCAATGTCCACGTCTGCAGCTCCCGACTTCCTGATGAGCGCCAGGGCATCGTGAACAGCAAGAGGCGCAGACGTCCAGAGAGCGACCCTGAGGACCGCTTCCCAGCCGGCCACAATATGGAGTTTATTCGACGTCTGTCCGTAAGCAGAGAGAACAGCTCCGGTAATCTCTGTTCCAACGCTCCTGTAGCAGGCTGCATCAAGGGAAAAAAGCTCCTGATGAGCTCGCCTTGCCCCTTCACCCTGATAAAGGACAATCTCGCAGACCATATCCGCACAGGCATTCTCCCTGATCGCTTCCATTTCTGTTACCTTACCATAAAATCGGCGTTTTTTCTCGGAAATAATACGGCAACGGAAGGGCCTGTGCTTTAGTTCATTGCAGGCAGTAAAAACTACCGTTTCTGCAAAAAGGCTATCGCTTCAATATGGAAGGTATTAGGAAAAAAATCTATCAGCCGCACGGAACTGATCTCGTATGTCTCCTTCAGCTTTTTCAGATCCCTCGCGAGAGTCGCCGGGTTACAGGACAGATAGACCAGTTGTTCGGCAGGGTTTTCCAGGATCTTTTTGACAACCTCAGATGTCAGCCCGGGCCTCGGCGGGTCGAGGATGATAATATCGAACTTCCTTGTTATGCGGTATTTTTCTGCTGATGATCTGATGAATCTGCAATTCTTTATGCCGTTTAACTCAAGATTGCGGGCTCCGTCCTCTGCAGCGTAGCGGTTCTCTTCAACCGCAATCAGCTCTTCAGCCTGCCCTGCCAGCGGGATGGAAAAATTGCCAGCACCTGCGTATAGATCGAGGATTCTTTTGCCGGCCAGAGGCATCAGCTCCTCCCTGATGAGGTCCGACACTCGCCTGTTAAGATCCCAGTGAGCCTGGAAAAAGGTCCACGGCGACACGGTATATCTCAGGCCGTTAAGATCAAACCCGGTAAAGGCACCGCCGTATGCTATGGCGTCATTAAATGCTATCCCCGACAGACCGGTCTCTATGAATGTTTCAAACAGCGCACTGTCATAATCCCTGCCTCTTAGCAGCGCCACAGGAGTATCTCCCGCAGCAACATGTATCTCTGTCAGATTATGGATAGAACACTTTTCCCTGATCTCCCGAAATATCCCGTTTATTTCCCGGGTCATGAGGGGGCATTCGTCAAAGGTGATCACATCGCGGGAAGATTCCCTGAAAAAACCGATCTCTCCGTTGCGTGAGACCTTGAACTGGGCCCTGTGTCTGTAATGCCACTGGGAGCCGGCAAGCAAAGGGCCTAGTGCTGTATCTATCCCGCCCAGCCTGTTGAGCGAATCAAGGAGGATCTCCTCCTTCATCGCAAGTTGCTTCTCATATTCTATGTACTGAAGCTGGCATCCCCCGCAGACGCCGAATACCCGGCACGGGGGCTCCACCCGGTACTCGGAGGGTTCCAGAACATTTACGACGCGGGCAAGGGCATAATCCTTTTTCTTCTCCCCGATCTCGACTTCAACGACCTCGCCGGGGATAGCGCCTTTTATGAGGATGACCTTTTCGTCCCTTGCAATGGAATATCCGCCGTAAGCCGGTATAAGCGATTTCAGTGTCTGCAACATCATTCCCTTTCCATCAGCTTCTTGATCGTTGATTTAAGCTCCGTCAGGTCGGCCGACTTGACTATATAAGCCTCGGAGGCCCAGACGGCAAAGTCATCCCTGTAATCATAGGCAGTTGACATAATCACCGGCATGCGCGGACGCTTCTCCTTCATCTGACGCAGAAGCTTTATGCCGTCGACGTCGGGCAGCAGTATATCGAGAGTCACGAGGTCGGGGTTCTCTTTTTCAAACTGCTCCAGCGCCTCCCTGCCGTTTGATGCAATGACTACATGGTATCCCTCCTCTTCCAGCTCTTCCTTATACAGCCTCAGGATGTTCTGGTCATCATCGACAATCAGTATCTTCATGACTATGCCTCCTTTATTGGAATAAACACTCTGAATATGCTTCCCTTGTCTACTTCGCTCTCTACCTCGATCATGCCGTTATGCTCGTGAATAATCTTGTGCGTGATGGCCAGCCCAAGCCCTGTCCCTGCAGACTTCGTCGTGTAAAAGGGGTTAAAGATAAACGGCTTGTCAGTATCCGGGATGCCTTTACCCGTATCCTGAATCTCCATGACCGCATAGTTACCCGTCCCGTAAGTCCGCAGCGTGATAGATCCG
>JACRHE010000134.1 GCA_016217695.1 Nitrospirota bacterium | reverse complement strand
GACCTTTATGGTCGTTGACACAGGAGGGTTTTATCCTGATCCGCCTGAGGACCTCTTTGTACAGGCAAAGGAGCAGGCGCTTTTTGCGATTGAAGAGGGGGATATAATCATCCATCTGCTTGACGGCAAAGACGGCCTTACCCCTGCTGACATGGAGCTTGCGAGGCTTCTCAGGGTGTCGGGCAAAAAGATCCTCTGGCTTGTGAACAAGGTGGATGCGCCGACAAGGGAGGAAAGGCTGTATGATTTCTACAAGATCGGCACTGAAGACCTCTGGCCTGTATCGGCCGCCACCGGCTACGGCTACGAGGAGTTCATGGAGAGGCTGGATGCGCTCCTTCCCGCATACAGGGAGGAAGAGGCTGACTACCCCCGGATAGCTGTTGTCGGCAGGCCGAATGTCGGAAAATCAACGCTTGTCAACGCGCTCCTCGGAAAGAACAGGATGGTCGTGAGCCCTGTAGCGGGCACTACGAGGGATTCGATAGACAGCATCTGCACATATCATGGAAAGAAATATCTTGTTATCGACACCGCAGGCATAAGAAGAAAGGGCAAAATCGGCTATTCAGTTGAAAGGTTCTCAATGGTGAGGGCTGTACGGAGCATCGAACGCTGCGATGTGGCCCTTGTCGTTTTGGATGCCGGAGAGGGGATTACCGAGCAGGACCTGAAAGTTGCCGGGATAGTAAAAGACTATGGCAAAGGGGCGATCTTCCTCCTGAACAAATGGGATACGGTAGCGAATCCTGAGGAAGCATTCAAGCAGGTGACTGCTGAACTGGGAAGAAGGATGTGGTTTGCAACCTACGCCCCTTCTCTTACCATATCCGGACTAGTCAAAAAGCGCATTACCAAGGTCTTTCCTGTGATAGACAGGATCATGAGTGAGAGGGTCAAGCGAGTGCCGACAGGCGAGCTGAACAGGTTTTTCAGGGTGATCAGCTCTAACCTGCCTCTTCCGATGTACAAGGGCAAGGAGGTGAAGCTTTTTTATCTGACGCAGGTGCGGGGAGAGCCGCCGACATTCGTGATATTTGCCAATTATCCGAACGCAATAAAGGATAATCAGCTCAGGTTCATCGAAAGGGGGCTGAGGGATTACTTCTCCTTTGAAGGTACGCCGATCAAGATCTATGTCAGGGCAAGGAGAAGGGAAGAGAATTCTTGAGGTCGATCAGGATAGTCGGCCGCAGTATCGTAGATTTTATCAGGGACGACGGGCTCATACTTGCAGGATCCATCTCGTACTTCACCATGATGGCGCTGGTCCCGTTCTGCCTCTTTCTCATAACCCTCTTCGGCTATCTTCTGGGGCAGTATCCTGAATTTTACCGGTTTTTCCTTAACAAACTCGTGAATCTTTTCCCTGATGTGACAAATGCGATAACGCAGGAGATCCTGAAGCTCATATCCTTCAAGGGACTTGGAAAGTTCAGCCTTCTGCTCTACGGACTCCTTTCCTATCAGGTCTTTGCCTCCCTTGAGAATGCCATGAATAAGATCTTCAAGGTGAAAAAAAAGAGGAATATCTTTTTTTCTATCCTTATTTCCCTGACTGTAGTGACGATGATCATTGCGTTTCTCATCCTCTCCTTTGGCGCCGCATCCGCCATTCCTCTTCTGACAGAGCTGAGGTCCTATTTCCCCGGCATCAGGATAGGCAGGATCACAGGCTTCATTATCCGTTTTGTGGTGCCTTTTGTCCTGATCCTCTTCAGCGTTACCTCCATATATATGCTTATCCCCAAGGCGAAGGTGAGGCCGGCGCATGCCTTCGGTGGCGCGGCATTTACGACCACCCTTCTTGAGGCTGCCAAATATATCTTCACCTGGTACGTTGTGTCGGTCGTTCATTTCGGCAAGATATACGGCTCGCTTACCGCGTTTGTTGTCTTTTTGCTCTGGATGTTTTATTCTTCGTGTATATTTCTGATCGGCGCAGAGATAGTCCATAATATGGGCTCGGTTAAGGTAAAAAAGCGAGGTGAATCATGATAGAGCTGGTCGGCAAAATCGTTGAAGTAGGAACTGTTGAGGCTGTGTATGTCGGGAAGCTCATTGAGGTCAATGAAGACGAGGTGCACCTGGAAGCCGAGAGCGGCTGGATCGTTATTCCCGTGGACAGGGTTGCATATATTAGGGAGCAGATTGAGGAATGAGATCATGATCGCCTTGTCTCTTCAGTCAGGCTCCAGCGGCAACTGCATATATGTCGAAACCGGACCTGTCAGGCTTCTTTTTGACGCGGGGATATGCGGGATTCAGGCTGAAACAAGGCTTGCGGCCCTTGGCAGGGATATCCGGGATGTGAACGCTGTAATAATCTCCCACGACCATTCGGACCATGTGCGTTATGCAGGCGTATACCAGAGAAAATACGGCCTTCCTGTCTATGCGACTTCGAAGACCATGGAATGTGCGGTCAGAAGATATCCTATGGGCAGGATGAACGATGTGAGGATTTTCAGGGCTGAAGAGGCGCTCTGTTTTGAGGGTGTTTCAGTAGAGACGATCCCGACGCCTCATGACGGCGTCGATGGTGTTGCCTTTGTGGTCGATTCAAAAGGAAAGCGCCTCGGCATCATGACCGATCTCGGACATGTATTCGATGGATTAAATGAGGCCATCCCTTCGCTGGACGGCGTATTTATTGAGAGCAATTACGATCCCGACATGCTTTTGCGCGGACCGTATCCATCATTTCTCAAGAAGCGGATACAGGGACCCGGAGGACATATCTCAAACCTTGAGGCGGCTGAACTCCTTACGTCGGGCAAGAGGCTGAGATGGGCATGCCTCTCACACCTCTCAGGGGAGAATAACACGCCTGCTCTGGCGGTTGAGACGCACCGCAAAGTCCTCGGCAGGGACTTCGTCTTGCATACGGCAAGCCGCAGCTCCGGAAGCGCAATACTTACACTTTAAGCAGTTCCTGCCCATTCATAATTACTGCGTCGATTTCTGGATCGCCTCTCCGCCCTTCTCAATGTCTTTGCCCAGTCCGCGTATGGTATTGCATGAAGCAAATGCTGTCATGCAGAGGATAGTGAGGGCGAGCGCTACGAGCCTCTTTAACATATTTTTCCGACCTCCCGGGATTTTTCTTCATAGTAATAGTTTTGGGAAGAGAAAGGCAAGATGCCCGTATTGTCCTGGATCAGTTTCTACGCGAGGGAAAGAAACTCTCCATATTCAGCATCAATAATATAGTGGTGCGCCTTATCGTATCACTTTTTCCGCAAGCCATCCTCCAAGCATCCCGACACAGACGCCCGAGACAAGAAACGGAGGTGAGACCGCCATCATGAAGCTGTTAAAAGGCGGTCCCCACATAAGGATATTAACGAATATGCCGGCCGCTGCACCTCCGGTGATGCCGCCGGAAAAGATTAGGCCTATCGGCCTTTTACTTCCGTCCCTTCTCACGAGGGCCTTCGAGAAAAGGACAAGGAGGATAAAGGGGATGCTGAACCATATTGTCATGAATGCCGGAATCAGAATGCCTGAGACACCTGAAAGGCCGAGCAGTTCTGCTGAGCTCTGCACGACCTTTCTTATAAAAAGGCCTGTAATCCACGGCAGCACTGCTCCTGATGCAACAATGAGATAAGATAAGGTTTTTCCTGAAGGACCATGCTCTGTCTCATCCGTCCGCTCCGCATTGTTTGCGGTTCGCAGGAGGGTTGCATACAGGATAGCGATATCAGGGATCGGGCGTGCAAAGATGAAAAGTAAACCTGGCGATATAATCACATCCAGAAACTTTATATAGATGATCTGCCCGATGATCAGGGTCAATACCGAGATGGCCGCCGCTATCCTAACCAGCCATCTTCCCCACTGTTTCCTGAAGACGAGGCCTGTGCCTCCGATGAAGTAAGATATCCAGCAGAGGCCGTAGACAACGACAAGCCCGGATTGGGCAGACGAAAGATGAAGGGTCGGGCTGAGGAAGTTCTTTATTGAGCCGACGCCGTAGTATGAGCCAAAAAAGGCATAGAGGATGACGAACCATCCAAAGGGTTTCGGCCTGATGCATATCCTTGAGCCCTGCATGTTTTGTTATAATAACACGAGGGCGAATGAATCTCATCATCCTCTTTAAAGATGATTTTATTGATGCAAAAACGGTGAGACTGCGTGGCAGGCGCTTAATGCATGTCACGACTGTGCAGCGTGCGTCAGTCGGGGATAGCCTCCGTGTCGGCCTGCTCAATGGCGATATTGGCACAGGCGTTGTGACACATCTTGATGAGGAGTATCTTGAGATGGATGTGAAGCTCGGCACAAGGCCTCCTGCTGCCCTGCCTCTCACCCTTGTCCTTGCCCTGCCGAGGCCGAAGGTCCTGAGACGCATACTCCTGTCTGCCGGCAGTATGGGTGTAAAGAAGATCTTCCTTATCAATGCTTACAGGGTTGAAAAGAGCTATTGGCAGAGCCCTCTGCTTGATCCGGCTGCCATGAACACGCAGCTGCTGCTGGGGCTTGAACAGGCTCGTGACACGATGTTGCCGGAGGTTCTGCTCAGGCCCCTCTTTAAACCGTTTGTTGAAGACGAGCTGCCGGCCATCATAGAAGGAACTCTTCCTCTGGTTGCCCATCCGGTTGCCTCCGAGCCGTGTCCGAGGCAGGTCCGGGAGCCTGTAGTGCTTGCGCTTGGCCCTGAAGGAGGGTTCATTCCCTTCGAGATAGAGAAGTTCCTCTCTTTAGGGTTTACATCCGTTCATCTGGGTGAGCGCATCCTGCGCGTGGAGACTGCCGTCCCTTTTATTATCTCCAGACTTCTCTGAATGAAGCAATCTAGCCATTGGCAGCAAAAGAATGAATGCCGGTTGGACATGGCGGCATCCCTCAAAGCCTTTCAAGGCGATAAGATTTGACGGGGCATGGTGTCAAGTTAGCAAAAGCTGTCATTAGCGTAGCTGTCTTCATGATTATACCGTGGCTTCCGATGCCATTTTGTATCGCTGCGAAAGCCTTTTCAGAACTGCCGCCATGTCCTGAGTTTACCTTCACTGTTCATAAATTTCGGGGAAAAGCAGAAAAAACTTTTCGTCGGTACAGGGCATGCTTTGTCTGACTTTGCATTGTCTGCTCTGATTAAACCCCTGGCTAAATTCGTGGAAATCGATTCATTCTTATTTCAGGTATAATAAAGACGCGCAATTTAATTAAATCACCACCGTCCCGGACAATGTAAAGAGGGCTGAATGCCGAATAAAAACAGCAGCGACTCCTTGAAAGAGAGCCGACTGAAATGCACTATGGAGGGCCGACTATTTCCCGACAGCGATGATGACAAAAAGAGGTTTGCCGCCGCAATATATTGTCGATTTGCTGTTTTTAGGAGGTGTTCGGCCCTCGCGTAACAGCCTTTTGGGCAGGAATTAAACATCATGGAATGTCTTCATATATCTATAAAAGGGGTCGTTCAGGGGGTAGGATTCAGGCCCTTCGTATTTTCCCTCGCAAATGAATTGTCCGTAAAGGGCTTTATTACCAACACCTCTGACGGAGTATCAATCACAGCAGAAGGTGATAACCTGGACATCTTTCTGGAACGACTCAGGAAAGAGGCGCCTCCTTTGGCGAAGATAATGAGCATGGACATATCTCCTGCCGGGTGCGCCGGATTTAAGGATTTTTCGATACACGAGAGCGTTGATACAGGAAGCTTCACGCTTGTCTCGTCTGATATCTCGATATGCGCTGACTGCCTCAGAGAGCTCCTTGATCCGGAAGACAGACGCTTTCTTTATTCCTTCATAAACTGCACCAACTGCGGTCCTCGGTATTCGATCACAAGGTCTGTTCCGTACGACAGGGTCAATACGACCATGCATGTCTTTACGATGTGCAGGGCATGCGAGGCAGAATACCGTAATCCCTGCAACAGGCGCTTTCATGCCCAGCCCAATGCCTGCCCTGTATGCGGTCCCAGGATAAGCCTTATCTTCGGAGATGAGACTCCGGCGGTGGGACCGGAAGGCCTCAGAAAGACAACGGAATTACTGAAGGATGGAAAGATTGTTGCGATAAAAGGGCTGGGAGGGTTTCATCTTTCCTGCGACGCGGGAAATATAGATGCAGTTGAAAGGCTCAGGGAAAGAAAGAGGAGGAACAACAAGCCCTTTGCCCTGATGGCAGGGGACGTCAATACCATAAAAAAGTTCTGTCACGTATCGGAGTATGAGGAATTGCTGCTGGCCTCTCCGAGCAGGCCGATCGTCCTTCTGAGAAAGCGTAAGGATACTGAAATGCCGGAGGCTGTTTCTCCCAATAACCGTCATCTTGCCTTCATGCTTCCGTATACACCCATCCACTATCTGCTGTTCAGGATGCCGCAGGCTGCGGCTCCGGATGTGCTTGTTATGACCAGCGGCAATATCAGCGATGAGCCGATCGTTATCCATAACGAAGATGCGGTTTCGAAGCTCTCCGGCCTGGCAGACGCGTTTCTCCTCCATGACAGGGGTATCTTTATGAGGGTGGATGACTCTGTCGTAAGGGTCAGGGGAAGGGATCCGGTTGTCGAAAAGACAGGCCCTTCGTGGTCATCCATACCCGACCTATCTCTTTTTTTTATCAGGAGATCAAGAGGATATGTGCCTGACCCGATACCTTTGAACAGTGACGGTCCTGATGTGCTTGGGTGCGGCGCTGATCTGAAGAACACCTTCACCCTTACTAAAGGGAGATATGCGATACCCAGTCAGCATATAGGGGATATGGAGAACTATGAGACCCTCAGGTTTTTCGAGGAGACCCTCAGGAATCTGAAAATGGTTTACAGGGCCGAGCCTGTCGCTATAGCGTACGACCTCCATCCGGGATATCTTTCAACCCAATGGGCACTGAAGCAGGGCGTGGATGCATGTAGTACTGCGGTCACGACCTGCGGCATACAGCACCATTATGCACATATCGCGTCTGTTATGGCAGAGAAGGGTCTAGAAGATAAGGTGATCGGAGTGGCCTTTGACGGAAACGGGTATGGAGAAGACGGGACACTGTGGGGAGGGGAATTTCTGATCGCGGATCTGGCAGGCTACAGAAGGGCAGGTCATATCGCCGCAGTTCCCCTGCCGGGCGGAGAGGCGGCAATCAGGGAGCCGTGGCGCATAGCGGTAGGCTATATAATAAAGGCAGCCGGCCATGAGATATGGGAATATCTTGAGCCGTCGGGCTTTGTCCAAAAGTACGGAAGGGAGAAGATAGGGAATATAATCCGCATATCAGAGCAGAAATCCTTATCTCCTCTGTCTTCAGGCGCCGGAAGACTGTTTGACGCCGTGTCGGCCCTGATCGGAGTCTGCGACCGCAATACCTTCGAAGGTGAGGCGGCCATGGCCCTTGAGTCTCTGGTCATGGATGATCTTGGTGATGATTATGCTGTGGATATCAGCTTTAAGGACCCGATGGAGATAGATTTTTCGATGACTTTTTTGAGTATACTTAGCGATATAAGGCTGGGAGTGGAGAAGGGGATTATTGCGGCTAAATTCCATAATGCGGTCGCGTTTTCTGTCGTAAAGGTTGTCGTGAAGCTCGCGTTGACAAACAATCTGAAGAAGGTTGTCCTCAGCGGCGGCGTATTTCAGAACTTCCATCTGCTCAACAGGGTCGTAAAAGACCTCAGGCGGGAAGGCCTGCAGGTCTTTGTGAATGAGCTTGTACCCTGTAATGATGCTGGTATATCCCTCGGTCAGGCATATATAATTAGAGAGAGGATAAAGAGGGGCCTTATATGCAGGACTTAGTCAATAAAATAAGAGTGCTGGCCGCAGCCCTCGGGAGGCCGGTCAGGCTTATGGAGGTTTGCGGCACTCATACTGTTGCTATCTTAAGGCATGGCATCCGTAACCTGCTGCCTGAAGGGATAGGGCTGCTCAGTGGTCCGGGTTGCCCTGTCTGCGTGACATCTATAAAGGACGTGGATACCGCTATAGCCCTGTCACAGCTCGAGGGGGTGGTCCTTGCCACCTTCGGCGACATGATGCGTGTGCCGGGAGACAAAAAATCCCTGCTGGATGCAAAGGCAGAGGGTGGTGACATCAGGGTTGTTTATTCGCCCCTCGACGCTCTGAAGCTGGCTGAAGAAAATAGCGCAAAAAAGGTGGTTTTTTTTGCCACAGGGTTTGAGACAACGTCTCCGCTTGTTGCAGGGACTATCCTGGAGGCTGAAACAAAGGGGATAGACAATTTCTTCATCTACTGCGTTCATAAGACGGTTCCGCCTGCTCTAAAGGCCCTCCTTGATTCAGGTGATGTTACGGTTGACGGCTTTATACTGCCGGGCCATGTGAGCACTGTTATCGGGGTCAGGCCCTATGGGTTCATTGCAACTGAATACGGGAAGCCATGCGTGATCACCGGATTCGACGCAGGCGATATCCTCTCCGGCATATTGATGCTGCTGAGTCAGATCTCTTCCGGAAGATCCGGAGTTGAGATCCAGTACGCAAAGGTCGTCAGACAAGAGGGAAATCCCAGAGCGGTATCTGTAATGGAGGAATGTTTTGAGCCTGCTGATGCCCAGTGGAGGGGCATCGGACGTATCTCCGGAAGCGGGCTCAGACTGCGCCGGCAGTATATGCACAGGGATATACTTACTGTCTTTGATATTGAGGTAACGGAGGGGAGTGAGCCCGGCGCCTGCTCCTGCGGTGAGGTCCTGAAGGGCATTAAACTGCCTTCAGACTGCCCGCTTTTCGGTAAGGCCTGCACTCCTGAAAGGCCGGTGGGCGCGTGCATGGTCAGCTCTGAGGGCAGCTGCGCAGCCTATTACAGATATAAGGCCGTTGCGGAGTCCGGGGTATGATTAACGGAGCTGGCTATCACATACTGCTTAGGAATAAGAAGGAGATCATGAGCGTAAAGATATTCATTATAAAATCCCTCCTAACCTCCCTTTGCTTAAGGGAGGTCTTAACCCCCTCTTTGGAAAAGAGGGGCTGGGGGAGATTTTTTGAATGGAGCTCTGCATGGATCTGATCCAGTTAGCCCATGGAAGCGGCGGACGGATGATGCATCAGCTGATAAGGGACTATTTCGTCCCTGCCTTTGACCTCAGGACCTTGAACGACTCGGCGGTCATGGATGAGCCGGCTTCGGGCAGGATCGCGATTACGACTGATTCGTATGTCATATCCCCTCTTTTTTTCCCGGGAGGAGATATCGGCATGCTCTCGGTCTGCGGCACGGTCAACGACCTTTCGGTGTCGGGCGCCAGGCCCCTCTATCTTACGGCAGGCTTCATCCTCGAGGAAGGTTTTCCGCTGAAGGATCTGAAAAAGATCCTCGCTTCCATGACCGAGGCGTCACTGAAGGCAGGGATCAGGATAGTCGCAGGCGACACAAAGGTTGTTGACAGGGGAAAGGGAGACGGGCTCTTCATCAATACGGCCGGCTTTGGGATCATCGAAGACGGCATCTCCCTTTCACCTTTCAATATAACAGTTGGGGACAGAATAGTCCTGAGCGGCTCTATAGGCAATCACGGCATATCTGTCATGGCCCTTAGAAACGGCATCAGCTTTGAACCTGACATATTAAGCGATGCCAGGCCTCTGAACAGGCTCGTTGAACGCATGCTGGGGATTACAGGGAATATCCGCGTTATGCGCGACCCTACAAGGGGAGGTCTTGCGACTACCCTGAAGGAGTTTGCCCATGATTCGGGTCTCTGCATGCGGATCAGTGAAGGCTCTGTTCCGGTCAGACCGGGAGTCAGAGGAGCATGTGAGCTTCTCGGTCTTGATCCCCTCTATATTGCCAATGAAGGTATATTAGTGGCGGTCGTGGACAGGGGTGATGCCGAGGCTCTTGTCTGTGAGATGAGAAAGACCCCGGAGGGTGCTGAAGCTGCCATAATAGGAGAGGTTACGGAAGCTCCGAAACGGACAGTGCTTTTGAATACGGAGATAGGCGGTTCCAGAATAATTGATATGCTTTCAGGAGACCAGTTGCCGAGAATATGTTAAAGGAGATGATATGAGAGACCGGATAACTTTATCTGTTTTTATAATTGCGACCGTGTTTTTCCTTTTTGGCTGTTCCAGGCCTGTTGCGACCGTCAACGGGAAGAAGATAGACAGGAAGTCCTTTGATCAGCTCATGAAGGAGAGGATGGAGGGACACAGGCAGCAGAATGCAAGGCCTGACATGAAGAGGCTGAAGGAGGCTGTGCTCAGTCAGCTCATTGCGGAGAGGTTCATGCTTGAGGACGCCGGGGAGAAAAAAATTGCTGTCACAGACGAAGAGCTGAATAAGGAGATAGAGGGCAGGAAGAAGGCCATGGGAGAAGAGGCGTTCAGCAAGTCTCTCAGGGACAAGGGTATCTCGCCTGAGGAGTTCAGGCAAGCCGTGAAAGAGACGATGATACTCTCCCGCTTTACAGAGAGTCTTCTGAATGAAGATCCTGTGACTGAGGAGGAGCTGAGGGAGTATTACCGCAGCAGTCAGATTCCTTTTATACGTCCGGTCAGCATGCTCGTAAAGATGATAGAGATGGATTCTGAAGATGCGGCACGGTCCGTAATCAGGGAGATGAGATCAAAGAAGATCGCTTTCGACGATATGGCCGGGAGGCTCGAGCAGGAGAAGAAGGCTGTGATCATCGACTACGGATGGGCAAACCCCGATACCTTTTCCCCCTCTCTTGCCGAGGCTATAAAGAACCTGAAGGTGGGACAGTATGGAGGCCCGTACAGAGGGAAGAAGAGTTTCTTTCTGGTGATGCTGAAGGAGAGGGAAAAAGAGGCGATAGCGCCTTTTGAGGAGGTCAGGGAGAGTATAAGAGCCCAACTTTCGGGGCAGAGAAGGCAGGCGGTCCTCAACCGCTGGCTCGAGCAGAAGAGACGATCTTCAACTGTAGTCATAAATATGCAATAAGCGTAAGGAGCTCTGATCAATGGATAACAGGGAAAAGGCTGTCATAAGGTTCAATAACGGATGTGTCATGAAGGGCTTTCTGAAGGACTTTTCAACTGAGCTTGAGGAGATGAGTTTTGAGGAAGCCGGTACCGGTGCGATTCACCGGATACGGATCGAAGAACTGAAAGCGGTTTTTTTCGTGAAATCCTTTGAGGGTAACTCTTCGCACAAAGAAAAAAAATCATACGGGATTACGCGGTCAAAGGGCAACAGGGTGTTTATAAAGTTCAGGGATAACGAGGCCCTGGTCGGCTTTCTTGTGGGAGATGTGCCGTGGAAGAGGGGTTTTTTCCTTTCAAGGCAGGACAAGGGCAGAAAGGGTTTTTTCCTCTTGCCTGTGGATGAAGATTCGAATAATATAAAAGTCTTTGTGGTACTGTCGTCAATTAACGACGTTACTGTAGTGCCGTAAATAAAAAGCGAGCGTATTCCCGTGATCCTGCCGCGTGATTGGCGGGCGGGAATATGAATCTGAAAACTGATTGGAGAGGATATGATTCTTGGAGTGAATGTCGACCATGTCGCAACACTGAGGCAGGCTAGGCTCGGGATAGAGCCTGAACCGGTCATGGCAGCAAGCCTGGCTATCCTGGGCGGGGCGGATGGTATCACAATCCATCTCAGGGAGGACAGGCGGCATATCAATGACAGGGACCTCGACCTGGTGAGGGCTTTTGTCCCTGTTGAACTGAATCTCGAGATGGCTGCCACAAAGGAGATGATAAAAATAGCCTCGCGGAAGAGGCCCGATCTTGTCACTCTGGTGCCTGAGAAGAGGAAAGAGCTCACTACAGAGGGCGGCCTGGACGTGAGGAATGCCAGGAAGACCGTGAAGGAGGCGATCAAGGCCCTAAGTAACAGCGGAATCATGGTAAGCCTGTTTATCAATCCCTCAGTGGAGGACGTCGAGATATCACGTGAGGTGGGCGCTGATATGGTCGAGATACATACCGGTTGCTACGCAAATGAAAAGGGTGGAAAGCAGGAAAAGGAACTTGCCCGGGTGATCATGGCGATAAAGAAGGCGACGGATGTCGGGTTGATGGCGAACGCCGGACACGGGCTGAACTATTATAATGTCTCCGGGATCGCGGAGATAGAAGGGCTCAGGGGCCTTTATATCGGCCACAGCATCATATCCCGCTCTGTTTTGGTGGGAATAGAGAGGGCGGTCAGGGAGATGAAGGATCTTATATGGAAGAGCATACGGTAAATAGAACAGCTGTTTCAACCTTCAACCTTCAACCTTCATCCTTTTCTTTTTTATGATCCACGGGATTGGCATAGACATAGTCAGGATCGACAGGATGAAGAAGGCTGTCGAGAGGTGGGGTAGCAGGTTTCTCGGGCGGGTCTTCACCGAAGACGAGATTGCCTACGCGTATCAGAAGAGAGAGCCTTATCTCTCCCTGTCGGTCAGATTCGCCGCAAAGGAGGCGCTTATCAAGGCCATAGGCGGCGCGATTCCTGTCTCCCTTCTGGACATTGAGGTGGCTAATTACGAGGGCGGCAGGCCTTTTATCAGGGCAAGAGGCCGGCTCGATGAATACCTGAAGGAAAAATCAGTCACCTGCGCGCATCTCAGCCTAAGTCATGAGCGCGAGTACGGCGTAGCCTGCGTAGTGCTCGAGGGCGGCAGATGAAGGTCGTAAACGCCGATGAGATGCGCCTCATCGATAAAAAAACGATAGAGGAGTACGGAGTTCCCGGGTCTGTGCTGATGGAGAGGGCAGGACTTGCCGTTGCAGAAAAGGTGAGAGAGCTCTTTGAGAAAAAGAAGGTGATTGTTCTCTCCGGAGGCGGTAATAACGGCGGTGACGGGCTTGTCGCTGCAAGAAACCTTTTTAACTGGGGGTGGAATGTCAGGGTGCTGCTCCTTCTGAAGGAAGACAGACTCAGCCCCGACTGTCTGATACAGTACAGGACAGCAAAGAAGCTCGGTCTGCCGATCGAGTTCAGATCGAACATTGATGAAAAGGACCTTCACAGTGCAGTTGTGGTCGACGCGATTCTCGGGACCGGCATAAACAAGGCGGTTGCGTCTCCCATGTCCGACCTCATAGGTTTCATAAACAGATCCCATGTTGCGGTCATCTCTGTCGATATCCCTTCCGGCATCTCCTCTGACAACGGACAGGTGATGGGGGAGGCTGTGAGGGCTGATTACACTGTGACCTTCGGCCTGCCCAAGACAGGCCATCTGCTTTATCCGGGGGCTGAGTTTACCGGGGAACTGTTTATTGAGGATATCGGTTTTCCGGCTGAGCTTCTCGGTGCGGATTCTCTTAAAACACATACAATAGAAAGGACAGACGCGTCTGTCCTAATTCCTGAGAGGCCGCGGTATTCCCACAAAGGCGACTTCGGGCATGTCCTGATAGTTGCGGGTTCACGTGGCAAGACCGGCGCTGCGCTGATGTCTGCAAGGGCGTGTCTGCGTGCAGGCGCGGGCATGGTGACTATAGGCGTTCCGGAGAGTCTCGCTGACATTTTCCAGTCGCGCGTGACAGAGGAGATGGTGCTGCCTCTGCCTGATGCAGGAAACGGCAGATTGTCAGCCGAGGCTCTGGATGAGATACTTCATTTTTCAGCTGGGAGGATCGATGTCCTGGCAATAGGTCCCGGCATCGGCGTTTCAGACGACACCATAAAGATGATGAAACAGCTTGTTCAGACATCTCCTGTTCCGCTTGTGCTGGATGCTGACGGGATAAACTCTCTTCAGGACAGCACCCAGTTCCTGAAGAAGTCAAAGTCACCGGTGATTCTCACCCCTCATACAGGAGAGCTGGCGAGGATGCTGGGACAGAAGGCGGATGTCAGGAATGAGATGGAGGCAGACAGGATAAACACCGCGCGTTTTTTTGTTAGAGATACCGGCGCGTATCTTGTTTTAAAGGGCGCGCCGACTGTTATTGCCGAGCCCGAAGGCCGGATCTTTATAAATACGACCGGCAATCCCGGCATGGCAACTGCAGGCAGCGGGGATGTGCTGACCGGCATGATTGCTGCTTTTCTCGGTCAGGGGTTGAACCCCATCGATGCTTCCATAATCGGCACGTATATGCACGGCCTTGCAGGAGATATCGCGGCGACTGAAAAAGGGATGCATTCCCTCATAGCATCGGATATTATTGATACACTGCCGGCTGCATTTGCCGCACTTAAGAATGATTGAGAAGCTGCCGAGTTGCGGCAGACTTAACCTCTTTTTGTCATTCCGGCTTGACCGGTCTCCTCAGCGATTCGCCTCAGGCGAGAATCTTTCTTCCTGAAGGACTCCCGACAAGCGGGAGTGACATAGGGGAATAAGAGTTTCATGAACCGATTAATCATCCCCGACATATTCAAAGGTCATGTAACAGGCTTCTTTACAGGCAAGGACCCTGGTGCTGATGTTGATGCCGTCGCAAAGATTCTGAAGATTAAGAAGGAAGCGATATATATGCCGGTACAAAAACATACGGACAAGATCGTCCTGCTCGAATCCTCCCCTGAGCCGAAGATAGCTGACGCCGTCATTACAAAAGAGAAGGGCATCCTGATCGGCATACAGGTGGCCGACTGCGTTCCGGTTCTGGTCTATGAAAAGAGAAGCGGTATAGCAGGGGCAGTGCATGCAGGCTGGAGAGGGACTGCAGAAGAAATATTGAAAAAGACGATAAAGACGATCATCGACAGGTTTATTTGCGATCCGGCAGATATTTTGCTTGCGATAGGCCCTAGCATAAAAGGTTGCTGCTACGGTGTTGATTACGATGTAATGCATGCTGTAAGGCATGCAACAGGCGAGGGCGGGTATGTCAGTCAGAAGGGGGAAAAATATTGCCTCGATCTCGCGGCAGCCAACAGGCAGCAGGCCCTGTCGATGGGCGTCCCTGAAGCCAATATATGGATGTCCGAAGACTGCACCTTCTGCAATCCTGACAGGTATTATTCCTACCGCTACTCAAGGGGTTCCACCGGCAGACAGGCCGGATTTATCGGGATGATATGAAGGGCGACTTCCTGTTAGTCTGCAAGTAGTTACCCCATCTGAATTTACTGGGTTAACGTTGGGCCAGCAGTGGTGATGATTCAAACTCTTATCATTCTGCTATAATTTGATCTATGGCGGGGATGAAGGTTAATCTGACAGTTGTTGAGGGGCCTGCAAAAGGCAAAGCATTTTCCTTCGATGAACCAGAGAATTTTCTTCTTGGCAGAAATGCGGAGGGAAGCAATGCACACCTTCGCCTGAGCCCTGATGATACCTATGTCTCCCGCAATCATTTTCTTCTTGAGATAAACCCTCCTGATTGTTTCATCCGTGATGCCGGCAGTCTTAATGGAACCTTTATTTTGCGGCCTTTGGAAAAGACGGTCTTTTTCCTCGAAGGCAGAGACTCAGACAAGTGTAAATATGAACGAAAAGCTGAGGAGCATCTAAAGAACTGGGGGTATTACGACATCTGGCTCGATCCCAAAATAGGTGAAGATGTCCGGAGATGCCCCTGGCTAAGAAAGCTGCCTAAAGAGGATATGTATGTCTGCCGGATTCATGATGTCAAGCCACGGCATTGCAGGGAATATCCAAAGACACAGAGGCATGCTGAGGAGACAGGTTGTAAGGGGTTTGATTGAACGGATAGTAACTTATCATGCGGATGATCTAAAATATTAAAAAGTAAGGAGGTATTTCATGCATGGAATGAAAGAAATAATTCAGGAGGCAGAGTCTCTTCCTGTTGAAGAAAGGGCAATGGTTATCGATTCTTTGCTGAAAACGCTTAACCCGCCATCAGCGGAGATTGATGCAGAGTGGGCAAAGGTTGCCAAGCGCCGTCTTTCAGAGTTGCGGTCTGGCACAGTTAAGGCTGTTCCCGGGGCCGAAGTATTTACGAAAATCCGGGAGCGATTCGAAAAATGACCTTCTCGTTTCACCCTGAAGCAGAAGAAGAGTTTATTCAGGCTATTGAGTACTACGAAAACAATGAACCGGGCCTTGGATATGATTTTTCTATTGAGGTGAATTCCGCTATTCAAAACATCGTCAGCTTTCCGACTGCTTGGCCAGAATTGGAAGAAGACATGCGTCGCTGTCTTGTTAAACGTTTCCCCTATGGTGTCATTTACAGCATCGAACAGCATGGGATTTTTATCCTGGCGATAATGCATCTGCGCCGACATCCTGATTACTGGAAGAATAGGCATTGAAGCAACTTTCATCTGGCGCTGGCATGGCATGGAGGATAGCAGCGCACGAAGCTGCAGCCTCCGGATACCGCTTCATTGAGAAAGAGCACCTTCTTATTGGGATCGCCAGTATCGAAAAGGTCGTAGCCGATGGGCCGGACAAGGCAGAATTAGCCCGGAATTGGTTTAACCACAGAATCTCTAAACCGACTGGGTCCCGGTCGTCGCCGAGGAGAGCTGATCCGCCTGTATGCTGACCAGAGGGAATGACGCTATTTGAACCTGATGCTCAGGCTGCCTTGGACTGCGGGGGGAAGAAGTGGTTGATAACGGACTCGATGTACCCGTCAAATGCCACTGCGAGTTCAACCTCCAGTTCTGTGTAACGGCTGATCTCGCCCTTTAATCCCGGAGCCTGCGGCTCAGCGCTGGCAATAATGAGCCTGTCATCTCTCTGCTCGATAGGCAATGCGCAGAGCCGCCTGACAACGTCTTCCGGCAGGGCAGTTGCTGTCCCGGGAAGGATCTCGACAGAAGACAGATCCGCCCAGGGCAGACTGAGCTGTGTTGCCAGGGCGATACAGATATCATTGGGAGCAAGAAATTTCAGTTCAACCAGGATCTGGCCGAGTTTTTTCTTTCTGTTTTCCTGCTGAAGAAGGAGGGCATATTGCAGCTGCTCTTCTGTAATGTATCCCGCCTCCATAAGTATCTCTCCTATATACTTTCCGTGTTCCTTCTGTCTCTGGAGTGATTCTCCCAGTTGTTCATGGGTAATGAGATTGTTTTCCCTCAGAATCGTGCCGATCTTCTTTTCTTTATTCTCCTGCTGATACTTCAGGGCCTGGCCGAGCTGCCCCGCCGTGATCTTGCTCTGGTCAACCAGGATCTTGCCCATGAGCCTTCTGCTGTCGACTCTCTTTACAGAGAGGGCATTGACATAGATGCGCTCGTATTTGTCAGCCGGGTTAAGAGGCACCAGATAAAATCCCCTGTCATTGGGACTGTACTTGTGGGCCGATCCGTGGATTGTTTCACCGTCCCTGAACTCCACATCCAGTCTGAACCCGTGCAGGCCGGCCAGGACAGACTGATCGATGGTTTCCATATGGACGATGGAACAGTCTCCATTTTGCCTCTTCTGAAAAAAGATCGCCTTGACGTCAGCCGTATTCAACATCACGTTATTAGTCGTTCCCTTGTCTTTGTCTGTATGAATATAAAATGTCGGGGCGTTCTGATTAAAAGACAGTAGTTCTCCCCTTGTCTCTTCGCCGTTCTGGAGTTTTACAAGTACCTTTGCCATCTGGACAGTCCGCCCCCTTAATAGATTTAATCATTTCCTGATTCTTTATCGGCAGATTTGATGGAAATATTAAGCCGTTTCGCAGAATTCATCAGATTTTTTTATTCCACCATATGCCGCATATATGATATATTTTTTACGGGGCAGCCATTTTTATGAATCTGACGGTAATCCAGGGAGGCAGATATGGGATTTTTTGACAAGGTTCGCGGCGAGTTTATAGACATAATAGAATGGATCGATGACACTAATAACACTCTTGTGCATCGGTTTGAGCGCCTTGGAAATGAGATCAAATACGAAGCCAAGCTGGTTGTCAGGGAGGCACAGCAGGCGGTATTCATCAACGAGGGACAGATAGCCGATATATTCAAGCCCGGGACATACACCCTGACGACAAAGAACCTGCCGATATTGACCACACTTCAGGGCTGGAAATACGGTTTTCACAGTCCTTTTAAGGCAGAGGTCTATTTCTGCAGCACCCGGCAGTTCACGAACCTGAAATGGGGGACCCCGGGGCCTGTGACCATGCGTGATAAGGAATTCGGGGCTGTGAGGGTAACGTCTTTCGGAATCTATGCCATCAGGGTGAAAGACCCTGCAGTCTTCATCAGGGAGATAGTCGGCACTGACGGCAGCTTCACGACCGAGTCTATAGAGGACAACCTGAGGGGTAAGATAGGCATGAGGATCAAGGAGGTCCTTCCCGAGACAGGCATCCCTGTTGTCGATCTGGAAAGCAGGGTAGTCGCACTCGGCCAGGTTCTGAAGGATCGCATAGCCCCCGGCTTTGCAGGCTTCGGTCTTGAACTGACCGAGATACAGGTGCAGGACATAGGTCTGCCTGAGGAAGTGGAGAAGGCCATTGACAAGGCAGGGGCGATAAAGGCGGTTGGAGATCTCCGGAGTCTTACCCAATATGAAACAGCCGAAGCGATCCAGACCGCTGCTGCCAATCCAGGCGGTACCGCAGCAGCAGGAGTAGGTCTGGGTATGGGGTTTGCCATGGCAAATCAGATGACCCAGTCAGTGGCCGGACAGTCCGGTCCTTCACAGACGCCGCCTCCCTTGCCTGGTTACTATGTTGCCCTCGGAGGTCAGCAGGCAGGCCCGTTTGAGACGAATATTCTGAAGCAGAAGATAAAGGCAGGGGAGATTACCAGAGATACCCTTGTCTGGAAATCCGGCATGGCAGAATGGACAGCTGCCGGAGCTGTGCCTGACCTGGCGGAGCTGTTCAGTGATGTGCCGCCGCCGATTCCAGGAGCCTGACACCCGGTGAAGACCAACTGTCCGTCCTGCGGGGCCGAAGTCCGGTTTAAATCGAGCGTCTCCGTATTCTCCGTCTGCGACCATTGCAGAGCCATGATCGTCAGGCGCGATATGGACCTTGAATCCCTCGGCCAGATGGCCCAACTCCCTGATGATATCTCCCCCCTTAAGCTGGGAAGCACCGGAAAATACAGGGACACGAGGTTCGAGGTTATCGGCCGTCTTAAAGTCGCCTGGAGTGAAGGCTTTTGGAACGAATGGTATCTGCTCTTTGAAAATGGAAAGAACGGCTGGCTGGCGGAGGCTATGGGTTTTTTCATGATGAGCTCCGAGGCTAAGGTAACTGACAGGGTGCCGGGCCGCGAAGCTGTCAGGGTCGGCAATAGTTATGAACTGGCCCCTCCCATGAAGTTCTATGTTGACGATATAAAAGAGGCGATCTGCGTGGGAAGCGAGGGAGAGCTCCCGTTTAAGGGAATGCAGGGAAGAAAGACCGTCAGCGTTGACATGAGCAGCTATTCAGGCGAGTTCGTCAACATAGAGTATTGCGTAGATGAGATCCGGCTCTATACAGGCAGATATGTGGAGTTTGAAGAACTCGCCATGTCCAACCTGAGGGACCTCTCAGCGGATATCAAAAAGATACGAGCTGCTGAACTTTTCAAGTGCCCCTCGTGCGGCGGACCTTTCTCGATGCTTACCCCGGGCCTTACAGCCTCCGTTGCCTGCAGGTACTGCGGCTCAACCATCGATGCGACACATAAGACCCTTGCGGTCCTGAGCAAGGCCGAAAAGAAGATGAAGATCAAGCCGCTGATACCCATCGGGAGTAAAGGAAGACTCCTGGGGACTGACTGGGAGGTGACGGGGTTTATGCGGCGCTCGGATAAAACAGGCCTCTACATGTGGGACGAGTATCTCCTGTTCAACCCCTTTAAGGGATTCAGGTGGCTTACGACGTACAACGGTCACTGGAATTATGTCGAGATGCTGCGCAACAGTCCTGTAAGGGCGGCCGCAGGATTATCGGCCCTGAAATTCAGGGACAGGATATTTAAGAGGTTTCTTGTCGGACAGGGTAAGGTGTTTTATGTGCTCGGGGAGTTTTACTGGCGGGTCAGGCTCGGGGAGACTGTGGATGTTACTGACTACATATGTCCGCCGGAGATACTTTCCTGCGAGAGCGATTCATCCGAGGCCAACTGGTCTGTCGGCAGGTATATCGGGCCTGAGGAGGTTGCAGGGGCCTTCGGCATAACAGAAGGGATGCCCCCAAAGGAGGGAGTGGCCCCGAACCAGCCATCTCCCTATGCCTCGATATTACGACCTGTGATGTGGTCGTTTGTGGCCTTTGCTATCTGTCTGACCGTGTTGCAGCTTTATTTTATCCTGGCGCTGCCTGACAGGCAGGTCTATCGCGGAGACTTTAAAATCAATGATCGCAAAATAGCAAAGCCTTTTATCACACCGTCATTCGATATACCCGGCAGTACCGGCAACATCTCGGTTGCGGTCTTCTCACCTGTACAAAACGACTGGCTTGAGGCTGATATAGACCTCGTAAATGAAGAGACAAATAAGAATGTCGGGTTCGAGCAGGGGGTCGAATACTATTTCGGAGTTGAAGACGGCGAGGGATGGTCCGAAGGAAGCCAGGGCTCTACGCATCTCTTATCCTCAGTTGCGGGCGGTCGGTACCACTTCGTGATTCAGGCTGGAGGTTCGGGTGCTGTCGCAGAAAAGTCGCTCAGCATATTCGTGAGAAGGGGTGTTGTTGTATGGTCGAATATATTTGTGGCGCTGCTTCTGCTTGGTGTCTATCCCCTTTATGTAATCTGGAAGAACAACAGGTTCGAACTCAACAGATGGTCGGAGAGCGATCTGTCCCCTGATAATACGGCTGACGAAGTGGAGGCAGATGAAGCTTAAGGCCTACATAATATCAGGCATTATTATAACTGCCTTATTTTTTGCTGCAGGGACGCGCGGGTATGTTGTCTCAAGCATTATGCATGCAGCGAAATGGGGCCTGTCCGGGCAGAGCCGGTACCACAAGTAATAATTAACAAATAAAAGGAGGAGATATGGATAATTTTATCAGTCTTAAAGACATTGTAAGCTCGGTGATTTTCTCTTTTTTCGGTCTCGTGATGTTCGGCCTTGCGTTTTATGTCTTTGATAAGGTGACACCCGGCGACCTCAGGGAAGAGATACTCAAGAAACAGAATAATGCTGCTGCCATAGTCATCGCAGCCATGGTCCTGGGTATCTCCATAATCATAGGGCTTGCCATCCACTGAAGGCTGCGCAGGGCTTCATGGCTTATGCCCTCCTTCTGTCCATATTTGTAATCTCCACCTGCGGTCTGGTCTATGAATTGGCCGCAGGTGCGCTCGCGAGTTATCTGCTCGGCGACTCCGTAACACAGTTTTCAATCATAATCGGCGTATACCTCTCTGCCATGGGAATAGGCTCGTATCTTTCGAGGTATATTGTCAGAAACATAATCTCGGTCTTTATCGAGGTCGAGCTTCTCATAGGCCTGGTGGGGGGATGCTCGGCCGCCATCCTGTTTGCCCTGTTCGAGGTCGCGGTTCATTTCAGGCCTATCCTCTATTGCCTTATTACCGTGACAGGCATACTCGTCGGACTGGAGATCCCCCTTAT
>JACRHE010000133.1 GCA_016217695.1 Nitrospirota bacterium | reverse complement strand
TGAGCGCTCTTGAAACCTTTGTGCTGCCATGCATAATCCAGCCTGTAAAGGAAGTCACCTTTATCGTAAAAAAGAGCCTTTTAACGATGCCCGTATTCGGGCCGGTGATGCGTTCGAGGGACCCGATAGTGGTCGGAAGGGAGAATCCGAGGGAGGACCTCAGGACGGTGCTCGACGCAGGGACAAGGAAGCTTGCCTCAGGCAGTTCGGTAATCGTGTTTCCGCAGAGTACCCGTTCCCTTGTTTTCAGACCGCAGGACTTCAATTCCCTCGGCATAAAACTGGCGTTAAGGGCGGGTGTCCCTGTTGTACCGATCGCCCTCAGGACAGATGCCTGGGGGATTGGTAAATACAAAAAGGACTTCGGTCCCATAGATCAGGACAGACCGGTCCATATAGCCTTTGGCGAGCCCATGAGAATATCGGGACGCGGCGCTGAGGAGCACGAGCAGGTGATCAGATTCATTGAGGAGAAGCTGAGGCAATGGGAGTAAGGGTTTTCACCGGGGCGGCCTGCGTGTTACAGTAGGGATGACCATGGCCGGCAAGATCCTTGTCGTAGATGATGAGCCTCTGATACTTACCGCTGTTGAAAGGGCACTTTCAAAGGTCGGGCACGGTATCACGAAGGCACAGAACATGAAAGAGCTCGATGAGGCGCTCAGGCTTGCACCTTTCGACCTCCTTATAACCGACGTGTATATGGAGGACGAGACCTCCGACACGATCATAGAGAAGGTGAGGCAGACCTCTCCTGGTATCAGGGTGCTCAGGATGAGCGGTTCGCTCGGCAGGGATCACTATGAGAATTTTATAGAGAAGCCTTTCAGCATAGAGACCCTTCGCAGACGGGTGAACGATATATTAAATGAGCCTTCCTGAGATAGACACCGCCTTATTCTTTGTCGTAAATAAAGGCCTCCAGAACAGTTTCTTCGATATCCTGATGCCTTTTGTGACGGGCAACGCCAAGCTGCTCTTCCTGCCCCTCGTGATATGGACTTTTTTTAGGGACAGGAGGGATATCCTGACCGTCCTTTCCGTCTCCATTGTGGCTGTCGCATTCGCAGACGGTCTCGGTCACGTAATAAAGATCCTCGTGGCCAGGGTGAGGCCATGCAACGCGCTTGAAGATGTGAGGACCCTTGTCGGCTGCGGCAGCTCCTTTTCGATGCCTTCGAATCATGCCATCAACGGGTTTGGGTTCGCCATGGCCTTCTGGTTTCTCAGGAAAGACGTTGTCAGACCCTTCTTCGTCCTTGTCGCAGTGATGGTCGGCTTCTCAAGGGTTTATGTCGGTGTGCACTATCCCTTTGATGTCCTTGCAGGGGCCGTGCTCGGCACAGGTGCTGCCTGGGGAGCGGCCCTGACCGTAAGGCAGGCTAAAAAAATATATGCAGACCGGGATTATGACCGGGCCCTGTATCTCGGTCTCATGCTGATCAGCCTCTTCCGTATCTATTACATCATCACTTCGCCATTTGATCTCAGCCCTGATGAGGCCCATTACTGGGAATGGTCGCGCAGGCCTGACCTGAGCTATTATTCAAAGGGGCCGATGATAGCCTACATCATCCTTGCAGGCACAAAACTCTTCGGCAGCACTGTCTTTGGCGTAAGGATATTTGCCGTCATCTTTTCGGCCCTGAGCAGCCTTATCCTTTACAGGCTTGGGAGGGATCTCTACGACGCAAGGACAGGACTCTTCTCCGCATTGCTGGTTCAGATCGTCCCGCTGTACTCTGTTTTCGGAGTGCTTCTCACCATAGATTCGCCGTTTATATTCTTCTGGGTGCTCTCGCTCTTTTTCTTCCGGAAGGCCCTGGACAGCGGCTTGTCCGCAGGTACACAGAAACATCTCCACCTCTACTGGGTCCTGACCGGTGTGACCACAGGGTTGGGCATATTGACAAAGTATACAATGGCCTTTTTCCCCTTTTCCGGACTGCTGTTTATGCTTTTTTACCGGGACGCAAGAAGGCTGCTTGCTTCAAGGGGGCCTTATCTCGCTGCTGCGGCAAGTGCGGTCATATCCAGCCCTGTGATCATATGGAATGCAGCCAATGGCTGGGTTACCGTAAAGCATACTGCGGGCCAGGCCCATATAGCAGAGGGATTTAAGATAGCGCTTCCGTATTTCTTTGAGTTTCTCGGCTCCCAAATAGGCATTGTTACCCCTGTGCTTATGGTGCTTATCTTTATAGCCCTGTGGAGATCGAGGAAAGAGAGGGCCGGCGCATTTCTCTTTTGGTTCTCTTTCCCTGTCATTGTTTTTTTTCTTATGAAAAGCCTGCAGGGAAAGGTCCAGGCAAACTGGGCGCTGCCGGGATATGCTGCGGGTTTCATCGCCTTTTCAGCGTACTATATGAGGAATGTCGAGGCCTTCAAAAGGCCCATCCGGGTGCTTGTACTCCTCGGCTTTGTGCTGGCATTGTCCTTAACTTTCTTTGCCCATTTTCCTGCTTTTCTTCACCTTCCCCCTGACAAGGACCCCACAGCAAAGCTTGTGGGGTGGAAAGAGCTCGGGAAAGAGGCAAGCCTGGCCTTTAATGAAATCTCTTCAGGGGGACCCGCGTTCATCGTCTCAGACAGCTATCAGATTGCGAGCGAGCTTGCGTTTTATATGAAGGATAATCCTGTCACCTACTGCGTCAACCTCGGCCGCAGAATGAACCAGTATGACCTATGGCCGGGGTTTGAAAGGCTTGCCGGATATAACGCGGTGCTTGTTATGACGGGTCATCAGCAGATGCCCGGCTCTCTGATTCCGGCATTCGGCAGATATGAAAGGAGACTGCTTGTTCTGAAGACCAGGCAGCATAAATTAATGAAATTTACGGTATTTAAGTGTTATGATTTCAGGGGCATGGAATCTAAATCTCCGGAAAAGTTTTGATGAAAGTCTCGGTCGTCATACCCCTTTACAACGAAGAAGAGAATGTTATGGAACTCTACGGCAGGCTGAAGCACGTGCTGGAGGCCATGAAATCCGGGTATGAGATTATCTTCGTTGATGACGGGAGCACGGACAGCACTTTCTCTCTTGTCGAAAAGATACAGGAGAAGGACAGCAGGGTTATGGCGATAAGCTTCCGGCGCAATTTCGGCCAGACAGCTGCCTTTGCCGCAGGGTTTGATTATGCCGACGGTGATGTTATCGTAACCCTTGACGGCGATCTCCAGAACGATCCGGCTGATATTCCGAGGCTTCTTGAGGCTATGAAAGACTGTGATATAGTAAGCGGCTGGAGGAAGAGGAGAAAAGACCCCTTTATTTCGAGGAGGCTTCCCTCGATCATCGCAAACAGGCTGATCAGCAAGGTCACAGGAGTAGAGCTCCATGACTACGGCTGTTCCCTGAAGGCCTACCGCCGGGACGTTGTGAAGAACCTGAGGCTCTACGGAGAGATGCACAGGTTTATCCCTGCTGTTGCCAAGTGGTACGGGGTAAAGATCACGGAGATCGAGACCAACCACTATCCGAGGCTCAGGGGGAAGTCAAAGTACGGAATCTCAAGGACGATGAAGGTTCTCCTTGACCTCATTACCGTAAAGTTCCTCCTCAGCTTTTCGACAAAACCGCTTCAGTTCTTCGGCCCTGTCGGACTCCTCAGCAGCCTGGCCGGTTTCATGATCTCCCTTTATCTGAGCCTGGAGAAGGTCCTGCTCGGGAGGGCCATCGGAGGAAGACCGCTCCTGCTGCTCGGCGCTTTGCTCATAATCGTAGGTATTCAGTTCATAGGCCTGGGACTTATAGGCGAGATGGTCGTGCGAGTCTATCATGAAAGCCAGCAGAAGCCTATTTATGTTATCAGAAAGGTCTTGGGAAATGAAGATAAATAAGATACTTTTGTTCATGCTTAAGCTGGTTGTAAGCTCCGGGTCTCTTTATCTGGTCTTTTCAAAGACCGACATGAAGCAGATCCTTTCGATGCTGAAAAAGGTCGGTCCTTTTTATTTTTGCGCAGCTGCGTTCATCTATATCGTATCGATCCTCATTTCAGCTGTAAGGTGGAAGCTTCTTCTTCCTGAGAAGTTCACGGTACGGAGGCTTTTTTCGCTCTACATGATAGGCGCCTTCTTCAGCAGTTTTCTCCCCGGCGTCATCGGCGGAGACGTGGTAAAGGCATACTATCTGAACAAGGACGCCAAGAAGATCAGCCTTACCCTGGCCTCCATATTCATGGACCGGTATCTGGGATACGTAAGCCTTATGATTATCGGCATCGTCTCATTTCCCTTTGCCATGAAATTCTTCGGAGCCTCGCCGTATAAGTGGGCGATGCCGGTCATTTTCGTATCTTTTGTCGCAGGGAGTTTCCTCTTTTTCGGCCTCCAGCTGGGCAGGCGTTTCAGGGTCGTCTCTGAATTTTATGAATACTTTGTCTCATTGAAGACAAAAAAGGACGTCCTGGTCAAGACAGTGGCCCTGTCTCTCTTTTTGCAGGTGATGGGTTTTATGTCTGTGGCTATGCTGGCCTACGCTATGGGTGAAAATATCCCTGTTTTACTGCTCTTTGTGTTTCTTCCTATAATCATTACGATCACCACTGTCCCGATCTCAATATCCGGGCTCGGTGTAAGGGAAGGGGCCTTTGTGCTGCTGCTCGGACTTATCGGGGTAAAGCCCGAAGTCGCAACGTCACTTTCCCTGTCCTGGTTCTTTTCTGTATTTCTGGGGAGCATCCCCGGACTCCTTGCCTATATCAGGCATTCCGGCAGGCTCAACAGTGAAAAGGTCTGAGACTTACGGATACACAGGCGCTTGTTCATGAATCCCTTTGGCCGCTCCGGCGCAACCATGAATCAGAGGCTCTCCTTCTTGTAGGCCGTACCCTGCATTATGGAAGATAAACAATACCTCGAAGAAGCCGACAGGAAATTTATCTGGCACCCCTTTACCCAGATGAAGGAATGGGAGCAGGCGCAGCCTGTCATCATAGAGGAAGGCCGGGGATGCCATCTCAGGGATATACACGGGAAATGGTATCTCGACGGAGTCTCGTCATTATGGGTGAATATCCACGGACACAGAAAAAAGGAGATAGATGACGCGATAAAGGCGCAACTGGAGAAGATCGCGCATACTACCATGCTTGGGTTAAGCAATGTGCCGGCCATACAACTTGCTGAAAGGCTGGTAAACTTAATATATTCATCCTTCATCCCTCATCCTTCATCTTTGTCCCATGTCTTTTATTCCGACAATGGTTCAACCTCTGTTGAGGTCAGTCTCAAGATGGCCTTTCAGTACTGGAGGCACAGGGGATATGAGGGCAAAACGAGCTTTCTCTGCCTCGATAACGCCTACCATGGTGATACCCTTGGCGCAGTCAGCGTCGGAGGTGTTGATATCTTCCACAAGACCTTCGGCCCTCTGCTGTTGAAGACCTTCCGGGCTCCTTCACCTTATTGCTACAGATGTGAATTCGGGATGAGCTGTCCTGAATGCGGCATGGCCTGCCTTGGGAAAATGGAAGAGATCCTGATGAACCATCATCACGAGATAGCTGCGGTTATCCTTGAGCCCCTTGTCCAGGCAGCAGGTGGGATGATCATATCGCCGTCAGGGTATCTCAGGGGTGTGCGAGATCTCTGTTCAAGATATAATGTGCTTATGATAGCCGACGAGGTTGCAACAGGATTCGGCAGGACAGGGAAGATGTTTGCGTCTGAGCATGAGGGGATAGTCCCTGACATGCTCTGTCTCTCAAAGGGGATAACAGGAGGCTATCTCCCCCTTGCCGTAACTGTCACAAATAATGAGATTTATAACGCCTTCCTCGGCGAGTTCAGGGACCTCAAGACGTTCTTCCATGGTCATTCATATACCGGGAATCCCCTAGCATGTGCGGCTGCCCTTGCATGCCTGGACATATTTGAAAGAGAGAAGACTGTTTATAACATGCGACAGGCGACAGAGGTCCTTGAGGCATGGCTGAAAGATATTGCCGTCCTCCCCCATGTCGGTGACATCAGAAGCAAGGGGCTTATGGCAGGCGTTGAGCTTGTGAGGGACAAGTCCTCAAAGGAGCCCTTTGCCTGGGAAGAAAAGATCGGGTGGAGGGTTGCAGATTATGCGAGAGACCATGGTGTCTTAATAAGACCTCTTGGCAATGTCATTGTGATCATGCCGCCTCTGAGCATAAAGATTGAAGAGCTCAAACAGATGCTGAATGTTCTCAGAAGTGCCATGGAGGAGATCTGAGATGAGCAGAAGATCACTTGTCTTTATTTTGATAATAGGCGCTTCGTTGATCATATATCTGCTCTGGCCTTCTGATGAGGCAAGGATAAAGAAGCTTTTTAAGGAGGGCGTAAAGGCGGTTGAGACCCGGAAGCCCGATGATGTGATGTCAAAGATATCATTCACATATACTGACGAGCGCGGCCTTTCATATCTCATCATAAAAGACAGCCTTACAAGGGTCTTTAGGGAGATGAGCGGCATAAGCATCGAATATGAGATTACCCGCATGGATATCAGGGATGAGAAGGCGACCGCTGACCTGGACATCAGGGTC
>JACRHE010000132.1 GCA_016217695.1 Nitrospirota bacterium | reverse complement strand
TATGAGGCAGTAATCGGTGTTCTAGGAAGAACATTGGGGAAAGAATCTGCTATTTCCGGTCCTTGAATTTCATATGATTATATTCCTTTAGGTTTTCAATGAGCTGCACTTCAGTGAGCAGGCCGAGTTTTACAAGGGCCTCTCCGAAAAAGGTGTATTCTTCTTTTTGATGGTTAAGCAGTTCTTCAACCTGTTCCTTTGTGAGAAAGCCGTGCTTTACCGCTATTTCCCCGAACTTATCGAGGGTCTCTTCCTGAATGACAAGTATCTTCTCTATGTTCTCGTGAGTCAGCCATCCCTTTGTTACAGCCAGCTCTCCTATCTTAAGGTTATGCTTTTTCTGGAGCATCCTGGCCTTGTATATATCCTCGAAGGTGATCAACCCCTTTTTCTGAAGATACTGACCGAAAAATAGATAGCTCAGAGTCACGTGTTATCTCCTGATGACATTTTCCCTCATTGAGTGCTGCTTGACAAGAGGAAATATCGCTTTTCCCTGTCTACAGACTTTTTACCTTCTCCGCAACCTCGTGCACCTTCACCTTCACAGCCTCTTTTGTTCTGCGGTCTTTAATCTCAACAAGGCCTTCCTTGAGGTTCTTCTCTCCGAGGATGATCTGTGTCGGTATGCCGATCAGGTCAGCGTCCTTGAACTTCACTCCGGCCCGTTCCTCCCGGTCGTCCATCAGGACCTCAAGACCCATACCTCTCAGCTTCTTATAGAGGTCTTCAGCAACTTCCACGGTCTTTGAGTCATTCATGTTAAGGGGCAGGAGCTCGACATCAAAAGGTGAAATGCTCTTTGGCCATATGATGCCGTCCTTGTCGTGGTTCTGCTCAACGGCTGCGGCAGCGATACGTGCAGGCCCGATGCCGTAGCTGCCCATGATGATAGGTTTTTCCTGGCCGTTTTCATCGAGAAATAGCGCCTTGAGGGCCTCCGAATACTTTGTTCCGAGCTTGAAGATATTGCCGATCTCGATGACCCTCGCGACCTCCAGAGTGCTGCTGCAACCGATACAGATATCACCGGCCTTAGCCGTATGTATATCGTGCCATTCAGCAGAAAAGTCCCTTTCTGCCATTATCCCCCGGATGTGATAATGGGGTTTGTTCGCGCCGCATACGTACAGGACGTCCCTGAGGCATTCGTCTGCAACTATTCTTATCTTGTGACCCATGGGGCCGATGAAACCCGCCTCAACCCCGAGTATCTCTTTTACCTCTGTCTTCTGGGCTGGCCTGTGCGGGCCGATGATCTTTGACAGCTTCTTTTCATGCAGTTCCTGGTCTCCTCTGACAAGGGCCAGCACCGGCCCCTTTTCAGAGATCACAAGGATACTTTTTATGAAATACGACGGGGCGAGCTTCAGAAAGTTGGAAACCTCCTGCACTGTCCTCTTTTCCGGGGTATGGATCTCCTCTTTTGCCCAGTCGTGAGTCTGGTTCTTCACGGGCGCGGATGCCGCAAGTTCAACATTTGCCGAATAGCCGCACGCCTTACAGATCGCCACCTCGTCTTCTCCTGCAGGGCTTGGCGCCATAAACTCATGGGAGGTAGCTCCTCCCATCATGCCCGGGTCTGATTCCACCATCATGAAACTCAGGCCGCACCGCCCGAATATCCTGTGGTATGCTTCAGCATGGATCTGATAGCTTTTCTCCAGGGCCTCTTCGGTGGAATCGAAGCTGTAACTATCCTTCATGAGGAACTCCCGCGTCCGGAGTATGCCGCTCTTGGGCCTTGCCTCATCCCTCAGCTTGGTCTGTATCTGGTACCAGATCTGGGGCAGGTCCCTGTAAGACCTAATCTCGCGCGATGCCAGCCAGGTCATGATCTCCTCATGGGTCATGCCGAGGCACATGTCCCTTCCTGAGCGGTCTTTCAGCCTGAACATCTCTTCTCCGATTGCCTCCCACCTGCCTGTCTGCTCCCATACCTCAGCAGGATGCAGCACAGGCATCGAGATTTCCTGGCCGCCGATGGCTTCCATCTCTTCTTTCAGGACTGCGTTTATCTTGTTCAGAACCCTCCATCCAAGGGGCAGAAAGATATAAAGCCCTGATGCGAGCTGTCTGACATATCCCGCCCTTAGCATGAGAATATGACTTACCGCCTCTGCATCCGCAGGAGCTTCCCTGAGTGTTGGTATGAACATTTTTGAAAATCGCATTAATCCTCCGGACAAAATGAAATATGTTTTAGTTGGATTCCTGTAATATTGATGTCCTATGCTCGATTTGCCTGTCATTCCGCACTTGATGCGGAATCCGGTCTTTAATCTTTTCTGGATTGCCCGATCAAGCCGGGCAATGACGAATAGGATCTACAGTTGCATCCATCAGTAAGTAGATTACTTTTTCTTAAGGATTCTGGCAAGAGTCCCGCTTATCTCATTCATTCTGTAAGGTTTTATCAGCACGCCCTTAAACCCGTGATCAAGTGGTTTTGCGAGAATGGGATCATCGGAATATCCGCTTGATACAATGGCCGTGACCTCAGGGTCTATCTCCAGCAGTTTCCGGATAGCCTTTCTGCCGCCCATTGCGCCCGGCACTGTCAGGTCGAGGATGACTGCCTCGAACCTATCGCCTGACTCAAGCGCCTTCTTATATGCATCCACAGCCTCTTTGCCGTCCGAGGCATATTCGACCTGGTAGCCCAGGTCTTTCAGCATCGTACCTGCCATTTCCTGGATCATCTCCTCGTCGTCCATCAGGAGTATCTTCCCCCGGCCCCTGACCGTCTTGAGACCGTGCGCGTAGTCAGTCACAGACCTCTTTGAGGAAGCAGGCAGATATATCCTGAAGATTGTGCCCCTGCCGAGCTCTGATTCCACTGTCAGATGGCCGCTGTGTTTTTTTATGATCGAGAAGGATATCGCAAGACCCAGGCCGCTGCCTTGCTGCTTGGTCGTAAAGAAGGGATCGAAGATCTTATGTATGTGAGTTTTTGGTATCCCGATGCCGCTGTCCTCGATAGAGATTTCAACGCACCGGGTCCCTTTTAGTGGTTCGACATGTTCCGGACCGGAAGGCATGTTAACAGCAGAAACTTTTATCAGCCCTCCCTCGGGCATGGCCTGCCGGGCGTTGATTACGATATTGCTGATCACCTGGTTCATCTGTCCCGGATCAGCCTCAACAGGCCAGATATCATTCTCAATGCAATGTTCGCACCGTATTTCAGAACCGCTCAGTGCCAGATTAGCAGCATCCTTTACCATGTTTGCCACAGAGATGACCTTTTTGATGGGCATACCGCCTTTTGAGAAGGTGAGAAGCTGGTGAGTCAGGTCCCTTGCCCTCTGAAAGGCTCCCATCGCCTTGCCGAGATAAAAAACCGCCTTGCTTTCAGGCGGCGATGATGTCTTTGCGAGTTCAATGTATCCAAAGAGACCCGCAAGGAGGTTGTTGAAGTCATGCGCTATACCTCCGGCCAGCAGGCCAAGAGACTCAAGTTTCTGGGCATTCTGCAGTTCATGCTTGATCCTGTTGCGGCTGGTTATGTCTTCGATGATACATATGAACTTCAGGGTGTTGCCCTTGTCATCTTCCAGGGACGAGGAATGGATCCTGACCTCGATCACTCCTCCGTCTTTTTTCAGCATCTTCTGTTCCATGTTCCGGGAAGAGCGGGGAAGGAAGAGCTCTTTAAGGGAATTCTCCGAAAACTCCCAGTTTCCCTGATATACAATCTCCGGCATCTGCCGGCCGATGATCTCCTCTTTGTCATATCCAAGGATCTCCCTTATCCTGTCATTGCAGTCAATAATATTGCCGTCAGGGTCGACGGAAAGGATGAGGTTTGCCGCTGCCTCGAATATCGACCGGTACTGTTCTTCACTCTCCCTCAATGCCTCTATTGACCTCATACGCTGGATAGCCAGGGCATAGACATCGGCTAATCTGTTTACTGCGTCAAGGTCCCTGTAAGAATATCCGGCTTCAGGGTTTGCC
>JACRHE010000129.1 GCA_016217695.1 Nitrospirota bacterium | reverse complement strand
GAACTGAAGTCCCTGATGGAAAAAGAAGAGTGCATTTTACGCAGATCTGACTTTAGGCTGTATACGGCGACATCCAGCGACGAGGCCATCGCCCTTCACAGGAAGGAAAAAGTTGACCTCATCATCATTGATATGGATATGCCTGTTATAAGCGGTGACAAATTCTGCTCGCTTATCAGAAAAGATGACTCCCTGAAACAGGTCTCCGTAATCCTTATATGTGGCACAAGTTCAGCTGACATTGACAGATTCACCAAATGCGGCGCTAACGCATACCTTGTTAAGCCCTTGCGGCCAGTGGAACTTCTTGAAAAAGTCAGCCAACTGTTGGATATCCCGGAGCGAAAAAGTTACAGAGTGCTTTTAAAGGTAAAGGTGAACGGCCGGTTTACAAGCGATACCTTTTTCTGTTCCTCACAGAATATAAGTTCATCAGGCATCTTGCTGCAGACAGATAAGCTGCTTGAAAAAGGCGATATCATCACCTGCTCATTTTTCCTTCCGTCGTCGGAACGCATTGTGGCTGAAGGAGAAGTTGTAAGGGCTGCAAAAAACTCGGGTGACACTTACCAGTATGGGATAAGATTTCTGAGTCTTGATGATGAATTCAAGACCTCGATAGAAACATTCATAGGTGGCAGATCGGGCGGGAAATAAGGCTGTCATGTTAAAAGGCCAGTTATAATACATCAGATCAAGGAGGTTATTTCGATGGAAAAAAAGAAATTCATATTTATCGTTAATCATTCATTCGATGATCCTGACAAGGCAGCAGGCGCGCTTCAGTTGGCAGTAAACATGAAGGCATTTGACATCGATCTCGATTTTTTTCTGATAAATGAGGGCGTTCTTCTGGCCAAAAAGGGTTTTGCAGAAACCATCACCTGGCAAAAAAAAGACGGCTTTTCACCTATCCATCAACTACTAAGAACACTGACCGAAGATTTTGATGTTCATTTTTATATTTGTGCCTCATGTGTAAAGCCTTATGGACTTGAGGGCACGGAGCTTATCAGGAATGCGATGCCTAAACCAGGATCTTATCTCGGAGAATTGCTCCTGGACAGGCAGAGTGTCAGTTTTTGAAAATGAAGCTGAAGCTCTGCTCAGATTTCCTTTGACAGATGAAGGCAGCCATTAGCGGACAGTCAGGAACTCACCCGGTTATAGCTTACAGTCTTATCTGAACCCTCCACCCGAAAGAGTCTGTCTCCTTTAATTAATTCACTAAGCCTGTCCGGATTTATCTGATTATAAAAAACCGGCATTATCATACTCAGCTCTCCGGTATTTCCAATCAGATATTTCTTCAACCTGCTATCATTTAAAATAAGTTCCGTTATACGAGTTGACTTATAGAGCCTTATATATGTATTGATACTTACGCCGTCAGGCTGAAGCCTGCGAAACATATCCAGATACCATAGCAGTGTATCTTCTTCCTCATAGGGGAAGCCGGTCAGAAAATCGACCAGCACTTTTATTCCGCACGACTTGGCGCTGAATATAAGCCGTTCGATATCAGACCAGTAAAGGGGACATTTTTTCCAGGAATCGACCGTCAGGGTGATGAGGGAAAGACCTGTATCCTTTAAAACCCGTACAAGTTTTTTGTTGTATTGTGACGGCTTCATATAAGCAGACCAGTCTATCTCCATGCCGCTGCCCCTCAGTTCAGCACAGAAATCAAGGCAGTAATCGATGTCCTCATTAAATTCAGCATCACAAAGATGAAACCTGGAAAAACCGGAATTAACGAGCTGCCTTATCTCGTCTATAACCTCTCTCGGTCTTCTAAAGGCCACAGGGGTATCTGCCTCGATGCAGTAAATGCACGACGAACCGCACCCCTTGTGCGTTTCAAAGCCGGCTATTCCCCCATGGTCGGCATAAATTCTATAGTCCTTAATCGCCATCTTTCTGGGACACGATATTTCATATCCATATTTCCTGCGGTAAATCCTTCTTGACCGGTTGTTATTCTGAATATCATTTATAACCTCGGAAATGACATCCTCTGCAGGGCCTGAAATGGCGTAATCAGCATTCAGATATTCCAGTACCCCCTCAGGATTCGCAGAGATCGCTGCGCCTCCGATTATTACTTCCAGATCAAATGTCGTCTTGATGTACTCAATAAAGCCCCTAATCTCATCAAGATAGAATTCATTTGCCTGATAGAGTACAGAATCAATATTTCTAACAGTTATCCCCACGGCTTCAGGAAGAAAAGACCTTGCCGCCCTGTCAATATCATCAAGAGGCTTTTCGGAAAAACAGAGATCAAGGACTTCTGTTTTGTGTCCTTCCGCTTCAAGAAATCCTGCGACATATTCAAGACCTATAGGAGGCACCGGAGGTTTCCTATATCTGTTCGGATTGATCAGAAGCAACTTCATGAAGTGTATCTTAGAACAATACTGCCAATGACCTCAAGATGATCAGACGGATCCCTCCTGTTTCGTAACATGCCTGGAAGCCCGGGCTCAATGATCAGTCACTGTCTGAAAAACGCACCAGGGTACCCCGTTTTCGTGTCCCGTACCGGAAGACCGTTACCCCCTTGCAACCCTTTTCAAAGGCCAGGAGAAAGGCTTGAGCAATATCGTCCTTCTTGGCATTACGAGCCATATTGATAGTCTTGGATACGGCGTTGTCGGTATATTTTTGAAACCTTGACTGCATCTCTATATGATCCCTGAAGCTAATTTCGTGCGCGGTCTTATACAATCTTTTTATTTTTTCGGGGATTCCCCTGATGCCCCGAAGATTGCCTTTGATTAAAATCTGTTCCTTCAGGCTATCAGAGTAAAATCCAAATTGCTCGGCTGTCTTAAAAAAATGACTGTTCATCTCTGAGAGTTCCGTGTCCATGATCAGCCTTTTATATGCGAGCGCGAATAAGGGCTCAATACCACTCGAACAGTCCGCAATAATCGATAATGTCCCTGTAGGCGCTATTGTTGTTGTGGTTGCGTTTCTCATTTCTGTCATGCCTTGCGAGGCATATACTGATCGGCTGAAGTTAGGGAAGACCCCTCTCTGCCCGGCAAGTTCAGCCGAACACTGTCTTGCGGTCTCCCTGAAAAATCTCATAAACTCTCCGGCCAGCTCAAAAGCCTTCTTGCTGGCATAAGGTATTTCCAGAGAGATGAGCATGTCAGCCCACCCCATTATTCCAAGCCCAATTTTTCTGTTCCCCTTATGCATGACCTCGATATCGAGCAGCGGATACTTATTTACATCAATGGCATCGTCTAAAAACCTGACAGCAGTCTCTATGTCACGGGAAAGGGACTCAAAATCAATGAGCTGCCTGGCCTGCCCCTGCGCCACGTAATGATTAACGTTGATCGATCCCAGGACACAAGCCTCGTACGGCAGGAGGGGCTGCTCTCCACAAGGATTTGTAGATTCCATGTTTCCAAGGTGGGGGGTCGGATTATCCCTGTTTATCGCATCGATAAAAACAACTCCGGGATCACCCGTTTCCCAAGCGCTCTCAACAATCTCTCCGAAGACTTCTTTTGCCCTGACTTTTTTGTAAATCTGTCCTGTACGCGGATTAATCAAATCGTACTCGCCGGCGTGCGATAAGGCCTTCATAAACGCATCGGTAACTGCAACAGAGATGTTGAAATTGGCCAGCTCGCCTGCCTTCCTCTTTATCCTTATGAAATCAAGAATATCGGGATGGTCTATGCGCAAAATTCCCATGTTCGCGCCTCTTCGAGCGCCACCCTGTTTTATGACTTCAGTGGCGGTGTTGAATACCCTCATAAAAGAAACCGGGCCACTTGCAATTCCCCCTGTTGAATGAACCAGATCCGATTTCGGCCTGAGTCGGGAAAAGGAAAAACCGGTTCCTCCGCCGCTCTGCAGAATAAGGGCTGCATTTTTCAGGGAGTTGAAAATGCTGTCCATTGAATCCTCAACAGGAAGCACAAAACATGCGGCAAGCTGGCCGCTGCTTTTCCCTGCATTCATCATCGCAGGAGAGTTAGGGAGAAATCTCAGATCCTTCATGATGTTCAAAAATCTTTCCGTCCAGTACTCCACATCTCCGTCGTAATTCCTCTCAGCCTCTGCGACGCTGCCGGCCACGCGGTAAAACATCTCTTCAGGCGTTTCCGTTACCTTGCCTGAAGTATCGCGCATAAGATACCTCTTTCTCAATACAGTCAATGCATTCTCGCTCAGAACCATAAAAAAATTATATCAGATAAAAGAATATCAAAAAAACATAGGACGGTCCGCGCATATAATTATCTGCAATATCAATATGTTAGAACATCAGGGAGACTGAAATCAGCACTGTATATCATTTTCATCTTGACTTCATTCTCAGATATGATAAACTTATTAGTGAAAAAAGATATTATTATCAAGCCATTAAGTACGTGGAGATAAGAAATGACTGGAACAAAAGGGATACTAATCTTCAACAAAAATGAAAAAGAAAGACAGTCTCTTGCCCGTCTCTTCAGGACCGGTGATAACAGACTCTTTGCTACTGACGACGCCCTTGAGGCATTGCATATACTTCAAAAGGAGCAGATTGCGGTAATTCTCTCAGGCATGGAGATTGCCGGCATGGACAGAAAAGACTTTAAGGATCTTGTAGAAAAGATACGACCCGGAGTCAGTACAATTTTTACTTCCCCATTTGTTGAAAATGACAGTCAACTTTCCCTGAATATCGAAGAGTTCTCGAAACTCATCAATGATTATCTGAAAAATGAAGGTGTGCTGCATCGGGAGCTGTCGGAAGTGAAACAGTATTCATATGCTATCGCCGACCGCCTGCTCCAGATCTTTGCAGTGAACGATAAATATTTTTTTAATAATGACCACCTGGTGGCAGAACTTTCAGGCAAGATTGCACAGAAAATGGGTCTTGAGGATAATCTCATTGAAGCCATCCCCATGGCAGCACTTCTCAGAGATTTGGGAAGGGTCGTTATCCATCAGCAGATCCTTGAAGAGAGCAAGAGACTGGATCAGTTTGAACTGACTCCTATAAAGGCTCATCCTATCCATACAATGCAGATATTGCGCCAGGTAAGATTTCCATGGAATCTCGATTCCATCATAAGCCAGCACCACGAGCATTATGACGGCAGCGGCTATCCAATGGGCCTGAAGGGAAGAGAGATTTCAATCGGATCCCGGATAATTGCGGTTGTGGACGCTTACTATGCCATGACAACCGACAGGCCATACCGCAAGGCTATTCCAAAGGACAAGGCCATATCAGAAATCAAAAAAAACGCAGGAACTCAGTTCGACCCGGAGGTTGTTGAGGTTTTTCTGTCAATCACAGGGGAAGAGACTACCGAGGCAATTGCCAAGAAGAGCATCTTAATTTTTGAGCGTTCTCACAATGTTGCAGCTATGATCAAGCTGAGTACGACAGCCGAGGATGTCGACGTGATTCATGCCACGAGCAGTATCGAGGCAATCAGCCGCATCAGACAGCGGAACCCCCATCTGATCATCGCCGATGTCGAGGCACTCGAACCTGAGACCTTCCTGAGATTCTATAAAACCGCCCAGCA
Organism: Nitrospirota bacterium; assembly: GCA_016217695.1. Lineage (GTDB taxonomy): Bacteria > Nitrospirota > Thermodesulfovibrionia > Thermodesulfovibrionales > UBA6898. The sequence continues at coordinate 859 of JACRHE010000129.1, read as the reverse complement.
GGCAGCATCACCTGACCGCCGCTTTCTCCTCATTATACCTGACAGGAGTTTCGTGAGCCGCTTTGACGGCACTGTTGATTTTATTATGAAGCCCCTCAATATAGACCAGGTCACACTGAAGATCAGATCTCTTCTCTTTGAAGAAGTAACTCCGGCGGCCCAGGAAGAGATCAGGGGACTTGCAGGCACAATAGAGGACTTCAATCTCGTGGATATCATCCAGATCCTCAGCCTGGGCCTTAAGACGGCAAAGGTAGAAATTACAAGGGGAGAGGAAAGTGGTACGCTCTATCTTCTGCGGGGAAAAATAGTCTTTGCTACGGCTGGAAAGCTAAAGGGGCCGGAGGCCTTTTTTGAACTCATTCGCTGGAAAAAGGGGAATTTCTATATCCTCCATGGCCAGACAACCAGTGAAATAAATGTAACTCTTGACACGATGCATCTCCTGATGGATGCCTGTACTGTAATGGACGAAAAAAACGGCATAAGAGCAACGCAGGACCAGAAGGTTTCCAGAAACATCCTTTAGCCTTCACAAAGGTTTTTCCCCCTTACATAATTTTCAAGTGGTATTGTTATTAATCGGTCAGGATTCAATTGAAGAGCAGGGAATTAGTTCTATTTAGGGGAAGCAGGACTGATAGTCTCTTTTTTAACACGGGAAGAGCAGACGGACATGCTCTCAGATGTCATGCGTACAGCAAGGTACGATAGCAGTTTCTTTAGTCCCTTTCGGGTGGCGGCCGAAACAGGGAAAAAATCCAGAGCTTCCTGCCTGCAGTACTCCGCCAGGCTGTTCAGCCTTTTTTTATCGCCTGCAACATCGAGTTTCGTACCCACAACTGCCTGAGGCTTATCT
>JACRHE010000131.1 GCA_016217695.1 Nitrospirota bacterium | reverse complement strand
TTATAGTATTCGGTATAGGTTCCACAGCCCCAGAGCGGAGCCGGCGGATAATACTCAAATCTGCCCCAGTACTCGCAGTACACAGCAGCCTGTATGCCTGCCGGTACGAGTATGGATAGAAGAAGTAATGAGATGATAAAAAGCCTGGTCCGCTGTCTAGCTTGCATTGATCCCCCCCCAAAAAAAAACTTATTTCGACATGTCTATATATAGCAGTAATCAGAGTACAATGCCGTTGTCAGGCCTTCTTTACCCCTTCCCTGGCTATGGCGATCTTGCCGGTCCTGACGAATTCCTTTATCCCCATGGGCCTGAGAAGCTCCACGATTGCTGCAATCTTCTTCTCGTCGCCGGTGATCTCTATGGTATATGTCTTCTGGCTTGAATCAACGATCCTGCCCCGGAATATCTCGGCAAGCCTCAGGACCTCGGCCTTATCCTCCTGCCGTGGCGCGACCTTTATCAGGACCATCTCCCTTTCCACGTGATCCAGCTCTGTCATGTCAATAACCTTGATAACATCAACGAGCTTGTTCAGCTGCTTGGTTATCTGCTCGATGATCCAGTCATCTCCTGTCGTCACGATCGTCATCGTCGATATCTGTGGGTCTATAGTCTCGCCCACAGAGAGACTCTCGATATTATATCCCCTGCCGCTGAACAGCCCTGAGATCCTCGAAAGCACGCCGAATTTATTTTCAACAAGTACGGATATCGTATGTCTCATCGCTCACCCCTAAGACCCTTGTATTTTTCGCTCTCTAACCCCGTGGCAATACCACCGGGAATACGCTCGCTGTTCATCTAACCGCCTTCAGCTTCTTTTCCGATTTTTTCTCCTCCTCACGAAAGAGCATCTCGTCTATCGCAGCGCCTGCCGGCACCATAGGATAGACCTTTTCCCTCCAGTCTACAACAAAGTCCATCATGACAGGCCGCTTGATGCTGAACGCCTCTTTAAGAACAGGCTCCACCTCTGAGCGTTTCGTTGCCCTCAGTCCCACAGCGCTATAGGCCTCTGCGATCTTCACGAAATCAGGCACAGTCTCATCCAGCTTTGTATGAGCGTACCGCTCCTGATAAAAAAGCTCCTGCCACTGCCTCACCATGCCGAGATACCTGTTATTGAGAATCGCAACCTTTACCGGCAGCTTGTTAATCACAGCTGTGGCAAGCTCCTGAATGTTCATCTGTATGCTCCCGTCGCCCGCGATATCTATCACAAGCTTATTGGGGAATGCAAGCTGAGCGCCGATAGCTGCAGGCAGACCATATCCCATAGTTCCCAGGCCGCCGGAAGAGAGCAACGTCCTCGGTCTATCGTATTTATAGAACTGGGCAGCCCACATCTGGTTCTGACCCACCTCTGTTGCTATGATCGCATCACCTTTAGTTAGCTCGTGGATCTTCTCGACAACAAACTGCGGCTTGATGACATCCGCATTTCTATCATACTCCAGCGGTCTTTCGGCCTTCCATGCGCTGATCTGTTTAAGCCACGCCTTCCGGACCTCCTGCCACTGCTCCTTCACCTCATCCTTCATCACCTTGTTCATAGTGGAAAGAACCTTCTTAACGTCTCCGACTATGGGGACATCAACGCGGACGTTTTTCCTTATCGACGTAGGATCGATATCGATATGAATGATCTTGGCGTGAGGAGCGAAGGCATCTATCTTGCCTGTGACCCTGTCGTCAAAGCGCATGCCTACCGCAACAAGGAGATCTGCGTCCTGTATCGACTTGTTGGCATAGTATGTCCCGTGCATGCCGAGCATGCCGAGGGAGAGTTTATGGCTTCCCGGAAAACCTCCGAGCCCCATAAGGGTCATGGTAACCGGCACATCGGTATACTCAGCGAACTCCTTCAGCTCCTTTGAGGCGCCTGAAAGAATGACACCGCCGCCTGCTATGATCACAGGCTTCTTCGCTTTTGCGATCATATGAGCGGCCTGGGTTATCATATACTTGTTTCCCTCGTAAGTAGGGTTATAGCTGCGGATCTTCGCATGTTCAGGCCATACGAACTCGGCCTTATGGGTCGTCACATCCTTCGGAAGGTCGATAAGAACAGGGCCGGGACGCCCTGTTGATGCTATATAGAATGCCTCCTTAATGACCTGCGCCAGATCTTCAACATTCTTGACAAGAAAATTATACTTTGTACAGGGCCGCGTGATACCGACGATATCAGCCTCCTGAAAGGCGTCGTTTCCTATCAGCATCGTAGGGACCTGTCCGGTAAAGACAACCATCGGGATGGAATCCATATAGGCCGTTGCAATGCCTGTAACCGTATTCGTTGCGCCAGGGCCGGAGGTCACGAGCACGACGCCGGGTTTTCCTGTTGCACGGGCGTAACCGTCCGCAGCATGGACAGCACCCTGTTCATGGCGGGTAAGGATGAGCTGCAGCTCCTTCTCGTCGTGAAGATGATCGAAGATGTTGAGGACGACACCTCCGGGATATCCGAACATATGCTTCACACCTTCCTTTTTCAGGGACTGTATGAATATCTCTGCGCCTGATATTTTCATGACTTGACTCCTCGGCAGGCCGCTATTGGTAACTGCACGACCCGGCTGCATTTTTGCAGGTATTTTACCACAGAATAAAATATTCTTGTAAAACCAAAAAAGAGACGGGCTGAAAAAACCTGCGGAGAGCGCCATTTCTCCGGAATCGGAGCCCACTGGTGCGGCTGCAATAATTCATGACATGAGATATAATATCGGCATGAGATTTGGGATCGACAGGCCTCAGAGCACCTCTGATCTTCGGGTCATATAGCCCTAAATAAAGGAGAAAAACATGAGAAAGAAAGTTCTGGCAGTATTATTCGCGCTTATATTGCTCACATTGTCTCAGAAGTCGTATGCTGAGGAAAAGGGGCCGGTCGCCGTTAAACAGACGGACAAATGCCCGGTCTGCGGAATGTTCGTTGCAAAATACCCGGGCTGGGTTGCGCAGGTGATCTTCGGGGACGGGACATATGCCGTGTTTGACGGCCCAAAGGATATGCTTAAGTATTACTTCAACGTGCAGAAATATAATCCGGCAAAAAAGCAAGCGGATATCTCCGGGATCTATGTAACGGAATATTATTCAGCGAAACCGATGGAGGCCAGGCAGCTCCTTTTTATTTCGGGCAGCGATGTATTCGGTCCCATGGGCGCAGAACTCATCCCTGTCAAGTCCGAGGAGACTGCAAAGGAATTCATGAAAGATCATAAAGGCAAGAGGACACTGAAATTCAATGAGATAACAGCCGGGGACCTACAATAGGTGCGCAGATCCTCATTCTTTTTCTTATATGTCTTTTTCTGCCTCCTGGTTATCGGGGCCATTGTGTTTTGGTCGGAAAGGGAGGGCTCGCGGTTTATTGCCAAAAGCCCTGACCTTCAGGAGATAACGGCGGTCCTGAGACTGACTGATATCTCTTTTTCTCATGATGCGCGCTATACGAGACATCCGTCCCAGGCAGACCTCTTCTCAGCATTCCAGGACTATCCGGGCTCTATCGACCATTTTCCATCAGGCTCAGTAACAGCTCCGCCGGACTTCAGCCTGCTCTCAACACGAATAACGGTCAGGAAACGATGAGCGCGGACAAGCATATCAACATCCTGGACTTTACCATCCAGTCTCTGCTGAGGCGAAAATTCAAAAATGCAGGCATAATACTCGTTTTCTCTTTTGTGATCTTCATCGCGGGCTCTATCCTCTTTCTCTCATACTCCTTCAAACGGGAGGCCGTCCTCATCCTGAAGGATGCCCCTGAACTTATCGTACAGAGGACCCTTGCAGGCAGACATGAGCTGATACCGGAAAAATATGCGGAGATAATAGCGAGATTCCCCGGTGTCTCAGATGTATCGCCCCGCTACTGGGGATACTATTACGATTCCCTGGTAAAGGCGAACTATACCGTAATCTCTGCAGACAGGTCTCTTCAGACATCCAACAGGCTTTTTAGGGGGCAGATGCCCGGCGAGGGCGACTTCGGCAATGCGGCGATCGGCAGGGGAATAGCAAGGGCAAGGTTTATAGATATCGGCGACGATGTCTCCCTTATTGCTGCTGACGGAAAGGTCATGGACTTCAGGATAGCAGGGATCTTTGAGTCCGAATCAGAGCTCCTTACCTCTGACCTCATCGTGATGAGCCGTCAGGATTTATCGAGACTGTTCGGCTTTCCGGGAGGCGTTGCAACTGATCTGTCGGTAAGCGTCAGTAATGAAACCGAGGCCCCGGTGATCGCGAGAAAGATAAGGGACCGTTTTCCTGATACAAGACCGATACTCAGAAGCGAGATTTTGAGGACATATGACGCGGTGTTCGGCTGGAGATCCGGCCTTATCCTTACACTTTTCGCCGGAGCAATGATCGCCTTCATCATCCTGGCCTGGGACAAGGCTACAGGACTCTCTGCAGAGGAAAAAAAGGAGATAGGGATTCTGAAGGCAATCGGGTGGGAGACATCAGACATCCTCGAGATCAAGTTCTGGGAGGGGCTTGTCATCTCCCTGACGTCATTTCTGACCGGAATCATCCTTGCCTATCTGCACGTCTACTTTCTGGGCGCGTCCCTGTTCGCACCGGCACTGAAGGGCTGGTCGGTCATATACCCTGAGTTCAGGCTTGCACCCTTCATAAATATGTATCAGATAGCCACGCTCATGTCTTTGACGGTTATACCCTATATAGCCTCAACAATAATCCCTTCCTGGAAGGCATCCATAACCGACCCTGATGAGGTCGTAAGGGGATAGGTGAGGGAAAGGATGAATTATGAAGGATGAGGAATGAAGGAAACAGGGATAATAAAGACAGAGGCTCTCACGAAATATTACAACCGGGGCAAGGCCAATGAGGTACTTGCGCTCAGGGATGTAACCATGGACATCAGGAGAGGCGATTTCACGGTGCTTAAGGGGCCGAGCGGATCCGGAAAAACTACTCTCCTTTCACTCATAGGCTGCATGACCCGCCCTACTTCCGGCACGCTCTTTGTAGAAGGCAGGGATATCTCGCATCTTCCCGAGAGGTTCCTTACGGACATCAGGAGAAAGACCTTCGGCTTCATATTCCAGCAATTTCATCTCATACACGGCATGAACGTGCTGCAAAACGTTATGATGCCGCTTTATCCCACTGATATAAGGATCTCCGACCTCAGAAGCAGGGCGGAGGCGATACTCGAAGGCCTCGGGATGTCAAAACGCAGGGACTTTCCTGTGCAGGGCCTTTCAGGCGGTGAGCAGCAGCGGACTGCAATCGCGCGTGCACTTATTAACGACCCTGATATCATCCTTGCTGATGAGCCTACGGCACATCTTGACACTGCCCTTTCAGATGAGTTCATGGCGATCATGAGGGACTTCAGGCAAAAGGGCAAAACAGTGATCATCGCGTCCCACGACCCTCTTGTATACGAAAAGGAGTACATCGATCTTCTGGTGGAGATGCGGGACGGACAGATCAGGAACCTCTGCTGCAACAGCCCGGACAGATGATACTGCATCCCGGCATTTTAGCAATACTGGCCGGCTCAGGCATAACTCTTATTCTCCTGTCTTCAGCCGCCATCCTCGGCCTGAAGATAGTCCGCAAATGGGATATCAGAGACAGCTCTGAAGAGCAGCTGGCACTTGAACGCAGGACATATCTCGTCTCGACCCTTGTCCAGTACGGCCTCCTCTTTGAGGTCATGGCCCTGTTCCTGTTTATCTATACGGCAGACGACATCCATAACCTCCTTGTGGGAGCGATGTGCGCAACAGGGTCACTAAATGCAAACGCCTTCGGATTTCCGGCACTCTATTTCAGAGTGGCTTCGCTCTTTCTTGCAGCAGCCTGGATTGCGCTGAATCATATCGATCAGAAGGCTGAGGACTACCCACTAACAAAGAAGAAATACGCCATGCTGCTCTTTATCATCCCTGTGACTTTTGCAGGATATATCCTGGAGCTCAGATATTTTCTGAACATAGAGCCCAATGTCATCACCTCGTGCTGCGGGGTTCTCTTCAGCGAGGGAGGGACAGGCGCAGGCAGTTCCCTTGCCTCGCTGCCGGCTCAGACGATGAAGACGGCCTTTTTCACCCTCTCCCTTATAATGGCAGCCTCGGGCATATCAGTCATACGAACGCAGAGGAATCCTTACGCCTTCTTTCTCGCAGCTGTTTCATTCATATATCTGATAGTCTCAATCACCTCTGTCATCTCCTTCATCTCCCTTTATTTCTACCAGCTTCCCACTCATCACTGTCCCTTTGATATCCTGCAGCCGGAATATTACTATATAGGGTATCCCCTCTATGCCTCTCTCTTTTCAGGCACCTTCTTCGGCATGATGTCAGGGATTATCGAGCCCCTGAAGAAGATAAAGTCCCTCTCTCATATAATCCCGGGGCTGCAAAGAAGATGGGCCTTGTTCGCAACATCGGCAATAATCCTATTTGTTATAATTACATTAATACCGATGGTCTTTTCAACGTTCACTCTGGAGAGATATTGATTATGAAGGCAGCAAGCACAGTCGCCCTTTTCTTCATTCTTACTCTGTCTGCCCTCCCCGGCTGCAGCCGGCTCCCTGTTGAGCATCAGAGGGTGACTGCATCGGCCAATGAGATTCGGATCCCGCTTAAAGAGGTCAGTGACGGAAAGGTTCATTTCTTCACCTATAGGAAATCAGGGGAAAAGATTAACTTCTTTATAAGGACAGACGGCAGGGGAGTGCTTTCCGCATATTTTGATGCCTGTTTCACCTGCCATAAACATAAAAAGGGTTACCGAGCAGAGGGAACCGATCTCATATGCAACGAATGCAGCATGAAGTTCATACTCGCAGATGAAAAATGGGACAATGCCCAGGGATGCAGCCCGATCATGCTTCGGAGCAGGACTGAAGGAGAATACCTGATCTTAAAGAAAGATGACGTGGAAAAGGGAGTGAAGCTCTTCAGCAAAAACGCCGCTGAAATGTCGAAAGAATACGCCCGGATCACAAGCCCTGCACAGATATATAAGTCATGAAGGCAGCCTTTTTTCAGACCGCCCCCGTATTCGGCGATATAAAAAAGAACGTTGAGCGGGTCAGCGATCTCGTCTCTTCCCGGACAGCCGACCTCATCGTCCTTCCCGAGCTCTTCAACACAGGATACCAGTTTATTTCAAAGGCTGAAGTGAGGGAGCTTTCTGAGGAGGTACCGAAGGGGTACACCACACAACGGCTCGCTGAGATATCAGCTGAAAAGTCCGTGTATATAGCGGCAGGTGTGGCTGAAAGAGATGGGGACTCGCTTTATAATTCAGCAATACTGACCGGACCTGAGGGCTTCATAGGGGTTTACCGCAAGACCCATCTGTTTTATGAAGAGAAACTCTGGTTTACTCCGGGAGACACCGGATTCAGCGTATGGAAAACAGGAATCGGGGCGATTGGGCTTATGATATGCTTTGACTGGTTCTTCCCTGAATCCGCCCGCACCCTCGCACTAAAAGGGGCCGAGATCATAGCTCACCCTTCCAATCTGGTACTTCCTTATTGCCCGGATGCGATGATAACGAGGTGTCTCGAAAACAGGGTATTTGCGGTCACAGCCAATAGGACAGGTCATGAAGAAAGAGGGGGGAAAGAGAGACTCACCTTTATCGGCACCAGTCAGATCACCTCTTGCAGGGGAAAAGTGCTCTTGCGCGCCTCGGCAGCTCGCGAAGAATTCGGAGAGGCAGAAGTTGATCTTAACGAGGCAAGGGACAAGAATCTGAACACCTTCAACAATCTCTTTGAGGACAGGAGGGAAGCCTTTTATAAGTCTTAGAACTCTTTCAGTGCGCCGTGAGTCATTCTCAGCTGTCTCTGAGCCTGCCTCGCAAGCTCAAGGTTATGGGTGATGAAGATGAAGGTAACCTTCTTATCCCTGTTGAGCCTCCTGAAGAGTTCCATTATCTCGGCCTCTG
>JACRHE010000130.1 GCA_016217695.1 Nitrospirota bacterium | reverse complement strand
TTGTTTTTATTGCTCTTCCCCCTCCACATACCATGCAGCCTTACAAATCCGTTCGCAGATCTGCAAAAAATATCCTCTTTACTGCAGTTCATGAATAGACTTATATTTTGCAGTCGGCAGAACTGTCTTTCGGCTCCGGATGCCTTTTCCCTGCCATTCTAAGCTCAATACAGCTCTGCCGACTATAGTTTTTTTTGGATGATTAAAATTTCACGGGTAGGCCGGAAAAAGCTTTTCGTCGGTACAGGGCATGTTTATATGATTTTGAACTATCTGCTCCGATCAAACAGGTGAAGATTCAGATGTCTGGCGCTTACGAAAAGTTCTTGAGGCACTGGCCGTGAAATAATCGTTGCTTGTTCAGGGCAAATCTTCTTACGGTATCTTTATATCGTAAGTCTTTATCTTCCTGTGAAGATTGCTTCTCTCTATATCCAGGATCTCGGCAGTCTTTGAGATATTCCATCCATTCTCCTCAAGTTTTCTCGTGATGAAATCCCTTTCGAAAAGATCCCTGGCGTCCTTGAGAGAGTTGAAGGCGAAATAGTCTGACCTCGTTGAAGCCGGCATGAAAAGGTCGGCCGGCGCTATTGTCTTTGAAGGTGTCATGATAACCAGCCGTTCGAGCATATTTTTCAGCTCCCTGATGTTGCCGGGCCACGAATATTTCTGGAGGATCTTGATCGCCTCGGGAGTAATCTTTTTGGGCTGCTGGCCATATTCAGCGGCAAACGTATCCAGAAAATATTCGACAAGCGTCGGGATATCATCGGGTCTCTCCCTGAGAGCCGGGACCTTGATCGGGATAACATTGAGCCTGAAATAAAGGTCTTCCCTGAAATTATCCTTCTTCACTTCCTCTCCCAGGTCCTTGTTCGTTGCCGAGATAATCCTGACATCCACCTTGATGTTCTTGTTTCCTCCCACTCGCTGGAACTCCTGAGTCTCGATAACCCGCAGGACCTTTGCCTGGGTCTGCAATGACATGTCACCTATCTCGTCAAGAAAAAGGGTGCCGTTATCAGCCTGCTCGAACTTGCCTTTTTTCGTCTCAAAGGCGCCGGTAAAAGAGCCCTTTTCATGTCCGAACAATTCGCTCTCAATAAGCTCCTGCGGAATTGCAGCACAGTTCACCTCAACAAAAGGCCTGCCGGTCCGGAGGCTGTTTTCGTGAAGGAGCTGGGCAACAAGCTCTTTTCCTGAGCCGCTCTCCCCTAAAATGAGAACCCTGCTGTTGCTGGCCGCAGCCATCTTTATCTGCTCCCGGAGCTGTGTTATCTTCTGTGAATTTCCTACAAGCCTGCACTTTTTGAGCAGATTCTCCCTGAGAGATCTATTCTCTAATTCAAGATTTCTTTTCTCAAGCGCCCTATGGACAGTCAGAAGAACTTTTTCCATAGACAAGGGTTTCTCGAGTATATCATAGGCCCCCATCCTGGTCGCCTTGACAGCAAGCTCGATGTTTGCATGGCCCGAGATAATAATCACCGGCAGTTCGGCATTGCCGGCCCTGAGCTCCTCCAGCGTCTGTATGCCGTCCATTCCTGTCATCCATATATCCAGAAGAACGACATCCGGATTCGTCTCCTTCGCGACACGAACGGCATCTTCACCTGAGGCAGCAGTGGCCGCCTCATATCCCTCATCCTCAAAAATGCCTGAGAGGGTCGACCTGATGCCTTCCTCATCGTCCACTATCAGCACAACGCCCTTTGCCATTTATCCCTCCCTCATCGGCAGTTCAATCGTGAAAATTGATCCACTGGGTTTATTGTCCTTTATCCTGATATATCCCCGGTGCTCTGTCACAACCCTGCTGGCGATCGCAAGGCCTAGACCGGTGCCGTATTTCTTGGTTGAAAAGTAAGGAAGAAACAATTTTTCCTTGTCCTCCTCGCGGATGCCCGGGCCGTTATCAGCTATATCAATGTATACCCTGTTTTCGGCGCTGTTATGGTAAAGAGATATATGGATCGTACCCTTGCCATGCATTGCCTGAATCGCATTTTCCACGATGTTTATTATAACCCTTTTGAACTGCTCTGCATCCACCTCAACAAGCGGTTCGTCATCCTGCTTCGAAGAAGCTATCTCCAGTCCCTTATAGTCCGTGTAAAGATTTACAACCCCCTCAAGGATGTGCGACATGTAACAGGGAGTCTTGTTGATCTCCGGCATCTTGCCGAACCGCGAGAATTCATTCACAAGCCTCTTGAGACTCTCCACTTCTTTGATAATCGTCTTTGTCGACCGCTCAAAGACCTGTCCGAAATCCTCATCACCGTTCTGCCATTTCTTCATCATATGGTCGGTAGAGAGCTTAATAGGCGTCAACGGATTCTTGATCTCGTGTGCGATCCTCCTGGCAACCTCTTCCCATGCCAGAGCCTTCTGTGCCCGCACAATCTCGGTGAGGTCATCAAAGACAACCAGGGTTCCCATAAAGTTCTGCGGATCTCCGATGGTGGTAATAAAAATCCTCAGGAGAACCCTCCGATCTCCGGCTGTCACCCTCACCTCTTTCTCCAGACCCCTGAACTCCTTGACCCTTATATTTTTCACAGTCTCCTTCAGCTCTTCCGACTTAAGCATGGAGAGCAGGACCGAATAGTTCCTGTTCAGTATATCCGCAGGAGAAATATCGAGGATCGCGCACGCAGCTCCATTGACAGTCAGGATATTGCCGGCTGCATCAAGGAATATAACACCTGAATTGACGTTTTCGAGGATATTCTCGATGATAAGCCTGCGCCTGTCGGACTCTGTAAGGGTGCGGTGAAGCGACTCCTTGTTCTCCTTCAACTCCCTTACCATATTATTGAATGAAATAACGAGAAGACCTATCTCGTCCTCACGGTGAATATCGATGTTGGTATCGAGATTTCCCTTCGCGACCTGTTCAGTTGCCTGGGCAAGCGTCTGGATCGGATCTGTGATGCCGCGGGCTATCCTGAGCGCCACCCATAGAGCCATAAAAACAGTCATCAGAGTAAAAAATCCGAGGATAAGGAGATAATTTGCCTTTATGGGAGTCTTCCACGATTCTAATGTAAGATAGTTCCTGTACGCCTCGTTAATTGCTTCTGCATTTCTGCTGATATCTTTGCTGACAGAGGTTTCAACAATAATAACTCCTGCCTGCCTGCCCCCCTGGTATTTAGGCACGACTGCCCTGAGCATATCCCCCTGAGATGAAGTTATAACCTCGACATCTGCCTTTCCCTCAAATCCTGCCTTCATTGTCTCAGAGGCATCTTCAGGAAGAACTGTGACATGTCTGGCAGTAAAGTTTTCAGGCACCGGTCTGTTGGAGGCAACCGCTTTGGCGTATGATAATGCCGACTGGCGCTCTGTCTCGTATGCGGCCTTTGCTATCTCTACCGACAGGTTGAGGGGCTGTCTTATCTGGGGATCAAACCACCTGTCCAGATAATTCGTAATAACCCCGCTGGACACAATGAAAAGAAATATGGAAGGGATCATCGTGAGGACCACGAGGATAATGACGAATTTAGTCTTGAACTTATATCCCAGCACCCTGTTTTTTCTCTCAAGATAGACCTTCACAAGGTTCTTCCCTACAAAGAAAACCAGCACAAGAAGAGCGATCAGTGTAAGGTTCAGCAGGACAAAGATAAGCAGCTTGGTCGAAAACAGGACATTTTCAAGCGCCATGTAATGGAGTTCTGCTCCAAAAACGAGGAGAAAAAAGAGGATGAGAGTCACAATGCCGAAGGTAAAACGCAATCTCTTCACCTGCTGCCCTCAAATGAAAAAGGAGCAGATTCTTTCATAATCTTGAACTCATTTTCAGCAAGAAAGATAAGGAAATAGCCGATCACAGGCGGAAGCCTTCGCACCTTTGACTCCATCGTGATCCTCACAAAATACTGGCCAGGATCAAGCTCGCGCATATTAGTAAGCTTCAGATCCTTAACCGTCAGGGCCCAGTCGACCATTGATTCGAAAGAGCGGAACCTCTTTTCAACGATCACACTGCCGTCAAAGGAAGTTGACACAAATTCCTTTTTTATAGGGTCTGCCCTGAGAGTCCTGGTGTAGAATTTGCCGAGCACGAATTCATCAGGCCATGACCTCCATACCCTGAACAGGTCGATATGCAGCTTTAACTCCTTATCAATCCCCTGCTTGAGCCCCTGGATGTGAGCGCCGTCGAGATTGAGAGAGAAGGAGACGAAAACATCATTATTCAGCAGTCTGACTTCAGGACCTGATATGGTCTGGCATTCAGATGCAGAAGGCAGCATTAGAAAAAGGAGAAGGGATAATAGAAGGGAACGCACCATTTATTGCTTGACATCTCCGGAAAAATTTATTTTCATTATAGCATATCGATATGGAGAGTAAAGGCAGGGAATTCAGGGAGGAGAGCCATGGAAATAAAAACCGTCAGGATCGAAATATCAGGTGAATGTAATCTCATACTCGGGCAGTCTCATTTCATAAAGACCATTGAGGACCTCTATGAGATCATCGCGACAACCGTGCCTCAGGCTGAATTCGGGATCGCCTTCACAGAGGCTTCCGGGCCGTGCCTCATCAGGACCGAAGGCAATAATGAGGAGCTGTCGGCAGCCTGCATAGCAAATGTCCAGTCAATAGGCGCCGGGCATATATTCTGCATCATCCTCAGGGGAGCCTTCCCCATCAATATACTGAACCAGATAAAGAACTGCCCGGAGGTATGCACCATCTTCTGCGCAACTGCCAACCCCATAGAGGTTATTGTTGCCGAGACATCCCAGGGCAGGGGGATCATGGGCATCATAGACGGCTTTTCTCCGCGCGGCACAGAAACGCCTTCGGACAAGGCCCACAGAAAAGAATTTCTGCGTAAAATCGGTTATAAACTTTAGGAGTCCAGATCATTATGAATATACCTCAATTGAAGTACGACCAGAGCGGCCTGATCCCGGCAATCATACAGGACGCTGAAAACAACGAAGTCCTCATGATGGCATATATGAATTCAGCATCCCTGGAAAAAACGATCGAAACAGGCTATACGCATTTCTGGTCGCGCTCCCGCCAGAAGTTCTGGAAAAAAGGTGAATCCTCAGGCCACGTTCAGGAAGTGAAGCAGATCCTCTATGACTGTGACAGGGATACCCTGCTGATAAAGGTAATTCAGAAGGGACCAGGGGCCTGCCATACAGGCCACAGGTCCTGCTTCTTCACAGACATAGAGGGCAGAGAGATTACGGGAAAGGCCTTCTCGGAAGAAGATGTCTACGGCAAGACATGATACTCGACGATATCCAGAAGGTTATTCTTGAGCGCAAGGCCAACCCGACAGCAGAGTCGTATGTCGCCTCCCTCCTTGCAAAAGGCAGAGACGAGATTCTCAAAAAAATCGGAGAAGAAGCAGTGGAGGTCATCATAGCATCAAAGGCCGGGGACAGGAATCAGATAATCCATGAACTGGCGGATCTCTGGTTCCACTGCCTTGTCCTGATGGCAGAAGAGGGAATTACCCATGATGATGTTTTCGCTGAGCTCGAAAAGAGGCGACAGAATAAAGGCTGACAGCAGGCTCCCCCGTTATATAAGGGGCTGTGCTATGCCAGGCCTCTCCTTGCCAGGCTGCGTATAATTTCCGGTTCAACTCATAAAGACATAGGACACTCTTTGGGGGAGGGGCGGGAGGAGGAAGGCGGGCAGGATGGTGGAAGGGAGGATGTGGGATGAGATAAGGGCGAGGAGGAATAGAAGAGATGGCTGCGGGCTGCAACTAACAGGAGGGGAAAATGGAGGATCTGATTTCAGCCGAAGTCGTTGAAAGAAAAATCTATCTTATCCGCGGACATAGAGTCATGCTTCGTGGACATATTCGGAAATGATACAATGAAGATTATTGAGGTACGTGTATAGTATAGATTTTG